>JBFGKW010000035.1:0-28359 GCA_041576495.1 Aridibacter sp. | reverse complement strand
ATCCATTTCCCATCCGGGGAGACTATTGGCCTTGCCGATTGTTCGGTGGTTATTTGTTCGGCCCGGCCACCGGCGATTCCGACCTTCCAAATAGAAGACCTGTTTTCGGTATCCGTTCGCTGGTAGATTACTGTTTTACCGTCCGGTGCAATACTTGGAGCGCCCTCGATACCGGGATCGTTGGTCAGCTGCCTTGGTGAATCACCGTCCAACCCGGTTCGCCAAAGGTTTACGTCGCCAAACCTGGTCGAGGCAAAAACCACATACCTGCCGTCACGCGCAACCGCCGGAGAGAAGTTTGCGCCCGAACCTTCCGTCAATCGGCGCGGTTCACCGCCATCCTTGTCGACCTTCCAAAGATCCTGCGACCCCCTTTCACGGGTTGTGTAAATAATCTCACCATCAGGCGTCCATACAACACCCGACATGCCTTCGTCTTTACCCGCATCGGAAGTGAGTTTCTTCGCCGGGGGATTTGGCGCATTTGGGGCGTACCAGATATTTGAAATTCGCTCAAGCTGTACGCTTACGATCTTTTCCCCGTCTCGTGAGACGCTTAAACCGATATAGCTGCTAAGGTCATTCGTGATTTTCCTAATCTCACCGTCCGGATACGAAAGAAGCCAAAGCTGTGACAGCTCAGTTTCAAAATCTCTCCCGCTGACCAGAATACCTGTGTCATCCGGGAGCCAGTCAATTCCACTGATACGGAGCCAGGCCGGTCCGTTTATTATCGTTTCTGTTCCATCGGCTACTGCGATTTCCGACAAATGTACGTTGGTGTCCGACATAGAATGGTAGCTTGCGGCTATGGCCGTTCCATCTCTTTTCCAGGCCAGATCAATCCACCGGTTTCCTTCGGACGCTCTTTTTAGTAATGTTACGTCGTTGCCTGCTAAGTCCGAAATCAATATTTCAGTTTCGTCACGGACAAAGGCAATATTTCTACCGTCGGGAGAAATCGTTATCCCTCCATCGACATTTTCCAGTAACTTCCGCGAAGCCCCGCCAAGCACCGGAAGCTGATACAGCGCCCCGGGTCCGTCATCTTTACCCGCCGTGTAAAAAACGTAATTTCCGTCGGGCGAAAAGCTTACGCCCCAAAACTCACCTTCCGCTAAATCGAAAATACCTACATTGCTAGACGTAGCAATTTGAGTCAAATAAAGGCTCTGGCGACCGTCTTTTTGCGCCACGTAAACAACATATTTTCCATCAGGTGTGATCGAAACCAATCCTTCAACTGAATCGCCTTTCGAAGTTAACTTGTCAAACCGCATGTTTTGAAAGGAATCTTCGCGGGCGATCGAGATCCAGTACCAGTAAACAGCCGCAATCGACATTAAGGAGATCGCCGCCGCACCGGCAGCCAATAAGATTCTGGTTCCGATCGGATCAATGCCGACTTTAGATTCTTTAACGGTGCTCGCACCATCTGCATCGTGTCCCGCTGTCGTCGGACCACCAATCGCCGTGTCTTCCGTAATTTCGACATTTTCAAACGCCGTATCAAGTTGCTCGGTTGGTTGATCGCTTAAGGCTTTGAATTCTAACTCCTGTAGAACTTCCTTTAGATCGATTTGCAAATCACCGACGTGTTGATACCGTTCACTTTTTGATTTTCGAAGGGCCCTTTGAAGAATACGCTCAAGCTCGCTCGGGACAACCACGCCAAGGTCGGAAACCGGTGGTGGCTCCGTTTTCAAGATTGACGCAATCGTATCGCTCGGTGTATCGCCGTCAAATGGCCGCTTCCCGGTTAACATCTCGTAAAGCAGGACGCCGAGGCTCCAGATATCCGAACGCGTATCGATTTCCTTTCCGCGGGCTTGTTCCGGGGACATATACGGCATCGTTCCCATAACTGTGCCGGGATTCGTGGCTACTTGAGCCTTTGTCGCAGCTTCGTTGTCAATCGGTTGCCCCAAAGGCTCGTTTACAAGTTTTGCGAGCCCAAAATCAAGAACCTTAACGATTCCATCCCGGCGGATCATAATATTTTCTGGTTTAATATCGCGATGAACAACACCAAGTTTGTGGGCGGCATTTAAGGCCGAGGCAATCTGGATTACTATTTCAAGGCAGGCATCGACCGTCAGCAATTCACGCCCCGTCTTCTCGTGAAGTGACTTTCCTTCGATCAGTTCTGAGGCTATAAAACGTATCCCTTCAAATTCGCCAATTTCGAATACCGTAACTATGTTCGGATGGTTAAGAGAAGAGGCAGCTTTTGCTTCCTGAATAAATCGAGCGACGCGATCTAGGTTTTGTGAGAAGTTGCTAGGCAGGATTTTCAATGCAACACGTCGGTCAAGCTTCGTGTCCAGCGCGAGATAAACCTCTCCCATTCCTCCTCTGCCGATTTCGGAGAGGATTTTATAGTGCAGGATCCTTGTGCCCGCTTTTGGCATAAATCGCCCCTGAATTAAACTTCGAACCTTAACCAACTCTCTGATAATGTGAAATCACAGAGCACGGTCCGACGTTCAAAAAACAAGCTAAAACAAATTGCCAGATAGTTTAACAATAATTGAGAGCGGGACCGCTGTCAACAAATTCCGGGACGTGGGTTACCCGAATGGATCGGACCTTCCCGTGGCCGTTTGGGTCATGGCACCGGGCAGATCTCGAAGTGATATTTTTATTGGTGTGGCTGGTAATTGATCATGGAGTGGATTTTGTATTGTGAATTTGTTGTGTCCTTTTCAAGTTTCATATCGACCCTGTCGCCAAATCCGATAATCGGATTCTAACCACAGATAAACGCAGGCAAGAAAGAAAAGCTCCCGGCAAGATGCCGGAACGACTACTTTTCATTTCCGTCGATCCGGCTTTGACCTGCGTTTAACCAGGATGAACTCTCGTCTCACGAACTGTAAGACGACAAAATCCAATCAGATAAAGGCCGGCATTCAGTTTTTTGCCCGACAAATATGCGAAACACGCGAAAAAACCAAAAGTTGTTTTTCGCGTGTTTCGCAAATTTATTTCCTTAAAGCCATTCAGAGAACAACTTTAAATATTTGCTTCAAGCAGATGATTTCCGCCGGTGTTATTGCGCGGTTGCTTCATCTTCTTTCACCTTATTACTCGAAGAGGCTATCCTCATCCATTTTCCGTCTCTTTTCACAAACGTATGAGTAAAACGGTTTTTATCATCAAACGGCTTACCGTCCGCGCCGATGCCTTTTCCGTGGCGAACGCCGTTGACAACCCCCATATTCCCGTCAACCCGGATAGCGATATTTGAGAGCCTCGCAGATTCCAACTTGGCCTTGCCACCTTTCCAAAGGTTTTCAAGGTAAGCGACCATCTGCTTTTTGTCATAACGCGTACCGCTTTGGGTGGTGCCGATAAAGTCGTCAGTATAATTTTTTTTGAACCAATCCAGATCACGCCTCATAGCAGCCTGGTCGCTATCAAGTTCGAGGTTAAAAATCGCGCCTTCGTCATCACGGCCGGTAGGATGAGAGATGCTGCTGACGGCTTGCCAGTTTCCATTCCGTTTCTCAAGAATGTGGACGTTGCGGTTCCAAAACGTAGATTCGTTGCCGTCTGTTGTTACGTTAAAGGTAGTTCTATGTACGATCGTGACCGTGTTGGGCGTACAAGTGATCAGAAAGTTATGGGATGACGATTTAACGTTAGGGTTTGAACCGACATTTTTTACGGCATTATCAATTATTTCTTTTTTCTTATCGGTACCCAAACTCAACCCACCGATGCCTTGGAAATCGTCGGCATAGATTTTTTCCAATTCCGCCCGATTACCCTCGGCGTTATATTTGGTCCAATCTTGATCCCATTTTTCAAAAGCCTTTGCTTGCGCGTCCGTGCATTCGGCGGCAACTCCGACCACGCCCAAAGCGATCAACATAACCGCCATTAGAATTTGCTTGATTTTCATTGTTTACTGTCTCCTGTTCTGAAGTTATAGGCAGAAATACCCTGAGGTTATTCCTGCCGGTTGTTTATAAATGACAAATTATTCGGTAAAAACACTGAAGAAAAACTAGAAGTTTTAAACCGACGATTTATCCGGAAACGACTTCTTAGCGAGGGTCCGGCGATGATGCCGAACCGCTTTAAGACGCATCGGCATCTCGTAAACCTAAGACAACTTTGTTGCTTAAGTCGTTTAGTTTGTGCAGATATGTTTTATGCTCGGTAAACATATCATTTTTTTTGTGCGATTCAAAATTCGTAAAAGATTCAAAATGTCTTGCCATTCATATTCGTTTAATGTTTGCGTCTACAGGCTATATTTTCACGCATTCCCCGCGTTTTATAAATTGTCCGTCACCCTGCTCGCCGCGATACTCGCCGTTTTCGATGACTATATTTCCGCGTGAGAGAACGGTTTCGACGACTCCCTGCAATTCAAAACCTTCATAGGCGTTGTAATCGACATTCATATGGTGTGTGTCGACTGAGATTGTCTGACGCTTATCCGGGTTAAAGATGACGAGATCGGCATCTGAACCGACTGCGATAGTGCCCTTTTTGGGAAACATACCGAACATTTTCGCGGCGGCCGTAGAGGTTATCTCGACAAAGCGGTTAAGCGATATCCGGTTTTCGTGAACGCCGCCGTTATAGATCAGTGACATACGGTTCTCAACCCCGGGAGCGCCGTTTGGAATCAGGGAAAAATCGTGTTTTCCAAGCTCTTTCTGCTCCTTCATGCAAAACGGGCAATGGTCGGTAGAAACCACCTGAAGATCGTCCATTTTGAGACCCTTCCACAATTCTTCCTGGTTGTGTTTTTCGCGCAAGGCTGGCGTCATGACGTATTTGGCGCCTTCAAAATCATCGCCGTAATCATCAATCGATAGAAAAAGATATTGCGGACAGGTCTCGGCAAAGGCGGGAATGCCCCGGTCGCGTGCTTCGCGAACCTGATTCAAGGCATCCTCACAGCTTAAATGGACGATATATACCGGTGACTCGGCCATCTCGGCGATCGCGATCGCGCGGTGAACCCCTTCCGCTTCGGCAACTGTCGGGCGCGTCAAGGCATGATATTTCGGAGCGGTTCTGCCTTGCGCCAGAGCCCGTTTGACGATCTCGTCGATAACGATGCCGTTTTCGGCGTGCATACAAATGAGGCCGCCCCGATTTCCCGCTGCGCTCATCGCGCGAAAGATCGTCGCGTCGTCCGCCAGAAACACACCGGGGTAGGCCATAAAGAGTTTGAAACTCGTTATGCCCTCATCCATCAGGGTGTACATTTCTTCGGTATGCTTGTCTTCGAAATCGGTAGTGATGAGATGAAAACCGTAATCGATCGCAGTTTTTCCTTCGGCCTTGGCGTGCCACTTGTCGATCCCGGCAATCATCGATTCGCCTTTGGTTTGAACCGCAAAATCTATTATCGTCGTCGTTCCGCCGTAGGCTGCGGCACGCGTTCCCGTCCAAAAGTCATCGGAAGATGATGTGCCCCCAAACGGAAGTTCCATATGCGTGTGAGGATCGATTCCGCCGGGTATAACGAGGTTTCCACCGGCGTCGATGACTGTGTCGGCTTCGACCGCAAGCAGTTTTCCGATCATCGACACCTTTTCGTCTTCGATGAATATATCTGCGTAATAGTCATCTACGGCTGTAACGATCCGTCCGTTTTTTATTAATGTTTTCATCTTTTTAATTGATACAAGTCGTTTTTTGTTGTAACTGAAAAATTAACAGATTGTTGTGGATCAAACAACGATATCGACAGTCAACAGCACCATCAATGACGGAGATTTCGATGCTATGGAAGTCGTCCCGGAAATCGAGTCGATCAGATCGTCGAAATTTGAATCTGTCTAAGGCTACTGATGTCGGTTTTTCGTCGCGGGCGATGTGCAGACTACCCTTTCGGGAGCGCGATAGGTCTTCAACCGGAGAAGATGGATCGTAACACCGATGGCAACACCGGCAAGGAGCAGGTTTAACCAAAACTGCGAATCAAGCATCCAGATACTAAACCCGATCGACGCCCAGAGCATCGCAATCGTCGTCACTTTTTGCCGCAGCGAGATGCCTTGCCCGCTTTGGTAATTATGGATATATTGACCGCAAAAACGATTGTTTAAAAGCCATGTGTGGAACTTTTCGGAGCTTCGAGAGTAGCAATATGCCGCCAAGAGAAGAAAGACGGTCGTGGGCATTAGGGGCAAAATCATACCCATCACCCCAAGAACGACGAAGAGGGTGCCAAAGAAAATCAAGAGTGCTTTACGAATTTCCATAAACTTTCGAAATACAGATTAATATCGAAGACGGCTCCGTGTCCAACACACTTTCGATGTAAATCAGATTATGATGTTACGAATGCCTGCGGTGTTTCGTTAACCAAACGAATTGCATCCATACTTGCACGTGAGGAATATGGCAAACTCCTTTGGGATAAATCCCGATCAATTATTTTATCAATACCCTATCTAAAGCTTGGTACAAGTTTTGAAAACTTTGTCTTCCCAGCAAAAACTTTTGCGTTTTTGGCCAACGTAGTGCACATTCTTAAACCGTCGACAACCCCTTATCCAGGGCCGCGATCAATTCATCTACATTCTCTTTGGTGGAATTGAGCATCATTCCGGTCCGGATCACATTTCCATAAAGCCCGCCTTTTCCGATCAGTACACCCTGCCGTTTTGTTTCTTCAAAGACCTTTAAGACCGCCTCCGGCGCGGGTTCTTTTGTTTTTCGATCCTTGACCAGTTCAATCGCCTGCATCAATCCGATGCCGCGGACATCACCGATCACCGGATGTTTGTCTTGCAGTTCCTCAAGTTTTTCCCGAAAATAACCGCCGACCACGCGGGCGTTGGTCCTTAAATCTTCTTCCTCGATAAAATTGACAACGGCCAATCCCGCTACCATCGAGACCGGGTTTCCGCCAAAGGTTGAAAACGTCAATCCCGGAAACGCGTCCGCCACGTCAGAAGTCGCAATCGTCCAGCCTATCGGAACACCGTTCGCCATTCCCTTGGCAGACGTTATTATGTCCGGCTCAACCCCCCAATGTTCGATTCCAAACCATTTATCGCCCGTTCGTCCCCATCCGGATTGAACTTCATCGGCGATAAACAACCCTCCGTGATTCCTTGTGATCTCCGCCACTTTTCCAAAATATTCTTTGGGCGGAACGATAAATCCGCCGACGCCCAGAATCGGTTCTGCCATAAACGCCGCAATCTCACCGGTCGTCGTGGTTTGAATCAATTCCTCAACATCGTCCGCACAGGCAACATTGCAGCTCGGATACTCAAGCTTAAACGGACAGCGGTAACAATAGGGCGCGGGAGCGTGACTGATCCCGGCCACCTGTGACGCCACCGGTTTCCAGGTCGAATGGCCGATTGACGAAAGCGCAGTCGCGCTTCGCCCTGAGTAGCTGTGCCGCAGAACGATGATTTCCTGTCTTCCCGTCGCCAGTTTCGCTGCCAGCACCGCGGTGTCATCGGCCTCCGTTCCGCTGCTTGTAAAAAATGATTTTTTTAGCTTTCCCGGTGAAATTTCGGCGAGTTTTTCGGCAAAGTCACTTTGAGGTTTGTTGCCGTAGAGCGTCGATGTGTGCGAGATCGTTCTTGTTTGTTCGATGATCGCCGCATTCACCTTTGGGTTGGCGTGACCGATACTGACCGTCAATACGCCGCCAAAACAATCAAGATATCGGTTACCCGCATCATCCCAGACATATTCGCCCTCACCCTTAACCAGCGCAATCGGCTCGGCGTAGTAATTGGCTACCGCCGGAAACAAGAATTCTTTATGCTTTCGGATCGACTCCGATAGTTCCGTTTTTTGTTCTGTTGGATTCATAAATTTGATGCCGCGGATCTACGCGGAAGACACGGAAATGGATTCCGAAATCTTGGCATTTTAGTTTGAATACCGGTAGAGAAACGCAAAAGGTTAATTTATAACGGCAAGCAGGGAAAAAGCAACAGTTATGAAGTCCGGGCGCAGACACACTGATACTCCGTGCCCTCGATAATCTAAATCGAATGGTATCTTCTCGCGTAGTTTTGATTCTTTAAGTGCTGCGGACGTTAACCGGGGTCCCTTAATAATTACCAATCCGTTAATTCTTCGCGCGACGGCAGCGGGATCTGACCTTCGTCTTCCGAGAGCTCACGGTAAGCGCATACCTTGTTTCTGCCGAGGCTTTTAGCCCGGTAAAGAGCGGAATCGGCCATTTCGACGAGTTCGATCGGATCGTCCGAGTCTTCGGGAAATGAAGCTATTCCGATACTCATGGTTATATTGTGTTTTTCTGAAGGTTTACCTTTTCTGATAACGCTAAAAGCAAACTCTTCGATCGCTTCCCTTATTCTCTCAGCGGCAACAAGCGCTTGGGGAAGATCGGCATCGAGCAAAAATGCGGCAAATTCTTCGCCGCCAAATCGGGCAGCTACATCGCCCGAACGAAGGGTTTCGGTAATACAATGTCCGATCTCTTCAAGTGTCTTGCTTCCTGTCAGATGCCCGTAAGTATCATTGACGAGTTTGAAAAAGTCGACGTCCATCATCAGCACGCAAAATCTTCGGTTTTTCTGTTTAGCCCGGGCAGATTCCCGGCGCAGTTCTGAGAAGAATGACCTGCTTGAAAGCAATCCAGTCAGGTCGTCATGCGCCAGAAGACGTCTGATTTGAAGCTGATATTCACGATCTATCTCGTCAAGCAGTTCGAATCGGAGGATATGTTTGCCGATCGTGATCTTGTCGCCGTTATTTAAAGCCTGCTCCTCGATCCGTTGACCGTTAACATAGGTTCCGTTAATCGACTGCAGATCGGTCAGAATATACTTCGAATTCGGATTCTCCGGCCGCTCAGTCGACGTAATTTTCGCATGCTCCCGGGAAACCTTTGTGTCGTTTATCCGCACGTCAGCTCCGAGCGCCCGTCCGAGGATGACTTTCTCGCGTTCCAAAGGGATCGGGACGGCAAGTAAATCACCGTTTAGAAACACCAGAGATGGTCTGAGATCACGTTTTTTCGGTTTAGACTGATTCATAGAAACGATTTCGGAGGCGAGAGTGGCGGACTGATGAGGAGGCCTAACTTATAGAATAACTTATTGAGACTTTATTAATCCAGTAAAAAAATATGCGATAATTGTTGAACGAGGCGATTTATTGATCCGCAGAATTCTAAAATCCTATTTTAATTGATGCGTATATTGTTTGTTAAACTCAGCAGCATCGGTGACATTGTGCACACGCTCCCAGTTTTGGCGGCCGCCAAGCGGGCCTTGCCCGAATCGGATATTTCTTGGGCCGTCGAAAGGAATTCGGCGGAAATTTTGCGCAACAATCCCATGCTATTTGACCTTATCGAAGTCGACATCAGGGCTTTGAAAGGTAAGAAAAACCTGCCCGGGAAGACATTGGAAACTGTAAGAACGCAGATACGGAAACTGCGCTCTTCGGAGTTTGATCTGACGATCGACTTCCAGGGACTTTTTAAATCCGCATCAGTGGCCAGACTTGCAAAAACAAATCGCAGGTTTGGCTTTTCAAAGCGGAATCTCCGGGAACCCGCGAGCCGCGTACTCTTTGATTCGCCGATCGACGTTGAGCCGATGCAAAACGTCATCCTCAAGAATCTGGAACTCGCCGAACGAACCCTCCGGTATTTTCTCAACAACAGCGATTTTCGTCTCGACAAGAAAAACCTTGAGTTTCCCATCGAAACCGGCGCATCACATAAGAAAGAAGCAGATGACATTGCCAGACGCGCTGGCGGGAAGTTCGCCATATTGAATCCCGCCGGGGGATGGGTCACCAAGCGTTGGCATGCTGAAAAATACGGCCGCCTTGCGGATTTGCTTCGGGATAAACTGGGGATGTCCTCAGTGATTACAACCGGTCCGGGCGAGCTCGAGTTGGCGGAAACCGCAATTGCCGCAAGCAAATCAGCAATGCCGCAAATCGCTCAGCCGAGCCTCAAAGGATTTGTCGAATTAGCGCGCCGCGCGGCAGTTTATGTTGGAGCCGACACCGCACCGACGCATTTGGCGGTAGCGGTAGATTGTCCGGTAGTAGGAATTTTCGGCCCGACGGAGTGGTGGCGAAACGGGAGCATCAATCCTGATGACATTTGCGTCGAACGAAATGATATTGAATGCAGGTTTGATTGTCATCGCCGGCAGTGTGACAAATGGATCTGTATGGATATCGACGTCGAAACCGCTTTTGCGGCAGTCTCCGAAAGGCTGACGAAACACGGCCAGATCTAGTTTGAAACAAAGAACACCCATCCTCCGGCGTTATTGTACAAAAAATATGAAGTCAAAGTGTGCGCGAATTGCTCCAAAAACTGAGGGAATTAAATATGCCGGATCAAAGCTGAAACTGCTGCCTCACATTCTCGAGCTTGCCGCACGAGTAAATCCGAAGACCGTTTACGACGGTTTTGCCGGAACGACAAGGGTCTCGCAAGCGTTTGCCAAAACGGGTTACCGCGTGATCTCCAACGATGTTGCCGTTTGGTCGGAAACATTTGCCCGCTGCTATCTGACCAACCAAGAGTCTGCGAATTATTACTCCGGATTAATCGACCACCTGAACAACCTATCCGGGAAAGACGGTTGGTTTACGGAAAACTACGGCGGTTCGGCCGATGGAGAATTCTCATCCGATCAAGACGGGTTAAAGAAACCGTTTCAAATTCATAACACGCGGAAACTCGATGCGATTCGCCAGGAGATTGACATACTGGATCTTGGGAAAAATGAAAAAAGTGTTTTACTGACAAGTTTGATACTGGCGTTGGATAAGGTTGACAGCACGATCGGGCATCACGCGTCTTATCTCAACCGATGGTCTCCACGTTCATACAAGAAACTTGAGTTAAAGCTCCCTTTAATTTTCAAATCCGAATCTGCTCACGAGGTTTTGCGAAGCGACGTCTTCGAGGCAGCCGGAAGAGTTGAAGCGGATTTGGCTTATTTTGACCCGCCGTACGGTTCGAATAACGCAAGGATGCCCCCATCACGTGTGCGCTATGCATCCTACTACCACTTGTGGACCAGTATTATACTAAATGACGTTCCTGAAATATTTGGTAAAGCAAAGAGACGGGAGGACACTCGGGATTTGGAATCCGGATCTGTCTTTGAAGAATTCAGACAAGACCCGGACGGAAATTTTGTTGCAGTTGAGGCTTTACGGAATCTACTTGCCGACACCCGGGCAAAGCACATAATCCTTTCCTACAGTTCAGGTGGGCGGGCGACTGCGGAAAACCTGCTTGAAATTCTCAACACATCAGGCAAGGTTATCGATACGGTGGCAATCGATTATCGGAAAAACGTGATGGCTTCAATGCGTTGGACAAACGATTGGGTTCGCGACGCAACTCATAAAAACAAGGAGTATTTGTTTTTGATCGAAAAATGATCGCCTCGGTGCCTTACTATGGGAGAATTTGAAGGAAAGAAGCTACTTCAGAAATACCGTGTCGCAATCGGGTTGGTGGCCGGTGTCGTGTTTCTGATATTTTCACGTCCGACACTAATCTCAATGGCGCTCGGAGGCCTGGTGGCATTATCCGGATTGGCGATACGGGCGTGGGCATCCGGTCACATAAGAAAAAATCGGGAATTGGCCGGTTCAGGGCCTTATGTTTACACCCGAAATCCCTTGTATCTGGGTAGCCTGGTTTTGGCAATCGGTTTCTCGATTGCGACCGGAATCTGGTGGGTTGCGGTACTTGTTACGATCCTGTTTATTGGCATCTATTTCCCGGTAATGAGCGTCGAAGCACAAGAGCTGACGGACATTTTTGGAGAAGACTATCAGAAATATGCCGGACAGGTTTCGCTGTTTTTCCCGTGGTTTTCGGACTGCGAGAGGGGCGAGAATAAATTTGAACTTGCCTTATATTTGCGGTACCGTGAATATCGAGCTTTTCTCGGTGCATTATTCGCATGGATCGTCCTTGCGTTGAAAGTCTATTTCGTCAAATAACGATATGAAACTAATTCTGCTCAGTTTTGTAAGCGCCTTTTTATTTTGCTTTCCTCCGGCGGCGATGCCCCAGAGCGAGATCGACGGCAATCCTTACAACCCGGGCGAAAATCTTTTCTATGAGGGTAAATACAAAACCCTTGGACTTGCTTTCAGCATTGCGAATTTCAAGTTTACGGTTTCAAAAGCCAAATCAAACGGTGATTTTTTTGTTAAAACCGAGGCAGAATCAAAAGGAACCCTTGCCAAGCTGTTCAATTTCTCGTTTGTTCAGCGATTTGAATCAACGGTCGATGGAAAAAAACTTCAGATTCTGAAGACAAAAAAGCGCGACGAACAGAGAAAGAGGATCCGGGAAAGCGAAGCGGATTTCGATTATCTTGCGAAACGGGTGACCTATTCTGAAACTGATCCAAATGATCCTTCACGGCCCCCTCGGCGCGTGGCATCGAATATCGAAGAAAACACGCAGGACATTATTTCGGCGGTTTATTTGCTGAGAAAGATGCCGCTTGCGGTCGGTAAAAAGTTCGTCCTGAAGGTCAGCGATTCGGGTCTGGTCTATGACGTACCGGTAAGCATCACGGAGCGGGAGCAAAAGAAAACCATTCTCGGCAAGGTCTGGTGTTGGAAGGTGGAACCCGAAATATTTGGCGACGGCCGCTTTATAGAACGCAAAGGCAGCCTCACCATCTGGATTACGGATGACGGACGCAGAATACCGGTTCGCGCAAAGGTCGATACGACGATGGGAAATGTTGAAATCAAACTAAAGCGGATCAGCAACATCAAACGTCAGCCCCCCGAAAACAAGCAGCCGGACGCCAACTGACCACAATTTTCCTACTTTTGTGCTTGTCAGCCGGCAAAAAACCACTCATAATCTTCTGTTTATATTAACGGAGCAAGTGTTAATAGTTATGAGTGAAAAATCCAAGAAGTCAAAACCGGTCAAGAATCAGAAAGAGCAGAATAAAATCGGCAAAAAGCAGCTAGAATCAGATGCAAAAATGGGCGGTGAGCTGATTGATTTGCTTGATATCCCGCTAAATCTCTCCTCTTCCGAATTGGTCAGAAATCCGGATAAAACCAAAGATACCGTTTCGCGAACGAAAGATCGCGGGGTCGCTGCGGATGAAGCATCTGCGCCGGTTGAGCTTGAAGTTGATGGTGAAGCCATTGATCCAATATTCAAACAACTCAGCGAACCGAGTCTTCCCGAGCTTCCAAAGGAGAATCGGGCACGACTTCAAATGCAGTCGCCCACGCGGCTTTATTTTTACTGGTCGGTGAAGAATAATCCATTTCAGATTTTAACCAAGGTATTGGGCGGTCAAACGGGCAGTTATTCGCTTGTGGCGAAATTGATAAACCGGACGAAGAAAACCGAGGATTTGTTTCCGGTGGACCCGGAAGGAAACTGGTGGTTCAATGTCGATTCCGATTCGGATTACCGTGCTGAAATTGGGTTTTATGCACCAAACCGCCCTTTTATTCGGGTGATGTTTTCTAATGAAATACATACGCCTCGGCGGAGTCCGTCAAAGCGCACGGATTACACGCCAAGTTTCACCGTCAATGCCTATCAATTCGCCGAGGTCCTGGATGCCTCGGGATACCGGCGCGATGCGATAGAAGTTGCAGTCGCCGGCGATGACACGGAATCCGCAGAAAGCGCCACCCGTCAGACATATCGCCAGCTTGCCGGTAAAAGCGTTGTTGACTTTGAATCAAGCCGCGGCGAAGAGTTGAGGTTCGTATTCCTTGCCTTGGCGTCCGGATATTCGCTTGATGATATTCAGAACCAAATCGACCCGAGTTTGTTTGCCAAGCTGCAGCGTGATTTTAAGAGTGTCACTGCCGACGAAGTTCGCTCTGCGCTCGAAAGCTATTTTGACGTTTTTTCCGAAGAAATTTTCGAACATGAAGAAATCGGTTCCGCAGTATACGGCGCAAGTCTGGTTAATTTCCCGAAGCGTATCAGGAAGAAAAACGTTCCGCAGGGTCTGCTGCCGAAATTGACTGACCTGAAGAAACCGGAATCGTTGAGTTCGTTTGGGTTGAAGCAAAACTAAATATAGAAAATTCAACGGGATAGACAGGATTTGCAGGATATTTTAACATTGATCCTGTAAATCCTTTTTTTTCTTATTTCGAAAACATATGCCGGATGGATATTTCAGTCTGATTCTTCACGCACATCTTCCGTTCGTGCGCCACCCGGAATATCCCGAATTTCTTGAAGAAGATTGGCTATACGAAGCAATTACCGAAGTCTACATACCTCTCATATTCATTTTCGAACGGCTCTATGAATCGGGAGCGAAGCCGAGGCTGGCGATGAATATATCGCCGCCGCTTTGCGAAATGCTTGCCGACAACCTGCTTCAGGATCGTTATACACGGCATCTTGAAAACCTTATTGCACTCGCCCATAAAGAATTTGACCGCGTAAAAAAAGAGGATCCGGAGTTTTATGATGTTGTCGAGATGTATGTCGAAATGCTCGAATTATCGCTGGAATTATGGAATACGAAATACAAACGCAATTTAATCGATGCGTTTCGCGAACTTCAAGACGAAGGGGTCCTGGAAATTATAACCTGCGGAGCTACCCACGGTTTTTTGCCGTTGATTTCGACGCCCGAAGCAAGGCGAGCGCAAATAGTGGTCGCGGTCGAAAACTATTGGAAACATTTCGGCCGTCAACCGCGGGGCATATGGCTTCCGGAATGCGCCTATGAAGAAGGACTCGAAAATCTCCTTAAAGAAGCCGGAATCGAGTATTTTGTCGCCGATTCCCACGCTCTTCTGTACGGCGACCCAAGGCCGCGATACGGAATACATGCACCGGTTCGCTGCCCAAACGGTGTGGCGGTGTTCGCCCGCGATGTTGAAACATCTCAACAGGTATGGAGCGCCGAGGTCGGGTATCCCGGAAATGATATCTACCGCGAGTTTTACCGCGATATCGGATGGGATTTACCGATCGATTATCTCAAGCCGCACCTTCACGAAGACGGTAATCGAAGACACCTTGGATTAAAGTACTACCGTATTACGGGGAAGACACCGCAGATTCAAAAGCGGCCGTATAAGCCAAAAGCCGCAACCATGAGGGCAGCGGAAGATGCAGCGGATTTTCTTGACAAACGGATTCATCAGGCCCGGAAGCTGCGTGAAACATACGGCGGCCATCCACCGTTGGTCACGTCGCCTTACGATGCCGAACTTTACGGGCACTGGTGGTTCGAAGGCCCCCAATTTATCGATTATCTCTTCCGAAAGTTTCATTACGATCAAGATTACGTTGAGGCGGTAACTCCAGGAGATTATCTGGACGCCGGGATTCCGATTCAAATACAATCACCTACCGCATCTTCCTGGGGCGAAAACGGTTACTACAAGGTTTGGCTCAACGAGGGTACATCGTGGATGTATCAATATACACACGATGCCGAGAGAAAAATGACGGCCCTTGCAAATCGCTTTGAAACGCCTAACGCAGTGGAGCGCCGGGCATTGAATCAGTGTGCGCGTGAGCTATTGCTTGCTCAATCAAGCGATTGGGCATTCCAGATCTATCAAGGAACAACGGTCGGTTATTCAACCCGCAGATTTCGATCACACATTCACCGGTTTACGCTTTTGGCGGAAGGGCTGGAAAGTTATCAGGTAAATGAAGAATTATTATCCGAGATCGAAAACCGCGATACGATTTTTCAAGAGATTGATTACCGCGTGTATAGAAGTTAACGCGAATAAAATTCCACTTCGTTTGCCTTAACAAACCTGCAAAGTTATTATTCTCTTTCTGTTTAATTAAGGAGATCCATTGATGAGTAAACAAGGCGTGGAGATTGCCCCCGCGGAAGGAAAATTGGGTGTTTTGCTGGTTGGCCTGGGTGCCGTTAGTACGACCTTTGTGGCCGGCGTTGAAGCTATCAAACGAGACATATCAAAACCGATCGGGAGTTTGACACAAATGGGGACGATACGGCTCGGCAAGCGAACCGATAAGAATGTTCCGATGATCAAGGATTTTGTTCCGTTGGCCAGTTTGGATGACATCGTCTTTGGAGCCTGGGATATATTCGAAGACAACGCGTTTGATGCTGCAATGAATGCCGGTGTCCTGGAAAAGGATCTTCTTAACCAGGTATCCGAGCAGCTCGCATCGCTTAAGCCGATGAAGGCGGTTTTTGACAATCGATATGTCAAACGCCTGAACGGTACAAACGTAAAAACCGGAAAGAACAAGATGGAGCTGGCCGAGCAGTTGATAGCGGAAATCTCGGAATTTAAGCAAAAGAATAATTGTGACCGGCTGGTGATGGTCTGGGCCGCTTCCACCGAAATTTTTCTTGAATCCTCGGATATTCATCAATCCGTCGAAGCATTTGAAAATGCGATGTACGACAACGATGACGGTATCGCGCCTTCGATGATATACGCTTACGCCGCCATCAAATCAGGTGTTCCGTTTGCCAACGGCGCTCCGAATCTGACTGTCGATATTCCAGCCTTGACGCAGCTCGCGGAAAAATATGGTGTTCCGATCTGCGGAAAGGACTTTAAGACCGGCCAGACACTTATGAAAACGATTCTCGCGCCCGGTTTTAAGTCGAGAATGCTCGGGCTCCACGGATGGTATTCAACGAATATTTTGGGAAACCGCGACGGCGAGGTACTAGATGACCCCGAGTCATTTAAGACAAAGGAAGAATCGAAGCTCTCGGTTCTCGAGCATATTCTCCAACCCGATGTTTATCCTGATCTTTACAAAGGATTTTCGCATGTCGTCAGAATCAACTATTACCCCCCGAGAGGCGATAACAAAGAAGGCTGGGATAATATCGATATTTTCGGCTGGCTGGGATACAAAATGCAGATTAAGGTGGATTTCCTATGCCGTGATTCGATCCTGGCGGCGCCGCTGGTACTCGACCTCGCCTTGTTTTTGGATCTTGCAAAACGGGCAAAAATGAAAGGCCTCCAGGAATGGCTTTCATTTTACTTCAAGGCGCCGCAAACACCGCCCGAACTCTATCCCGAACACGATCTTTTCATTCAACTCAAAAAATTAAAAAATACGCTGCGGCATATGAAAGGCGAAGAACTGATCACCCATTTGGGTACCGAGTATTACGATGAATAGTCCTCTGAAAAGAATCAGAATCGTTCACCTTTCGGACAATTTACAAAATAGAACAGCGATATTTTTGTCGCCGTTGCCCGCACCTTTACAATAACGGTCAAATAATCGTCAGCAGCACGGACGCAATTTGGCTTTGATTTTCGAAATAGTGTTTTAGCGGATCGGACAAGGCCCGTGATGCCAGTTTGTTTTGTTCGCGATCCAGATCGGAGACCACAAAAACAGCGTATTCCCTTGTGTTAAACCTGGCGATTTGATACTTCGGGTTAACCGATGAAAAGTCAAATATCTCCCCGCTTTTCGCTTCTTCATTCCCGTTATATTCGGTTAATAAAACCGATAACGTCTTTTTCCCGTCCGTGAAGACGATATGGGCAAAGCTTGTTTCTTTGTACTTACACGCATGGGCTTCAATTAACTCAAATTGAGAAAGGACCCGTTTGAGCGGCGGAACAACAATCTTATCGAGGTCCTTATACTTTGCCGAGGCCTTAACAAGCGAAACCGGCGGATCGTCGAGATTAAACCGGATAGCGCAATGCTGATGATCTCCCAGCGCGACATTCACCAGACTTGAGGAACGCAACCCGGTAACAGCCGGCGTTTCTCCCAATCCCGCCCGGTCATTAACCGGTTGGGACCGGTTAAACAGAATAAAACCCACGGTCAGAACAAGGAGCAAACCGGCGGCAGCGGCGATCCATGAATTCTGAAAAAACCATAAATAGGGTTTCCCCGCGCTTCCGTTTATCGCGGTCCGGCGCAACTCCGACTCCAACAAAGTCAAAAATTCAGAGTCGGGACGGTAATCGGGTGAACTCAAGACCGCGTTCTTCAGCCGGCCCCTGATCGCACGCCGTGCCTCTATTTCATTGCGGCATTCACCGCACTGTTCGAGATGACTCAAGATGCCGTGATTGGTTTCTGTCAAAAGTTCATCACTTAAATACGAATCAATAATTTCATGGAAATCCCGGCAATTCATAAAGATTTCCCTCCTTTTGCATTTATCTGACGTCCGTTTTCTTCTTCGTCGTCGACTATTCCAAGGTTTCTGGCATACACCGCTAATTCACTGCGAAGAACTTTACGGCCGCGATGAAGCCGCGACATAACCGTTCCCATCGGAATGTTTATAATCGATGATATTTCCTTATAAGAGAATCCCTCAACATCACTCAAAACTACGATTTCCTTAAATATATCGGAGAGTTTGTCGAGCGCGTTCAACACGTCTTCATCGGTAATCTTCTGCGGGATCGAGGCTTCAAACGGTATGGTCCGGGCAATCATTTCTTCGGTGTCTTCCACCAACTGTAAGTTGGTTTGTTTGCGGAGCTGCTTATAATGAGTATTGTACATAATGGTTGTCAGCCACGCCTTACAGTTGGTACCCATCTTGTAACGGTGAAATGACTTAAGTGCCTGCATCATTGTCTCCTGCACCAGATCCTCGGCGAGATCCCTGTTACGCTTGAGAAACATCGCCACCCGAAATAAATCCGCCGAAAACGGCATCGCTTCTTCCTCGAAATCCCTCCGGCGTCGATCTTCTGCAAATTTTCCCTTTATCCCTTTGAACACGCGTAATCCTCTGTTACATGTTGTTAGTTGCGCAGCGGCGCTTCCTGAATATAGTAATACCTGTATTAAAACTTTTATTCCCCCCTGTGCAGTGCACCCGGGACGGCGGAATCAGGATTCACCTTCTTGCAATAACCGGCTAATTTATGTTAAATAATAAGTGAGTAGCTTGTTACTCGGAAATGTCTCATTGAGTAGCGTTTATCCTTCCTCGTACCTAAATCAGCAAACGATAATCCCTTTGAAATCATCATTACAGATAGAGAACTGCCGCAAGTAGCCGGCAAACTCGCATTTGAAAAGTCGTCTATTAACAGCATGAGCCCGATGTTGCTTAGTGACGCGGAGAAAATGAAATGAAAAACGAAGTTGCCAAGAAAAAGAAATCCCCAAAAAAAGTATTGCTCAATCCCGACCGGAAAAGCCCGCGGGCAAAGGACTTTGAAGATAAGCTTTCAGCGCTGATTGTGGGCCAGGAAAGGGCAGTTCGGCGGATGAGCGGACTTTATCAGATCTTTCTTGCGGGAATGCAGAACCCGGCCCGGCCGATCGGAACACTTCTTTTTTTGGGCCCGACCGGTTCGGGTAAGACCCGCGTCGTCGAGGCTTCGGCGGGAGTTCTCTTTGGCGACGAGCACGCGGTGGTTAAAATCGATTGCGCTGAGTTTCAACACTCACATGAGATCGCTAAGTTGATCGGCTCGCCTCCCGGATACCTCGGCCATCGCGAAACATCCCCGATGCTGACCCAAGAGAATCTGGACAAGAATCACTTTGACGACACCAAATTGACATTTGTGCTTTTTGACGAAATTGAAAAAGCTTCGGATTCTCTTTGGCAGCTGCTTTTGGGTATTCTCGATAAGGCAACGCTCACGCTCGGCGACAATCGAAACGTCGATTTTTCAAACACGATAGTCATTATGACATCCAACCTCGGTGCCAGGGAAATGTCTGATATGATTTCCGGCGGGATCGGTTTTGCACCGGCGAAATCATCGACAAATCCTGAGGATGATGAAATTGATACCAAAATATATCGAACCGCGCTCGAGGCTGCCAAACGAAAATTTTCTCCGGAGTTTATGAACCGGATCGATAAGGTAGTTGTCTTTAGAAGTCTTAAAGAGCACCACTTACGCGGTATTCTGGAAATTGAATTAGCCGCGGTTCAAGATCGAATTACCGATTCTGCCGGTACGAAATTTGTATTCGAATGCTCAGACGGGGCAAAGGAATTTCTACTCCAGGAAGGCATCGACTTAAAATATGGTGCGCGGCACCTCAAACGTTCAATTGAAAGATTTCTCGTATATCCGCTCTCTAATCTCGTTGCGACTCAGCAAGTTGAGACCGGGGACCTCGTATCGGTGGAATACGACAAGAAAGAGGATAAACTTACCTTTTCGAAAGAGTCCGGAAAAATGATAATTTCCGAATCGGAAGAAGAAGAAGAGGCCCTTAACGACAATGCCGAAATCAAATCCGATGCAGTCGGATTACCGCTTCCGTCCGCCTCCGTCGGTACCGAGAAAAGCAAAACGCAAAGCGAAAATAACGACAACTAAGTTCGTTTTCTTGGCCAATCTGACCGCCAATTCGGGTTTGGCGCCCGGTTCGCGTGATTGTGGTTTTTTCCGTTCTGTCCTTCAAGACACCTTTCTTTAGTTATGTTCAGAAAACGCTCATTTTGCCCACCTCAGAGCACGTTTGACCGCTCTGTCCCAGGTTTTTCGAATCTGATCGACATCTTCGGCGTGCATCGCCGGCATAAATCGCTTTGCCGGTTTTTGGTCTGACGCCAGATCTTCCCTCTTCCAGTATCCAGTCGCCAATCCCGCCAGATACGCCGTGCCGAGAGCCGTGGCTTCGAGCATTTTTGAGCGGACCACCGGGAATTGCAGTAAATCGGCTTGAAACTGCAGCAGAAGGTCATTTTTTGCCGCTCCGCCGTCGACACGCAACTCGGTCAACTCGATTCCGGAATCTTCTTTCATCGAATCCAGCAAGTCGGCGGTTTGAAAAGCGATTGACTCGATCGCCGCCCTCGCAATATGCGCCCTTCCCGTACCCCGAGTCAGACCGATTATCATTCCTCGCGCATCCGGGTCCCAATAAGGCGAGCCGAGACCCGCAAATGCGGGTACAAAATATACGCCGCCGTTATCCGGTACCGAATTTGCGAGCTCTTGTATCTCTTCTGATTGCTCAATGATCTTAAGCGAATCACGAAGCCATTGAACGACTGCTCCGCCGATAAAGACACTTCCTTCGAGTGCATACTCTACTTTATCTCCTATTTGCCAGGCGATCGTCGTCAGCAAATTATGCTGCGAATCAACCGCTGTCCCGCCGGTGTTTTGCAGCATAAAGCTGCCGGTTCCATAAGTGTTCTTTATTGATCCCGGCGTAAAGCAATGGTGGCCAAACAGCGCTGCCTGCTGGTCCCCGGCAATTCCCGCAATCTTTATTCCGGCAAGTTCGACCGGATCAACCACCTCAGCGTAAATCTCTGATGAGGGCCGAACTTCCGGCAAAATAGACTTTGGGATTTCAAATATCGCGAGTAGCTTTGTGTCCCATTCAAGTTTCCTGATATCAAAAATCATCGTCCTCGAGGCGTTGGACACATCCGTCAAATGGCAATTGCCGCCAGTGAGATTCCACATCAGCCAGGAATCGACAGTTCCAAAACAGAGCTCTCCTTTTTCCGCGCGCTCGCGGGTGCCGTCGAGGTGGTTAAGAATCCAGTTAATCTTACTTGCCGAAAAGTAAGCGTCGACCTCAAGTCCGGTTTTTCGGCGAATCAAGTCACCATGATCGGTCCGAACCAAATCACAAAACTTTGAAGTTCGGCGATCCTGCCAGACGATCGCGTTATATACGGGTTTTCCGGACTTCCGATCCCAGATTACAGTCGTTTCACGCTGATTTGTGATTCCGATCGCGTTGATGTCGCGCGACGTAAGACCGGCTCCTGTTACGGCTTTGATTGCGGTTTCCGACTGAGTTTCCCAGATTTCAATGGGGTCGTGTTCAACGAAGCCGCTCTCCGGGAATATTTGACCGAATTCTTTTTGCGCAGCGGATACAACCTTTCCCGACTGATCAAATACTATCGAACGGCTCGAAGTGGTACCCTGATCGAGTGCGAGTATATATTTCATATCATACCGCCCGGCGGGAGATTACGTGATTGAAGTTGGACTCAAAGATATTCGTCATAAAAAAAGGGCGATACAAGAATCGCCCTCTTTTATCAGCTTTTTATCATCCTAACCAATAAACATCTCTTCCTCGTGATATACGCGGTCGATCCGTTTTGGCGATGGCGCAAATAGCACTTCGAGCCCCTTTCTAAGACCTGCCATGATAGCTGCGAGTTCTGCTGCCGGCTGAACCACTTTGGCCTGAATAAAATCAGCGGTAGTCGTAACCTGAAGTTGGGTCCGGTCAATCGTGTCATTAACCAGATCGACCTTGTCCTTGGCAACCAAGGCAGTCTGTCCTACCAACTGCCGTAGTTCGACAACCTCTTCCTTTATCAAACCGGTTGAATCCGAAAAGTTTTTTGACGCCGCTGCCAGATGTCCGGAAAGCTCATTAAACTGAACCGCAACTTCTTTTCCCTGAACACTGATCTGACTCACCTGATCAATCAGCGGCTCAATCTTCTGCTCGACCCGGTTAACCGTATTTACGACCTTTCTCACTATAATCGCGATCGCGATCAATGAAATCGCCATCACGATAAAACAGGCGGCTATCACCATCGACGAGATCATCATCCAAAACTGTGGATCGTTCGAGTTCATAATTTACTTCTTGTTTTCCTCGTTTTGTTTCCCTTTTTCGTCCGTTTTAGCCTCTTTTTTTACCGGATAACTCGGTCGTCCTTCGCTAATCGCACTCGGTTCATTTCGTCGCTTTTCTTCGACATAAGCTTTCTTACCGGCATCGATAGCGGCTGAAATCGGATTGGCGCTCTGCGCGGCGGCGGCCTTTGCTTTGCTCGTCAGTTCTTCAGCACGTTCATGCGCCGTCTCATATAATTCACCCGCCTTTTCGCGAGTAACTTCGTAGTATTCGCCAGCGGCGTCCTGAAGATGCGCGGCAGTTTCTTTACCCTTTTCGATACCCTTCCGGGTTACATCAGCGATGTCTTCACGTAATTCCTGACCCGATTTCGGTGCAAAAAGAAGCGCCAGAATCGCTCCGATTCCCCCGCCAATCAACAAATAAGTCAACTTCGTGCTTGCAGTCGCATCATCTCTTTCTTCTTCGTATTCCATACTAAATCTCCTGATCAAAAATATAATTCTCTTAAAGAAATTTTTTCTTTCGGTATATTGAATATAGCAGAAAGCCCGCATTATCGGCAATCTTAATCCGAACAAGAGTTAAAATCTTTATCGATTGCAGTTTTCGCGCTCACCAATCTCGGAATTCCCTGCAAATCGGGAAGCAAATCCGGACTGTTCCACACTTCCAAGTCAAACATTTCTTTTACCGTTTCTGATTGATTGAAACCGATCTCCATTATCAGGTATCCACCCGGTTTTAAATATTTTGGCGCTCCGTCAATAATGCGCCTGATGATCGAGAGTCCGTCTTTGCCATCAGTAAGCGCTTCCAACGGATCAAAATCTCTAACTTCCGCCTGAAGTCCTGAAATCTCCGTAAGCGGCACATAGGGAGGATTCGAAACGATCAAATCGAACCCATAACGCTCAATCGACTGAAAAACGTCTGAAACTCCAAGCCGCAAACGCTGACCGACGCCGTGTTTTTCGGCGTTTCTGCCGGCGACCGAAAGCGCATTCTTGGAAATATCAAATCCATAGGCCAGGGCCAAAGGAAGTTCCTTTAGCAGCGAAATGCTGATGCAGCCGGATCCGATCCCAATTTCACATATTTCAATCGTTGAATCAGGCTGAAACAGCTTCAACGTCCTATCGACAATCATTTCCGTTTCCGGCCGGGGCACCAGAACTTCCGGGGTGACACAAAAATTCCGCCCCCAGAATTCCTGTTTTCCGGCAATATGCTGAAAGGGTTCACGGTTGGCGCGCCGCTTGACGAATTTCCAAAACACCTTATACTCCGGCTCCGTCAGACAATATGTAGGGTTGGCGATTAGAAAGATCTGGTCGTTCCCGAGTGCCAGGACCAGGAGGGATTTGGCTTCCCGACGCGGCTCGGTTATTCCGTTAGCGGACAATTCTTCCGCCGCTTTCCTCAATGCCTCAGAAATCGTCATTTATGGTTTAACTGCCCGGGTCGCAGCAAAAGTCGGGCAATATTTGTTGAGCGCAGTCGCGTCGTCCGACCAGTAATCCTCAAAAAATCCTGCGATGACGAATCCTGCCTTAATTTGTCCTCCGATCTGCTGTTCGAGTGTGTGGCCAAACTCAATCGCTTCGTTACGATCGATATGCCGATTTTTCTGCTCGCCTGAAAATTCATTCAAATCAGAATAAGGCAGCGAGTGGACAACCTCGAGGACCCCTTCGCTCTCGTCTTTGTATTGATCAAAAATGTAGAAGAAACCATTATGAAATCCGGCCAGCATCAAACCGGCCCTTCGTAATACACGGTTGGCCTCATTCCAGACCGGCTGGATCTTTGGCATGAAACAATTCGAAACCGGGTGCCATATAAGATCGAAACTGTCATCTGAAAAACGAGAAAGGTCCGCCGCGTCGCCCTGTTCAATATCAATTTTGAGCCCTTCTCTCCGCGCGACAAATTTGTCTTGCTCGAGTTGAGCGGCGGAATTATCAAACGAGGTTACGTTTGCCCCGAGGGCCGCCAGAATTGGGGCCTGTTGACCGCCCCCCGAGGCCAGGCATAGCACATCGAGGCCTTCAAAATGCTCTGGAAACCAGTCCCGTGGAACCGGGATATTCGGCGTCAGCACGATCGAAAACTCGCCATCGCGGGCCCGACTGATCACTTCCGCGGAAACCGGCTTAGTCCAGGGATTATTGCCGCCCGCGACTTGCAAATCCCACGCAGCGCTATTGTGTTGGATTACATCCATACGTTGTTTTTTTAAAAGAAAACCGAATACAGATTCTAACGTCCGTTTTAAAAAAACGAAAGACGGGCGTACCCGTCTCTTAATGAGGCCGATTCTATGATTTATTTAACGCGGGATTCGAAGGCTGAATTTTGAACCGCGTCCCGGTTCGGATTCGACTCCAATCGTACCATCATGCTGTTCGATAATCTCTTTTACGAGGGAAAGCCCCAGTCCCGTCGATTCGGATTCCTTATCCTTTCCTTCCCTTGCCACCCGGTAAAACTTGTTCCAAATCTTCTCTTGTTCAGATGGGGGTATTCCATAACCGCGATCCTCAATGTCAACACGCAGGAAATCGGATTCGAGAATCGTGGAAATTATAACTGAACTGCGTTCCGGGCTGTATCGGACCGCATTATCGATAAGGTGAGAAATTGCCTTCGTAAGAAGACCGCGGTCGGCCGCTATCGGCGGGAGATATTCGTCATTCTTTTCGACCAAGCGGATTCTCTTTCGTTTCGCTGTTTCCTTCAGATTACCAACCACTTCTTCAACAACTTTGTTCATTCTGACCGGCGATTTTTGAATCTCTTTTTTATCTGATTGTTGAAGATTGGCAACCGATAAGAAGTTTGAAAGGATATTTGCTGCCCGCTGAGATTCGTTTTCAATCGTCGTTAAATATGACTTCGCCTCATCGGGAATAGCATCGTCGAGCATCAGCATTTGAGCGAACCCCTGAATACTCGTAATCGGAGTCCGTAATTCGTGAGACATCATATTGACCAAATCCGAACGGAGGGCCTCATTCTCAATCACGGAGGTTATATCCCGAACCGTGATTAAAAAGCAGGCCGGCTTCTTGGGAACTTCCGTATCGTGTACGTTTTCAATATTCGTCGCGATTTTGACAAGGG
The DNA here is from genome assembly GCA_041576495.1 of Aridibacter sp. Lineage (GTDB taxonomy): Bacteria > Acidobacteriota > Blastocatellia > Pyrinomonadales > Pyrinomonadaceae > Aridibacter. Next base: position 2,714 of record JBFGKW010000035.1, on the reverse strand, counting down.
TAATCTCGACTTTCAGCGTGATGCCATCCTCCGGAAACTGCAATTCCCTTTCATAGGTACTTCGGCCCTGCATAACCTGCCTGACAGCAATGCTCGGATCGTTAAAAACATCAGTTTTAAATCGGTCGAGCAAACTAAACAAATTTGTTTCGTGTACTTCCCGGGGCGCGAATTTCGCCAGGTGTCGCATTTCCCGGTTTACATAAGCGATCGTTCCGTCAAGATATGCGATTGCGTGGGCTTCCTTAATGTATGAAGTGGCCACTACGCCAAACGACTGTTCCTTGATCAGTCCGTTTATCAGGTTAGTAATGTTGATCCGGTTTTCCTGAACGTGGGTCGACAAAAAATTTGCAACCATCGTGTCTTCCTGAGCCGTACTCCACAAATTCTTTCGTTGGAAATTACGCGCCAGCTGCTCGCTGAACGCCTCCAGCAAGTATCTATCGTTCGATTCAAAATTTTCCTTGATGTCGACAAACAATCCGCCCACGACTTCATTTTCGTTAATTAAGGGTAAGGCGACCCGGGCTGCCCCCTGATTTTCTTCATCATACTCGATAACTGACTCACGGAGTTTAAGCGCTTTATCGCAAAGTTCTACATTCTTCCGCCACGTGTTTTGTCGGGCACTCATCGATTCCTGTCCGCTGCCGTTCCTGGTCCGACCGACCGGGTTGAGGTCTCCGTTTTCTTCGTATTGAAAGACGATTACTTCTGAAAGCGGGAGTACCGTTTCAAGCAGCTTGAGTCCGCTTTCGACCCGCGCTTCCGCCGTTTTCCCTTCCATCAGATATCCGCTGGTGGCGAGTGAAACCAACTTCTCCGTCAGCTTTCGATCGATTGAACGAAGCCTTTTTATATGGATGCTGATCAATATCGATATTGATATAACCAGAACGGGAATGAACAATAAATCAACATTAAGAAATTTGGCCGCGATAACCGAGGCTAAGAACCATAGCGTCAAAAGAGTCGCTACAATTCTGGTAAGAGTCAGAAACCTGAGCCGCAAAGATAAGATTCCAAGTGCCAGTCCGAAAATCAACAGCGGGATCGCCATCCAGATACCGTATTGTGACCCGGGCGGCTGGACCATACCTACTGACAATGACACCAATTTACCGCCGAACATCATCAGAAGGAGGATTATGATGGTTATCAAGACGGGCCAGGCTATCGATGCTAGAATGGGTTTTTTGCGGGGTTTTTTCACTTAAAGCGTAAGAGAATGATTAAGGATGTCGGGAAGAGAAGGATGCCGGAGTGGAATTTGTATGTGTGTGTTTTCTAAACAATGTATTGCATAACGCAAACAGAGTTTAACAGTTAGATTATGCAATAACTTTGGGTACAAAATCAAGTATTCGACGGAAAAATTAATAGTTTTAGTTTGTTTTGCCCTTTTTGAGAAAAAATTCCATAATATCCCTTCCTTATCGGGCCCGGATTTTTAAATGAAGTTTGTCGCCAAAATTGAACTCTTTTTAGTCGCTTTGTGGCTCGGCGCCGCGTGTTTTTTCAGTTTCGGAGTCGCTCCGAACCTGTTCAGCATTTTGCCTTCAAGTGAGATGGCGGGCGCCGTCGTCAACCGAACATTGTCGATTGTCAATTTCAGCGGTTTGGTAATCGGCCTCACCCTGATACTGACGTCGCTCATACCGCGGAATGACGCAAAACGGTTTTGGATTTGGCTCCAAAGATTTTTGGTGTTTGTGATGGGCGCCGCCTGCGGCGCAGGACAATTAATTATTGGTATTTACCTTGAGCATTTGCGCGGATTGATCGGTCGGCCCATTGACGAGTTAGCGGCGGATGACCCGCTGCGAATACAATTTAATTTATGGCATCAATATTCGGTATGGATTCTGATCACGGCTATGGTTGCGGCGTTATTGGCGTTTTTCATTATTTCTCGCTCCTCACCCGGGAGCGTCAAATCACCGAAATCGATACCTGATTTTGAATTACCTGATGAACTGAAAATGTGACGTTATGGATCTGATTGAAAAACTAAGTGAATTCGAGGACCGGTTCTCACAGTGGCAGGAAAACGAGGAACTGAGAAACTATCCGTTTGTCGAGAATGTTTACGCTCCCTTTGCGCCCGCCCGTCGATCCTTGCCGATGTTGAATTTGGCGCTGATTTCTTCGGCCGGCGCCTATATTGAAGGCACCGAGCCGTTTGACGTTGAAGGCCGCGACGGAGACTCGAGTTACCGGGAAATCCCGATTGAAGTCGAGGCGGGCGATCTGAAGTATTCGGCCCGCGGATACGATCCTGCCGCCGTACTTGAAGACATGAATGCTCAAATTCCGGTCGGCCGATTGTCGGAATATGAAGATAACGCCGTAATCGGACGGCTCAACCACGTCTGGTGGAGTTTGGCGGGGTTTATTCCAGACGCTTCGCAGGTCGCCCGATCGCTGGCACCGAAAATCGCGGAACGGGTTAAACGATACGAAACTCAGGCCGCACTGCTGATTCCTGCGTCCAGGCTTTGTCATCAGACTTTAGGAATCGTTGCGCGGGCAATCGAATCGGCCGGGATTCCGACGATGCTGATTTCAGTTGACCGAAGTATTACGGACCGCATTCGTCCCCCGAGAACTGCATATTATGACGGTGAACTCGGATCCGTAGCAGGCAAGCCGAACTGGAAAGAACATCAACATCGAATTCTTGATGAATCGATTCGATGGATCGAATCATT
>JBFGKW010000034.1:0-28964 GCA_041576495.1 Aridibacter sp. | reverse complement strand
GAGGACGAGGGGTGTCATACCAGCAATCAGCGCGAGGGTCGTCATCAGAATGGGCCGCAACCGGTCCCGATTTCCCTTCATGATGGCGTCATGGCGGTTCAGGCCCTGTTCGCGAAGATTATTTATATGATCGATTACAAGGATCGCGTTTTTCTTTACTACTCCGAATAAGAGCAGCAGACCGAGCCCCGAAAAAATATTCACCGTCTGGCCCGCGATCAGGATTGAAACAATTCCGAACGGGACGGCGATCGGAAGCGTCAACAAAATCGTCACCGGATGTATAAATGATTCAAACTGCGCTGCCAGTACGATGTACATAAAAATAAACGAGAGTACTATCGCAAGCAGGAAATAAAATCCGGCTTTACCTAATTCTTTCGATTGGCCCACATACCCCGTTTTGTATACGGCCGGTATGTTCAGCTCTTTTACCGCGTTATCAAGATCCGCGGTAATCGCAGCCGCCGACCCTCCCGGTCTGGTATTCGCAAGAATCGTTACCTGTCGTTGACGGTTTATCCGGTCGATTGCGGCGGGCCCGGTTCCCGGTTTTGCCGTGACGACGTTATCAAGACTTACGACGCCGAGTTTGGCAGATGGAACTATGAGCCGCTCAAGCCTTTCGACATCACTCCGAAAGTCTTCTTTTGCCCTGACATGAACTTCGTATTGATCCGTGCCTTCGTTAAAAGTCGTGGCCTGTTGACCGGCGACCAGAATGTTTAGCGCTTGCGATACGTCACCCACCCTGACACCCAAATCAGCAGCCTTTTGCCTGTCAACCACGAGTTGAACTTCCGGCTTGCCACTGATCAGCGTCGTGTCGACATCGACCGCGTCTTTGTTTTCTTTCAGGACCGCGACCAGTTTTTCGGAATAAATTTCGAGCTGCTTCAGATCCGGCCCTCCAATAACAAACTGGACATTTGCGTTACGAAATCCGCCCCCTGAAAAGGCCTGAACAATCTGTACCGCGGTCCGAAGATCGGGAGGATATTTTTGCAGAAGTGCCCGCGCCGAAATCATCAATTCTTCCTGGGATTTAACCCGTTCCTCGACGGGTTTGAGTTTGACGTAAATGGTGCCGGCATTGACGACGGTCTGCTGTCCGCCGCCGACCGTGATCAATGTGTCGGTGACTCCCTCGAGTTTCCGGATATCAGTTGCGATCCGTTCCATCAACACAGTTGACGACTGAAGCGATGTGCCTTCCTGGGTTCTGACCGAAACCTCAAAATGTGATTGATCGTCAACCGGCAGAAAATTCTTTCCGACAAACATAAAAAGCGGGATAATACTCAAAACCACGAGGACGCAGGCGAGCACGATTATCCATCGGTTGTTCATCGAGAATTCAAGCATTTTGGCATAGGTGCTGTCTATAAATTTGTAAACGCGGTAGTCCTTGCTCGTATGTTTTGTTTCAGGTGGTTGATCTTCCGATTCGGAAACAACGTTTCCAGCATCCCCGGCTTCATCTTTTAATTTTGAACTCCCTGGTGCTTTCGCAGGCGGCTTCCATTTGATCAGCCGTGCCGCCATCATAGGTGTCAGCGTAAATGAAACTATCAGCGACACTCCGATCGCGAACGCCGAAGTGAGTCCAAAGCTCGACATGAACCTTCCGACGATTCCGCCCATAAATCCAATCGGGACGAAAACTGCCATCAGCGAAAGTGTGGTTGCCAGTACTGCCAATCCGATTTCCCGCGTCCCCTCGATTGCCGCCCGGTAAGGCGACATTCCTTTTTCCTCAATAAACCGGTAGATATTTTCCAGAACCACGATTGCATCATCGACCACAATTCCGACCATCAATGTGAGCGACAGCAGCGTAATCATATTCAGCGTGTAGCCCATCATATAGATCGCTGCAAACGTCGAAATGATTGAAGTCGGGATAGCGATTGCGGCAATCAGGGTCGATCTGAAATTCCAAAGGAAAAGAAAAATCACGATCGTGGCAAGAATACTGCCGAGAATTAAATGTTCTTCAACGGCATTAAGCGAAGCTTCGATATTGAGGGAATTATCCGCCACCACGGTCAGGCTGTAGCCTGATGGCAAGGTCGGGCGGATCTCGTTTAATATTTCTTTGAGTTCGTGGGCGACGGCGACCGTATTTTTCCCCGATTGTTTAGATACGATCAGCGTAACTGCCGGCCGGCCGTTAAAGAACGACTGGGAACGAAGTTCTTCAGCGCCGTCCTCAACGGTGCCGATATCTTTGATCTTGACCTGATAGCCGCCGCGGGTCGCAATGACGACATTCTCAAAATCCTCCACCCTCGAAATCTTTCCAAGCGTCCGGATATTGATTTCCTGTGCACCCTGATCGATCCTGCCGCCCGGAAATTCGATGTTTTGGATTCTTAATGCGGCCGTAACTTCGACCGGAGTCACATTAAATGAACGCATTTTCGCCGGATCGACCCAAACATTGATCTGACGTTCTCTCCCCCCGATTATCTGAACTTGCCCGACACCGTTTGCCGATTCAATCCTTTCTTTGACTCTCTTTTTCGCAATTTCGGTTACGTTTGTCAGGCTGTCATCGGATGCGACAACGATACGCAACACCGGCGCGACACCTGAATCGAACTTTAGTACGGTCGGCTGCTCCGAGGTTTCCGGAAGATTCGGAATGGCCGTCTGAATCCGGTTTTCGACCTCCTGAGCGGCTATGTTGACATCCTTTTCAAGTTGAAACTGAACGAATACCTGGCTCACGCCTTCGAGAGAAGTTGAACGGAGCTCATCGATGCCGCTGACCGTGTTAACCGCTTCTTCAATCTTTTCGGTAATTTCCGTTTCAATTTCGACCGGTGACGCGCCCGGATTGATCGTCGTTACCGTTATCGTCGGGAAATCAACTTCCGGGAAAAGGTCCACCCCGAGCGAGAAAAACGAAAATGACCCGACAACGACAAGCGATAAGATCAACATCGTCGCGAATACCGGACGTCTAACACAAATTTCTGCCAACCACTGCATAATCTCTTTAGTCCTGAGTCCTGAGTCCTGAGTCCCGAGACCAATCTCCTTCTAAACAATCAAATTCTTAATCCGTGTTGAACTTACTACCACGTAACCGGGATTTTTTAAGATAACTCATAAATCCGCCAATCAATTTCCCCGTTTCGTTGAGCTCGTCGTATGCCGACTTAAACTCGGAAGGCGTAATATAATTCCGGTCAAGCGCCACATATAATTGGGCGCGGGCCTCCCCGCACGATCCCTTTGCGATTGACAAGAAGTTGACGAATTCCTTGTCGCCACCTCGTTCAAATCCTTCAGCGATATTGGACATAATTGAAATTGCTGACCGACGAATCTGATTCACGAGTCCATAGTCCGCTGAGAACTCCGCCCGCTCCGTCAAGTCGTAAATCCTATTCGTCGCCTGCCGCGCCAATTTCCACGACTGTATATCCTCAAACTTTTCGATTTTCGCCATAACGCCCAAATTGCCTTCATGCTCCCTCAAATAAGGTGTCGCACCCCAAATCAAAATTGACTAAGCCAAGACTTCGGACACGGGGCCCCGGACTTCGGACATTGGATTTAACGCGCTACTATCACCCCATCCCCCAATTTATCGATATTGGTAACCGCAACCACTTCGTTTTCTTTAACTCCCTGCTTAATCTCGATCAAGTCATTCTCAAGCAGTCCGGTTTGAACCACCCGCTCGATTGCCACCCCGTCTTTTACCACATAAACGAGGTTACGCTGACCATCGGCGCGGATTGCCCTGGCCGGAATCATCACCGCCGGTTCGGGTCTTGACTGCGTGATTCGCACAGTCGCAAATTGTCCGGGTTTCAATAATCCGTTTATATTTTCGATTTCAGCTTCTACCGTCAGCGTCCGTGACTGCGGATTGAGTCCCGGCAGTATGCGTACGATCCGTCCGGCGAATTTGCGATCCGGATACGCGGTAACCTGAGCAGAAACCCCTTGTCCGACCGCGACTTTCCCTATCGATTGTTCGGGAATGTCGATTTTCAAACGAAGTATTGCCGTCCGTACGATTGTGGCGATTTTGGAATTCGGCTGGTTTGGCGAAATAAATTCCCCCGGATCGGCATTTCGTTCAGACACGTATCCGCTGATCGGTGAGTAAATAATGTTGTCGCTGACCGCCTTTCTTGCCTGGTCAACCTGGGTTCCGGTGGTTGCCAGCGCCGCTCTGGCGTTTTGAACCTGTGTTTTTGCCAGATCCACAGCCCGCTCGGCGACAGTAATCGCTTTAATCGAAACGGCGGCGTTGGATCTCGCCTCTGCCAGCTGTCCGATCAATTGGTCCCGTTGGGCCCGTGCTTTGTCATATGCCGAACGTGAGACATCTCCCGTTTCGATGAGACTCTGATAACGTTTTAACTCTTTTTCGGCCAATGTCAGCTGCGCCCTGACCGAGATGACCTGCGAAAAATCCTCAATATCAAAGGTTTCCCCGTCTTTAACTCCGAGCCGAACCTGTGTCTGGCGAAGATTCGCAATCACTTGATTTACGTTTGCTTCTGCCTGGCTAACGGCCTTTCGCTGCTGTTCTACCTGGGCCAAGGCCTGCTTCAGCCTTATTTCCGCGTCCCGCGCGTCGAGTTGGACCAGCGCATCGCCTTGGCGGACATAGCTCCCAACATCAAAATTGACGCGGACGATCTTACCCGGAACGGACGGCGCAACATCGGATTCTGCATCGCTCGACAGCGATCCGGTTGATTCCAGATAGGTCGGGATTTGTTCGACTTTGGCCAGAACGGTTTCAATGTCTATTGCTCCGGCCCGGTTGTTTTCATCGCCGGCGGTATTGCCGTTTTCCGCGTTTGAACTCCCGCACGCCGAACCAATTAATCCCGCCACACCGAGCAGAACTAAAATATAAAGATTTCTGAATGACTTCATATTAGTAATTTTGGAATCTGAAATAGAAAGAATTAGTACTGAGTGCTGAGTACTGAGTATTGAGTATTGAGTACTGAGTGCTGAGTACAGGGTTTTAGCTGATACCAATTCCCTTCTCTTTTCTTTTTTCTTTTTTCTTTTTTCTTCCTTCTTCCTTCTTCCTTCTTTCTTTCTTACTTCTTCTTTCTTGCTTCTTCTTTCTTGCTTTTTACTTTTTACCTTCTACTTTTTACTTTCTAGTTTCCCTTTTTACTTTCTACTTTTCCCTTTCTACTTTCTTCCCCGCTTCTTCACGTTTAACGCCTTTCAGCAGTATCGTTGCAAACGCCTTTGCCGCGTCTTCATTTGAAATATTCAAAATCTTTCGCTCTTTATCCCACAAAATGTTGCTCAGGGAATGATGGATCATCATTCCCACAAATGCCCTCACCACGACCTTTGGCTCAACGTCCCGAAATACTCCGTCCTCCTGACGACTGCGAATATATCCACTCAAAAATTCGTACATTCCGGCGACAAAACTCTCAAAAAACATTCTCGACAGATCGTGATTCTCCAGTCCGGAATATAAAAGCAAACGGATAAAATCGTTATCTGCATCGTGATGGTTTAGTGCATTCAGCGCGATACCGTAGAAAACTCCAAAATCATCCTTGTTCTTGAGTTCTTCCGAGATTTTTTGAAACGGATTCTTTAACCCCAGACTGCCCGCCTTATGGTCAAGAATATCTGCATAGAGTTCTCCCTTGTTGGAGAAGTGACGGAAAACCATCGCTTCGGAAATGCCGGCCTCTTCCGCGATTCGCTTCGTCGTTGTTCCGATGAATCCGTTCTTCGAAAACAGGCGCATCGCCGTTTGGAGAATCTGTTCTTTTCGCTCATCCCCCGCCATCCGGGCCCCTGCATTCTGATTTCGTTTCGTCAATTTATTCTCCGGTTAAATGAAAGTAAGTACTTACTAACTTCTTAGACTCGCATTTGACCACGGAATTTGTCAAGATGGCAACGGAGAAAATGAGGGAACTTGTAAGATTGCAAATTCGTTACAACTTGTAAGCGGAAACGGACATCGAAAAGCGTGCAGTGGAAAGAAATGTGCAATTTGATAAAGTTTTTTTAGATAACTAACAAGGGGAGCAGAATAATAATATGTCAGAATTTGAAAACGAAGTTAAAAAGGCCGAAAAAGAACTGGAACAAAGCCTCGTGCCGGTTACCGATGAATCGTCCGAAGCCGACATGGATGACGAATATTTGGGAGATCTGAAGATGCAGGCACAGGAATACGGACAGAAAATTCAGGACGCGGCGGGCAAGGCCAGAGATTATGCCAGCGAAAAACTTGCTCAAGCAGGTGAGAAATTTGGTGAACTAAAAGAGAAGGATCCGAAAGAACTCGTCGAAGAAGCCAAAGAATTCGCGCGAAAAAAGCCTGGTCAAACGATATTGATCTCGGCAGCGGTCGGGTTGGTTTTGGGCTTTTTCTTAAGAAGGAAATAGCCGCGTAATCAAACGTTTAGGAAAAGGGCGTCACGTTATCGTGCCGCCCTTTTTTAGAACACAACCGGGTTGGTTTTGAGAAATTCTGCGCGGAGCAGAAAACTGCCGTCGGCAACGATCCTGTCGCCCACGAATATTCCTTCAGTAACCGAATAAAACCGATCTGTCTCGCGTCCTATTCTGATCGGACGAAGGACAAATGTCTTTGGGTCATCGGTGGCCTGAAAAACGATTCTTTGGCTTCCAATATTCTGAACCGATTCTTTGGGCACAAGCGGTGCCGTTTTTTCTGACCCGCCTAGCGAAGCATAAGCGACATTGACATACATTCCGATTTTGAGCTTTTGATTCGGGTTCTGAATCTCAATCCGAACCTGCGCGGTCCGTGTTTTTTCGTCAAGCGTTGGATCGATGTATGAAATCCGACCCCTGAAAACCTCCTCAGGATAACTTTCCGTCGTAATGCTGGCGCCGCTTCCGATTCGCATTCTTCCGAGATCCCTCTCATATATCTGACCGATTACCCAAACCGTGGACAGATCCGTCACTTTTGCGATCTTTCCGTTCATCGAAACGACTTCACCCCGATTAGCAATCCGTTCCGTAATCGTTCCGCTGACCGGTGACGGAACAGCCAAATCCGCACTGATCTGTCTCGACGATCTCAGCGAGTTGATACGCTGGCGGGGCATCCCCAGTACAAGCAGTTTCTCACGCACCGAGGCGAGATCGGATTCCATGTTTCGCACCCTCGTCAGGAACTGGTCAATCTCATTTCTTCTCGCCGGATTAATTTTTAGCAAGCCTTTACTTCGCTCATAGCGATTTTTTGCCTCTGCTGCATTTGCTTCGGCAACCCTGATCTCCGTTGCTGCGAGCTCGAGTTCACGCCGGCTGATGGCCCCTATTTCAACTAGTTTTTTTGCCCGCTCATAGTTGCTTCTCGTTTCGGTCAGCTTGGCTTCCGCCGCCTTAAGGGCGGCCTCGGCCCGATCCAGCTCGTTTCGGCTTTCCTCGCTAATATCCGAAAGTTCCAGGGCCCGCTTATATCGCTTCTCCGCCTCATCAAGTTCGGCTCGCAACGATACATATTTTGACTGCGTTTCAGCGAACTCCTGACTTGACACCACCGCGACGGTCTCACCGCGCCGTACATATCTGCCGAGATCTGCGTTAAGAGATTTTACGACGCCGCTAACCTGTGTAATTACAGGGGTTTCCTCGTATTCATTCGCTTTGACGACTCCCGTCGTCGTTTCGGTAACGGCGGAATTGTCAAAGGTTTCACCGACCGCGACAATCTTTAGTCCCGCCGCCTTGAGCTGATCTTCGGTCAGCGTAATTATCTGTTCACCGGCGGGAATCTTTTCGTCGCCTCCCGAACTGCTGCCAAAACTCGTGTTTCGCGGCGGAGGGACGGGCCTTCCCTGTTCGCCTTTGAGCAGAAAATACCACCCCCAGAAACCGACGATGGCGACGATCAAAACTCCCGAAATGCCCGCCACCGCGACTTTCCGGTTGGACCAATAATGCCGAAACCGATCAGTGCGGAACCCGCTTTCATCGATTGATTCCGACATCCTAAAATCGTCTTCCGGCACAAAGTCGTTTTCCGTTTCGTGATCTATCACATTTTCTTTTTCGTTATTCATTTATTTTGTTTCCGGCGAAATCTCGAGTAACGGACCGCCGCGGTTATAATATTATTTGACGACTAATCCGGGCGCGTTTGTCGCTCGTTCTATTTCGACACGGGCCAGATAAACTTCGAGTTTTGCCTCTATCAAATCGTTTTCAAGATCAAAATAACGGCGTTCTTCGCCGATATATTCAATCAGGCTTTTGTCGCCAAGATCATAGGTTTGCCAGACCACTTCCAGGTTCTGTTTTGCCTGGTTGCGCACGCCCACCTGATAAATCGCCATTGCCCGCCCCGCCCTTTCAAAGCGTACAAAGGCCGCCGCAACTTCCCGTCGAACGGTCAGTTCACCAAAATCCAAACGCTTTTTCGCTGCCTGAATTTCAAATGCGGATGCCTCAATCGCGCCCTGATTCTTATTTCGCACCGGAAGCATTAAATCGATGCCGAACGTAACAAAGTTTTCCCCGACGAGCTTCGGAGTCAATTCTACGGGATTCTGATTCGTCACCATCGGCATCACTCGCGTCATCCTTTGAACTCCAAGCGAAACACCCGCATCGATTCGCCCTTCTGACCTCGCTTGTTCAAGCAGCGCATCGCCGAGTCCGACCATAAGCCGAAGCGACTCTAAATCGGGGCGCCTTGAAACGGCGTCCGGTGCGGCCGATGACCGTGCAGAAATGCCGTCAAGGAGATTTTCAAAATCACCCTGTAACCGCAAGGGTTCTGAAGATTCGATTCCCATCGTATTTCGCAATTCGAGCAGTTCTATTTCGACATTAGCGGTTGCCATTTCCCGCATCGAGCGAACCCGGTTTAACTCCACCACGCTCATATTTTTCTCAAGCGGAGAGTTGCTACCTTCGGTGACCTTTGCCGAAATGAGTTTGTAGCCCTGCTCGACATTTGCCAGCATTTCTTCAAGAATATTCAGCTTCTCGATCAGCGCCAGCGCCCGGCCAAACTTCATACGAACCTCGGCGGCAAGTACCCGCTCCTTGTCTGCCAGGATCGCTTGCCTGACCTCAAATTGCTGCTTCGCAACGTCTATCCTCGCGTTTCGTCTGCCGCCAAGTTCGAGCGGCAGACTTACCGATGCCATACCGCTGTACCGGTTGCCGACAATAGATTCCTGACTTCCGCTTATCTGAAGACTTGGGTTTGGACGCAATCGTGCCTGTTTTATTAAGGAGTTTGACGCATCGAGTTCATCGCGCAGGGCGGCTATTTCACCATTATTTTCGATCGCGGTCCGTACGGCATCGTCGGCAGTTGTTCCGTTCGCCATATCCAGATATCGCCCGATGGTCGAATTCGATTCTGGCATAATTTGTTTCGGTTCTACTCTTTTGTTGACCGGTTCGATTGCGATTTGCGCCGTCAGACTGACCGGTAAAAGAGTCGTTTGAACCAAAAGAAAAGCGGCTGCTAAACGGGCTATTCGCAGTTTCATAATCTTCAACCTCAATATCAGAAAGCGGAAGATGCTTGTCCGCGGCCGTTTGCGGATAAATGCCGATCGGGCTAAAACCGAAAAGCCGGGATCACCGAATATCGCGACGGTAGTTGAAACTTCCCTATAAATGTCATCGATTCTTTTCATCATCTTTATCCTGTCATTCTTCATATTCACGGCGTCCAGCTGGCAGGCCGTTATTCCCTAACATCACTTTCCGCCTTTATCTTCCGTCCGTGGATCCAAAAGAATATTACGGGTGTAATGATCAAAACATGGACCAAACTCGAAACCATTCCCCCCAGCACAGGCGTCGCCAGCGGCTTCATCACTTCTGCCCCGGTCGACGAACTCCACATGATCGGAAGAAGTCCGGCGATCACGGTGGTAACCGTCATCACCTTCGGGCGGAGCCGGAGCAAGGCGCCTTCGATAATCGCATCAAGTAAATCCGCCCGCCGGAGTTCTCCCAGTTCTTTTCGTTTCTTGGCAACGGCTTCTTCAAGGTAAATGACCATCACCACACCGGTCTGGACGGCTGTTCCGAAAAGGGCGATAAAACCTACCCAAACTGCCACCGAGAAGTTATATCCGAGCAGCCACTGAAGATAGACTCCTCCGGTGAGTGCAAACGGAACTGCCATCAAGACGTGAGCCGCTTCAATCGCCGAACCATAAGTCATATAAAGCAGTCCGAAAATGACGATCAGTACGATCGGAACCACCAACAATAAGCGCTGCTTGGCGCGCTGTTGATTTTCAAACTGGCCGCTCCATGAAATGTAATACCCGGCCGGAAGTTTCACATTTTGTTTAACCGTCTGATCGGCTTCGGCCACAAAGGAACCAAGATCCCTGCCCCGAACGTTTAGCAGAACGGTGCCTTTGAGCAGCCCGTTTTCGCTCTGAATCATCGAGGCTCCGGTCGTGCTCCGGATGTTCGCAACCTGTGATAGCGGAATTGTCATTCCGTCTGCCATGACGAGTGGAATCTTGCTGATATTATCGATTTTATCCCGAAATTCCGGGGCGTACCGGACGCGGATCGGGAAGCGCTCGCGGCCTTCGATCGTGATAGAAAGATTCGTTTCGCCGATGCCTTTTTCGATGGCATCATTGATCATGCCGACATCTATTCCATAACGCGCTGCTGATTTCCGGTCAATATCGATGTCGATATAAGGAGTGCCAATAACCTTTTCCGGGTAAACATCTTTGGCGCCCTCGATTTGGCTTACCGCATCCGCAACTTCATTGGACAGCCTTTCGAGCGTTTTGAGGTCACTCCCAAAAATCTTGATCCCGATTTCCGAACGAATTCCGGTGGCAAGCATTTCTATTCGGTTGATAATCGGCTGTGTCCAGATATTCGTGACCCCGGGCATCTTCAGCCGGGCGTCCATCTCCGCGATCAGGGAATCACGTGTTACACCGGTCCGCCACTTATCTTTTGGGGCAAGGTGAATCAATGTTTCATTCATGTTCACCGGCGCCGGATCGGTAGACGAATCCGCACGCCCGACCTTCCCGACCGCCCATTCAACTTCCGGAAACGACTCGATAATTTCATCCTGTTTTTGGATAAGTTTGAGCGCTTCTTCCATTGAGATCGCCGGATCCGTCACCGGCATATACATCAGATCCCCTTCATTCAGGTTGGGCATAAACTCCGAACCGATGCCGACCGCAAGATAAACTGCGCCCAAAAAAAGGAGAAATGCACACAAAACCGCAATAAACCGATGTTTCAGGGCAGCCACGAGCGCCGGTTTGTAGAGTCTCTGCAAAAACCGCATTATCGGATTTGATTCCTCAGAATGCATTTTGCCGCCAAGCAAAAACGTGCACAGAACCGGAACCAGGCTGACCGCAATAACGGTCGCCGCAACCATCGCAAAGGTCTTTGTAAACGCCAGAGGATGAAATAGTTTGCCTTCCCTCCCTTCGAGCGCAAAAACCGGCACGAAGGCAAGAATGATGATCGCCATCGAAAAGAATACCGGTCTCCCGACCAGCTTGGTCGACTCCAGCACGGCTCTCCATACAGCTGGCCGATCCGCAGTGTCGATATCATTTTTTTCTATGTATCTGAATGCGTTTTCGGTTACGACGATTCCCGCGTCAACCAAAACCCCGATCGCTATCGCGATCCCGGCCAGCGACATAATATTTGAACTGATGCCCATCAAATACATAAATAGGAACGACATCAACACGGCAAGCGGCAGCGGGATCGAGACGATTAAGATCGAACGGAAATGGGCGAGAAAAAGTATGTGGACCAGCGAAACGAGAATTAACTCCTCGATCAAAGTCCATTTAAGTGTGTCAGTCGCCCGGTTGATCAGCTGAGTCCGGTCGTAAAAGGGTACGATTTTGACTCCTTCCGGCAGGCCAATCTCAATTTCTTTGATCTTCGCTTTTGTTGCCTCGATCACGTCAAGCGTGTTTACGCCGTATCGGGCGATTACTACGCCGCCGACCGCTTCCTTACCGTTTTTATCGAGAGCTCCTACGCGGAATGCGTCTCCGAGTTTTACCCGGGCGACATTCTTGACAAATACGGGAGTGCCGTTTGACGAACCGACGACGATATTTTCGATATCGGCCACCGATTCAACCAACCCGATTCCCCTGACGACGGCCCATTGGCCCGATTGCTCAATGACGTTGCCCCCGACGTTATTGTTTGATTTTTGAACCGCCTCGATAATCGTCGATACCGGCATTCCAAAACTTCGCAGCTGATTGGGATTGACGTCAATCTGGTATTGTTGGACGTATCCTCCGACCGACGCTACTTCTGCCACGCCTTTTACCGAGTTTAGTTGATATCGGACAAACCAATCCTGCATCGTGCGGAGTTCGCGCAGCGAATATTTCTCGGATTCGATGGTGTACCAAAATACCTGGCCGACCCCGGTGGCGTCCGGGCCGAGAGTCGGCGTAACTCCTTGCGGAAGCTGGCCGCTGACGACATTCAGCCGTTCCAAAATCCGCGTCCGCGCCCAGTAGAGTTCGATATTCTCCTCAAAAATGATATTGATCATCGAAAAGCTGAACGCGGAGCTGGCGCGGACTACCTTGACCCCGGGGAGTCCCTGAAGATTGGTTACCAGCGGATAGGTAATCTGGTCTTCGACCTCCTGTGGTGATCGTCCCGCCCAATCCGTGAAGACGATCACCTGATTCTCGGAAACATCGGGTATCGCATCAATCGGTGTGTTGCGAAGCGCCCAATATCCGAATCCGCTCAATCCGAGAAACAGCACAATGACCATTCCCCGGTTGTTAAGCGACCATTCTATTATTCGATGAATCATATTTTCCGTTATCGGTTACCGCGTCCCCGTTACAAATAAAGACGGGGGAGATAACCCCGAGAGGCAATCTTTTGAGCCTCAATTAATAAGCAGTCATTGAAATCGTCGTCTTACCGGTTTGGGCCCCTTCGTATGAAACCTGTGCGGTCCATTCGCCTGCCATATCGAGCTTTACGGTTCCGGTAAACTGTCCGGGTGTGGAAGTCGTATTCAAGGTCGCGGCGTTGTTCATTTCTGCCATCGATCCCATCGCCGGCATATTGAAATTTAGCGACGCGGCTTTAATTTCGACAGGGTTTCCCGAACCGTCGGTAAACGTGAGCATAAGTTGCTGCTCGCCGTTTTTTAATTTTCCTTCCGGGTTTGAGATCGCAACCGTCAGGTTTTCATCGACCTTCTTGTCGGCGATCTTTTTCATATCTGATCCCGTTGCCGTGCCTCCGCCTCCACAGGCTGCTGCGATTACGACCAAGGATAAAAATAATGCTGCGGCGAAAAGTTTTGTTGTTGTATTCATTTTTACTATTCTCCTGAAATTGTATTGTTGTTAAATTGCTTATTGAATGCTGAGAAAATCCGATTTCAGATCTCAACAGGACTGGAATCCGCGCCCGTTTCCAGACTAATTTCCCGGAAATAAAGCACAAAACGGCGCAAAGACGCAAAAATGCCTCGATTCAGGTACAGTTCACCTGAAAAAAGACACACTACGCCCTCGTCGTTAAACTAATATTCTTTGGTGTTTTATGTATTTCGGCTGGCCGGAATCGAACCTGACCTCTTCAATTTGGGAAGTCGGCCCGGATTCCTTGGGTGTCGTCGAATAAAGGATTTCAAAAAGAGATAATCTTTCCGACGAGATGATTACCGGCGCTAAATTTACCTGAGCAGTTGAATTGGTACCGGTCGGCATATTCTGTGAACAGACCAAGACACGGCAAAGAGACTTTGAATCCGACGTTTGAGGTTTTCTTTGTTTTGCCGATTTTTTGCAGCATTTCATCGGGCAAACCTTCATTTTTGCGCCCGAATCACCGGCGAGAAGCGGTGTGCCCGAAAACACGCTAACGCTCAACACAAGCACAAAAAACAAGGATTTTAGCCTTCTAACCATCATCTTCACTATACGCTACCGAAAAAAACAATGTCAACAACTACAGGTATTACGGCAGACTGCTTTTTTCCACAATTAATAACCCGCAGCGGTTGGCGGTAACCTTATCCACACCCCGATCGAATCCCCAATCCGCAAGAAACAAATTATAAATTCCAACCCGTTCGAAAGAAATGGCCGCAGGGTAAATGATCGATCTGCCGGTTGCCGCCCAACTTCTTCGAAAACCATTTCCTTGGGCTCGTTGCATAGGTTTTTCTTTTCTTATAATCCGCTCGACAAGGAATCGGATCCGGCAAATGTTAACGACCTGCAATGCGTGAATTTACCCAGGATATGGCCACATCTTTGGGCTGGCGTTTCAATCCATCGACTTCGTAATTTAGCGCGCGCATTTCTTCAGTTGAAATCGCATTCTCGAGTTCGCTTAAAACGATTTTAAGTAATGTCGATTCCTGTAACACTTTTTTTCGCACAATAAAAACTGCTTGATAGGGAGGAAAGTACTTTTTATCATCCTCTAGTTGAAACAAGTCCAACGCGGAAATCAGCCCGTCCGTCGAATTCCCCGCGATGATATCAAGTTCACCGGACGCCAGGGCCCGGTACGTCAACGCCAAATCCATTTCTCGCGGCTGCTTTCTGAATTCAAACCCGTAAGCATTCCTAAAGCCGGAGTATCCATCGGCCCGAGACATAAAGTCCTGACCAAACCCCGCCTGCCATTCCGCGCCGAGCGGAACAGCATCCGAAATCGTTTTGAGTCCGTTTTTTCGGGCCACTTCACCACGAACAAGTATCGCGAAGTCATTGGCGAATCCGACCGGCGGGCTGAGCACCAATTCAAATTTTTTGTCGTATTGAGATTTCGTCTCCCTGTAAACTTCGTTTGCCTCGGTAATCGGCTGGTTTTTCAAAATCGCGGTATATGCAGTTCCGGTATATTCGGGATAGACATCGATTTGATCCGAGAGCAGCCCGTCATGAGCAAGGTTTCCTCCGAGTTCATATTTTCTCTCAACTGTAACCCCCTTTTTCTCTAAGGTTTGGGCTAGAATTTCTGCGACTATGACCGATTCCGTAAAATCCTTCGAACCGATCCGTATTACTTGCCCGTCCAAGCCCGGGGAAATGCCGGAACTAAAAGCAGGTATCAAGCTGAACGCGATGAGTGTCGCAATCACCGCGATCGAGGCGGACGCGATGATTCGTTGAAGAGATCCGCTGACTTTCGAGCCACCCGTTTGGTAGAGTCTGGCGATTTGCCCCAACCCAAAATCCGCGAGTAGTGCAAGCAATGCCGAAAATATCGCGCCCGTCAGGATCAGGTTATTGTCGTTTTGCCGCAGCCCCCGAAAGATATAAGTTCCCAGGCCGCCGGCCCCGACAGCCGCCGCAATCGTGGCGACGCCGACCGAAATAACCACGGCGATTCTGATACCGGTCAATATCACCGGCATTGCCAGCGGCAATTCGACCTGCTTTAGAATCTGCCAGTCGGTCATCCCCATTGCAGTTGCGGATTCCGTAATTTTTTCATCGATCCCTGAAATTCCGGTAACCGTGTTACGGATAACGGGAAGGAAAGCGTAAAGCGCGAGGGCGATAATCGCAGGCGTTGACCCGATTCCGATAAATGAGATTGGGATCAGGAGCCCGAACAACGCCAGCGACGGCACCGTTTGCATTACGTTTGCGAAACCCAGAACCGGAGTTTGGAGGGATTTCTTCCTCGTCAGCAGGATTCCGAGCGGAACACCGATTAAGACCGCTGCCGCCGCTGAAACAGAAACAAGAAATACGTGTTCTCGGGTCAATGCGAGAATTTCATATGCGTTTTGAACAATAAACTCGAGCAGGTTCACAGATCTCTATCTCCGTACACAAATCCAATTATAAACGCTGACAGGCGATCCAAAATTACGACCGGGAACTATCATGCACCGGTGGAAACCAAAGTTTCGAGATATTCCTTAACCAGCGGCAGCCCGGATTTTCGAAAGTTTCCCGGTGTGTCGACCAGAACAATCTTGCCTTTATCAATCAAACAGATGCGGGAACCAAGGGCAAACGCTTCCTGCAGATCGTGCGTCACAAAAACGGCCGTCTTGCCTAAGTCCCGGACGAGTTTTCTAAATTCTTTTTGAAGATGACTTCGAGTAATTGCATCAAGCGCGCCAAACGGTTCATCCAGAAGCAATATATCGGGATCCGATGCCAGCGCCCGGGCCACACCGACCCGTTGTCGCTGCCCGCCCGAAAGCTCATTCGGAAAACGGTGTGAGAATTTCGCAGGTTCCAACCCGACAAGCGTCAGCATTTCCTCCGTCCGCTTCCCGATCTTCTCTTGGCTCCATTGCTCAAGTCCCGGAACGAGACCGACGTTTTTCGCAACATCAAAGTGCGGAAACAGGCCGGCCTCTTGCAATACGTATCCGATTCGCCGCCGCAGCCTGATCGGGTCCCATTCAAGGGTTGATTTTCCTTCAACCAGCACCTCACCGCGGGTGGGTTCGATCAGACGATTGATCATTTTCAGGAGTGTCGTCTTACCGCAGCCGGATTCACCCAATACAACAAAAATCTCGCCTTTTTCAATTTCCAAGTTCAGGTTATTGACGATTTGCAGTCCTTCCACCGCAAAATCAACGGCTCGAAATTCCACCATTATTTTAGATAAAACGGACATCATTAAAACAGTACAAATATTCTCTCTTTTATACTAATCCGATTTCCGCGGCTAACTACACAATAAATGATTTGATCAGGGCAGCGCGACGATGCCATCATCACAAAAGACAATATCTAGGGCGAAACCAAATTTCGCCATACTCTTCACCGGCACGCGGCCTGAACGGTTTACGATTCCGCCGTTCGATGTCGAAACAGGCAGCATAAACCCGAGACTGGCACGGAGGGTCACGCCGATCGTTGCGATCAAAGAACATCGTTAAACCAAACTGACGGTCGACTGGCAATGAGCAGTTTTCCAAAGACTTCATTTAAAAATCAAAGTGCCCGATTCGTTTACACAAATCGGACACACATTAAAAAAGATGCTGCTGTCTTTAGCGAAAGGCTCTTCTCGGACGCGAAGGCCGGGTTGACCTGCTTCCCCTGTAACTGCCTGATTTCTTCGGCTTCGAGAATCCGTTACCTGAAACCCTTGCCCTTCCGCCAAATTCGGGCAAAAGAATCCGTTCAACCGTTTGCTCGGTCAATTTCTCGATGTCGCGCATCGCCATTTCCTCAATCGGTGAAACGAGTGTAATCGCTTTACCCAGACTTCCGGCACGCCCGGTTCTTCCGACGCGATGGACATAATCCTCGGGGACCTCCGGAACATCATAATTGATGACATGTGAAACAGAATCAACATCGATGCCACGCGACGCAATATCGGTTGCAACCATAATCCGTGCCTTTCCCCGCTTGAAATCCCTTAAGGCGGATTCACGCTGTGATTGTGAACGGTCTGAGTGTATCTTGTTCGCCCTCAATTCGCGGGCCGTCAGAATGTGCGCCAGCCGATCGGCCCCACGCTTTGTTCTTGTAAATACGATCACCCGTTCATAACTGCTTTCCTCAAGCAGATTGAGAAGCAGCGCCGTTTTAGAAGGCGCCGCCACCGGATAGGCGACTTGATTTACGGTCCTCGCGGTTAAGTTTTGACGGCTTACTTTGACAGTTTCCGGGTCTTTCATCACCGAGTAAGCCAAACTCTTGATCGAATCCGGAATCGTCGCTGAAAAAAGCAGTGTCTGCCGCTTGGCGGGTACGAATGATAGGATTTCCCGAATCGCCGGCAAAAAGCCCATATCGAGCATTCGGTCGGCTTCATCCAAAATCAATGTATCAACCAGCGAAAGGTTTATCGACCCGCGGCTGATGTGATCGAGCAAACGGCCGGGCGTTGCGATTACAACGCTTACCCCGCGCCGGAGAGCGCTGAGCTGTTTGTTAATGTTGGCGCCGCCGATAATACTCGTGCAGCGTAATTTTCGGGGAGCGAGTTCGATGAAGGCTTGTTCGATCTGCAAAACGAGTTCGCGGGTCGGAGCTATCACCAAAACCCTCACGCCGGGTTTGTTCTCCAACGACAATTTTTGAATCGTCGGAAGAAAGAATGCGGCTGTTTTACCTGTTCCGGTTTCTGCACAGCCAATTAAATCCGTACCGTTGAGTATTACAGGAATCGCCTGTTTTTGAATCGGTGTCGGTTCGTTAAAGTTGAGGGATTGACATGTTCGCACCAGCGAATCCTGTAACCCCAGTTCTGAAAAATTCATAATGTTCCTTAATCTTGGAACCGGATCGTTTGTGAGCGGTTTCCGGCCGCTCGGACAATAGACTGCAAAGGTCATAAAATGACCGTGTAAGATAACGATCGGTCCATTTATCTGGCGTCAGTGAATGCACCAACGCGATTCCCGTATTCTTTTTACAGGACTAATGTGCCCCGGCAAATGTACCGCGGGCTTTAAGATTTAATTTTTGCTTATGGGAATTTAAAGTTTGCCCATTACCCTTTACCAAAAGGGAAATTATAAGAAGTTTTCGAATCGAATGATGTTCGGAGAAACGGTAGGCCTGCGAAGAATCGGGTTTCGGTGCTTTAAAGTTAAGCGACTTCTGTAATGATCAACGTTCCAACCCTCGAACTTTCCATTCACGTTGCCTTTGTGAGACAAACGCATCACCGTCGATGCGCGAGAGAAGGATAACAAACTATAATCATTGCATTTTTCAGGTCAATAAGCAAACAAAAAACCGGATCCACCGGACCGATTTGAGTATTCCCTGCCCCCTGTATTTTGTGGTTTAGCTCGTCAATCGGCGGTAGATATTCGGCAGTTTTTCGGGAAGGCTCAGAACGTCGTCAATGATCGTATAGCCGACCTCACCGTAGAGGTCCTTTAACTCTTGTTCGGAATCGCGGTCGATAGTTATGCAAAATGGAGTAATTCCGCTCATCTTAGCATCGGTCAGCGCTTCCCTGACATCATCCTTGGCATATTTTGCGTCGCCGTAATCATGGTCATATGGACGCCCGTCGGTGAGGATAATCAGCAGTTTCGTACGCGATTCCTGTCTGAGTAGTTTGGCGGCAGCGTGTCTTACTGCGGCCCCAAGCCGGGTATTGTTTTGGAATGTGATTCCGCCGATTCGCCGTTCAATCTCTTCCGAGTATCGTTCGTCAAAATCCTTTACCACGTAAAATTTTACGTTGCGTCTTCCCTCTGACGTAAAACCGTTGATTGAATAAATGTCACCAACCGCTTCGAGCGCCTCGCTCATCAGGACCAGGCCTTCCTTTTCAATCTCGATGATCCTCCGCCCGGGATGGGTATAGGGTTGGAGCGGATTCCTCGTGATCGTACGGGCGGTCGAGCTTGATTGGTCGAGCAAGAGCGAAACCGCGACATCACGTTCGCGTCGAAGACGTTTTGTATACAGCCTCTCGGATTGCTGTCCGTCCGCGCGCCGGTCAACCACATAATCAATAACCGCATTCAAATCGTAATCTTCTCCGTCGAGTTCGCGGTTCATTCTGGTTAGGTTTTCCGGCTTCATCAGTTGGAATTGGTGGCGGATCGAAGAGATTACACCGCGGTAACGATTCCGCGCGAGCTCGACGAAATTCCGGTCGCCGTGCCGGACTTTTTTCTCAATAACGCGGCACCAGCCCGTTCGAAAGTCAGATAATTCGCGGTCCCATTCATCATAGGCAAACGCTTCATCGTCCGGTTCGAGGGGCTGCTCAGGCATTTCGTTGAGCGCCCAGCTTTCCGATCCCTGAATATCCTTCGGTTCGTCTTCCTGTTCCTCGAGCGCGTTCCACGCGTTGAAGAGCTCGCGAATGTCTTCGATTTGTCTGGGTTTTTCCTCACGTTCGACCTGAGATTCGTTCACCGAATCGCCATCGGAATCTTCCTGCGCGTTTTCACCTTTTTCCTCGTTTTCTTCCGGTTCTTCAGGTTGAGATTGTTCCGGAGATACGTTTTGAAAAAGGTTGTAGACGCGGCTCGTTGCCATTATCGAATCCGCAACGGTTGTCGCCTTATTCGCCAGATATGAATCTATTACGGTCTCAATTTCCGCGACAACCTGCCCGTAGAATTGCCTGGCATCATCCGTTGCGCCTCCGCACATGGTGACCTGAAAGAGCAATTCAAACGGAACTTGATGTGCCGGAAGATCGAAAATATAAGGACGGCGTTCACCCAGGAAGTTTTGCATCAAATCAAGGTCCTTGATAAGTCCCCGGTAATTCTCGCGAAGTTTTTGATCAATTCGGGCATTCTCCATTGTCCCGAATATTTTTCTTGCAAGATATGGCTCGGGAAAAACTTTGAGTACCGTCTTATAATCGGGGTTTTCGGGAACTCTGGTTTTTTTGGCTTCAAATTCTTTTCGAAATTCGTCTTCGCTGAGTGAAGTTTCTCCCTTTTGAACTTCTTCGATATACCCTGCCAGGGAAAATGCATCAAGCTGTTCTGCCGATGCTTCGTAGAGTTCGTTCAGCTCTCGGTAGGCGGCGGTGATCGGCGTCGTGCCGGCTGCAAACGTGCCGAATTCTATCTGGCCGGCACCATGTGCCGCCAGCACCTTGAAAAGCCTGAAGTCCATTTCTTCGCTGTCGAATTCATTTATGTTCGCAGGCAGGTAGATTGTTCTTCCGTCACCAATTCTCGATTCTTGAGGCATTGCCGAAAGTGGTGCAATTTCTACCTCTTTACCGGTCAATCCCTCGATATAGATCCGCAATACTGTTTGAATGCTCTCAAGCGGCAATCCCTCGCTCGCATCCTGAAGCAGCTGATTCGAACCCCTCGTTTCGAGTGCAAAAAACGAGCGCCGCGCTTTCGGAGAAACATCTTTCTTTGTCTCAAGACCGGTTTCAACCCATTCTTCAAATTGATCCAGCGAAACTTTTCTCAGTGCGCTGGCACTCGAACGAAACGCCGCAAGTGCGCTCTCGGCATCGGTTTCGGCAATTTCCTTCACCAACTCGAGAACCCGCTTTGAGATCTTTATCGCATCCTTACGTTTTTTGAGTGAAGCAATCCTTTCAAAAAACTGCGGACTCGCCCGCAAAAACGAAATTAAGACCGCATTGCCATGGGCTGCAAATTGTTTAAGTACCCGGCACCAGTCTTCAAACACAGCATCGAATCTGGCTAATGTCTTGCTGCCGGATGTAACAAAATAAAGCGTAACGCTGCCGCCAAATTCCAAAAATTCGATAGCCCGCTTCATCAGGCGGACTGCATTATTTGACGTCAGTTGATCAAAAACTTCGGGCAGACTAGACCAAAGATCCGCCGTCATCCCGCCGGTGCGATTGGCAAAATGGGATGCCAGATTCAACGTCGCAGCGGATACTTTTTGGCCGTCGGTTTCGAATTTCGCAAATGACCCGGCAACATCCGGGGTTTTGGATAAGAAGTCAGCGGAATGTTTCGCAGAACGGTTGGCAATCTCCGATGCGAGTTCGAGAATATCTGTCAAAAGGGCCTTGTCTTTAATTTCCCGGGCCAGTTCCGGAACAAGCCGAAAAGTTTCAAGTGCAATCGAACTTGATAAAATAAGCTGGCGGGTACAGATGCGGAATACAAGCCGCCTGCCGCGAGCCGGAATTTTTTTGAGACCGGACACACCACCGGCAAAAAACCCGACTGCCAAATCGGCGTCGGCCATTGCGACCTTTCTCCCCATCTCGGCCCAAGCACGCAAATCGTTTGCGGATAAGACCTTCGCCGCTCTCGGAACTGCCTCTACAAATTCCCGGCTGACCTTGAGCGAAACGGCTGCCAGAGATGCGCTCATTTCAAGCGAAACTTTTTTCTTTTCATTCGGCAATCTGCTCAGCCGGCGTGCCAGCCCGGTTATGGTCTTTTTCTTTGGCTGAGGATTCAGGTCTTCGTGTTCGGGCATTTTAGTAGTTTAGGAATTAAACGCGGCAGACGCAAAGCGCCGGCGTCGGGCCGTCTCGCGGCAATTCAGGCATATCGTATTATCAATTCGTCCGCTGCCGCCATAAAGCACTTGGCGCTTGAATAAGAGTTGGCCGGTAAATAAACTTATGGAACAATTGTTTCTCGAGGATGCTTATGCGAACCACATTTTTATTTTTAACCTTGATTTTGATCGTTTTGCCTTTGTCCGGACTCACCCAGGAAAAAGGAGTAATCCCGGAAAAGGCGAACAACCGGCCTGCCGATCCATCGCAAAAACCCGAACCGTTTGACGACGTCGACATCAAAACCATGTCCACAAAATGCGTAAGCCTTGATACCGAGAAAGGGGTAATAAAAATAGAGTTGTTTCCGGAATCCGCACCCAATACATCACGTAACTTTTTGAATCTGGTCGCGATAAAAGCGCTCGATAATACTACATTCAGCCGGATCGTCCCTGGCTTTGTGATCCAGGGCGGCGATCTTTATACAAATGAGAATATTTCCAATGATCTCAAATGGAGGGCATTGCGAAAAATACCCGACGAACCGAATCTGGTAAAACACGAGACCGGTATCGTCTCAATGGCCCGCGGTGACGAACCAAATACGGCTTCAACGGCGTTTTTCATATTGCTTACCGAACACTCTGCGCTGGACGGGAAGTTTGCGGCTTTTGGAAGGCTGACATCCGGATTGGAAGTTGTGAAAACAATAAACCAAATGCCGGTCGAGGATGAGAAACCAAAGGAACCGGTCCGTATAAGAACCGCCGTCGTGGAAAGTTGCGAAAACACGGTTGACTGACCCTTCCTCCAATACAAAAGTATTGTGAATCACATTCTTGGCGGCACTCCGTCGTCATAAATAAACACATGAAAACAGGCGTTTAGGTTTCCCTCCCTCAGGGCGTCAAGAATTCCTTCCTGTTCCATCTTGGCGAGCTCTTCCATCATAAAATTCTGCTCCTCGGCAGTCATATGTTTACGGGCGAGATCAAACGCGCACCCCGAGGTATGTGGAGGCAGGGAACCGGCACCGCGAACCTTAAATGAATTTGGATTGTTTTTGTTGAGGCTTATCTGATACTCCATCGATCGCGACAGGGACGTTACGCGAAGCGGCCGGCGAAACTTTGAATTATATGCCTGGGCAAGCCGCATCAAAATCGGTTTCGCACGGGGGTGAAACATTCTGAGTAAACGGATTTTCATTTGACGGCGATGATCCGGATTCATCAAATCATACTTCACTCCGGAAAAATTGGACGCCAGCTGAAGAAGGGCGTTAAAGTCGTTTGAACCGACGGCGGCAGCCGGTGATTTGATCTGGTCATCAAAATTAAATGACGTAAATGGCTCGGTATTTGAACTCCCGCCGACCTCCAATACCCAATAATCCGTCGCCATTTTTAACTCAACCAGTTCGCCGGCCTTGCGTTTGAGCGCCAGATCGGCGAAATCCATCGGCAAGACGTAGCCCTCGCGCTGCATTTCCCTTATCTTTGCCTTTTGTTTTACCACTCCGTCTCCGAATAGCTCTCTTGGAACCTTGGTGCCCGGAGGGTCATTACCGGTCGGAGCATTCCTTGCCGCCAGCGCGGCAGCTCGCTGCTTTTTCCAGTACTCGACGCTGACATTATAATTCTCTTCTTCGCCTGCACCGGTATCGGTACCCGAAATATCAGCCAGATCCTCCGCCTGTACTTCTTTCTCCTGAACTTCCCAGTATTGAACGAGTTCATCCAGGTCTTCCTGTTTTTGCCCGCCGAGGGGATCGATTACGCGAATGGGAATAACCGCGTTTTGGTTGCTCCGGGGTGTTTTCCGCGTTCCGCGGGTGCGGTCGCCGCTGTCATAATAACTCGCGATCAGTAATCCGATCATGGCGAGAAGTATAATGAGGAAAGTAGAGAGAGCGGCAACAATTAGGACAACCGGGGTTTCTTTGCTGGGCGGCAGGGCCGTTGCCCCCGGCCCGGAGGGCAGTTTAACGTCAGGTTTGACCACCGGGCGGCGAGGCTCGTTTTGTTTTCGATCCGAAGGCTCCGCTCCGGCTGCGCTTGCCTCAGGCGTTTTCTCGCCGATGGATACACCTATCCGGGTTACGCTTCCGAGCCGGATTTCATCGCCGTCGAACAAAAGTTTGGGTTCCCGCCCAAGCCGGACGCCGTTTAAGAAGGTACCATTGCTCGATCCTTCATCCACCACGAGAACATCGCCTTCATCGCGGAATATCGTCGTATTTACCTTTGATAATGCGGGATCGTCGAGGACGAGATCGGCAAGTTCGGTTCGGCCGATACTGATTTCGTCTTCCAACGACAGCGTTTGGGTCTGATATGCGGTCGTGATCTCGAGGGTAATTTTTTTCATCAGTGATGATGATCGTCCTGAGGGCCAGGAAAGTTTAAAAACATTCAGCAGCTTTGAAAACCGGTCAACTCGAAACATCGTATCGTCCTTACAATGCTCGAACTGAGATGAGGGGCATTCGCCCGGATAAATATCCCCGGAAATTAAGCTATAAAACTATCGAAACAACTTTGTCCCGTTTGCCGGATAAATTCAATACTTTTGCCCGTTTTAATTTCTCCATTTGCTTGTTGAAATTATAATGGTTTTTCCAATCTACACAAAAATCGCATGAAGATACAAAAAAAGAGAGACGCATCGAACACGTCTCCCAACAAAGTTAATAAGCAAAGCCCTATTTTTCGCTCTTGTTCGCCTGGGCCTTGGCAAAATCTCCGGCTTTTACCATCGTAATTTTTTCCGGAACAATATATTTTTTCATCGCTGCATTTATTTTGGCCGGAGTCAATTCCGAGACCTTCTTTTCGAGGTCTGCGTCCCATTTGATGGTCCTACCCAGGTAAAGGTAGTTATTGATGTCCCGTGAGAGCTCCCGGTCATTGGCACGTGACAGCTGCTGACCCTGGAGCCACCCCTTGACGGCATCGCTAACCTCGGCTTCAGTAAACCCGGATGTAATCATTTTATTTAACTCGTCCTTAAACGCGGCCTCTAGCTTATCCCGATTTTCGGGTGCATAAATCGCAAACCCGATGAATACGCCTGACGGGTCGAGCGCCGGAGCCTGGAACTGCGACCCAACGCCGTAACTCAATCCGTCCTTTTGCCGAATTCTGGTCGCCAGGCGTGAGTTTAAAAAGCCGCCGCCGAGCAAATAGTTTCCGATAAGGACGGCCGGATAGTCCGGATTATCGTCTTTCATATTAAGATTGAGCCGCGCAATAAAGAGCGCATTCGCTTTATCGGGTGTCTCGATATTCTTGTTGATCGGTTTGACGTCGGTAAAAGTGCTCGTAATTCGCGAATATTTTCCGGAATTCTTCCAATTCCCGAATAACTCCTCCGTCAAAGCACGTGCTTCCGCCGCGTCAAAATCGCCAACGATTGTCATTTCGCCGTTTGAGGCCCCGTAAAAATCTTTATAGAACTTCTTGACATCTTCGAGCGTCGTCGCTTTGATGTCGGCAATGTCTTCCTCAAAGGAGCCCGCATACATCGGATGGCCTTTCGGACGCGTATTGAAATGACTTCCGATCGTCCGCAGGGCAATCGCCTGGGGATCGCTCATTTGACTCTCAATTGCGGTGATTCTTTGCTGTTTCAAATTATCGAATTCCTTCTCCGGAAATACCGGTTCACGCAAGATTTCACCGACCAATTTAAGTACCCCGGGGAGATTTTGGCGGTTTGTTTCGATCGAGACATTGGCGCTGGTGGCACCGCCGCCAACTGAAACTTGCGCTTTGAGCCGATCGATTTCATCGTTGATTTGCTGACGCGTATAGTTTTTTGTGCCCCGTCTGAGCATTGCTCCTGCAAATTCGCCGGCAGTACCGCGGTTCATCAAAGATTTTTCGTCGCCAAAACGAAGCGTCAGATTTGCGACAACCGAATCACCGCGGTTCTCCTTATTCAAGAATGCGACCTTCAGGCCGCCGATTTGGGACCGCTTAACACGCGATTCGATATTCGCAGGCGATGGATCGAAGGCTTCGCCGGTCGCCACTGCTTCTTTTCCCTTGAAATCCTTGACCATTTCAGCGATTTCGTCGTCGGTCACGTTTGGAACTTCGGCCCGATCGGGTTTCTCAGTCGGGATAAACATTCCGATCGTCCGGTTTGAGGTTTTAAAATACTTCTTGGCGGCCGCCGCAACATCTTCCGGCGTGACTTTTTCCAGGCGGTCGCGATAAAGGAAAAATAAACGCCAGTCGCCCTGAGCCACGAATTCGCTCATTCCCAGACCAACGCGGTTCGGATCGTTGAGAATCATTTCGAAATTCTTGAGCATCGCCGTCCGCGCGCGATCGACCTCTTCTTTCGTCGGCGGTTTATCGGCAGCCTTTTCCACCGTTTCGATCATTGCCTCGCGTGCCGCCTCGATCGATTTGTCCTTTGCAATCTGGGCGGTAAATAACAGGTAACTCGGCTCTTTAAAACTAAAATTGATTTCGAATACGGCGGTCGCTTTTTTTGTTTCGACCAGATTTTTGTAAAGCCGGCCCGAAGGCGTGTCGGTCAGGATGCTGCTGAAAATATCAACGGCAGGGGTTTCCGGATGGGACGCCGGCGGTACATGATAACCGGCCATCAGCACCTGTATGTCGCCAACCCTTCTGACCGTGACGGATCTCTCCCCGTCCTGAACCGGTTCGACCGTATAATTTGCTTCGAGTTTCCGGGTTGGTCTTGGTATCGGGCCAAAATATTTTTTTACAAGGCCGAGAGTTTTCGCTTCGTCGAACTTCCCTGCAACCAATAAAACCGCATTGTCAGGCTGATAATATTTTTTATAAAAGGCTTTAAGCTTGTCGATCGGAACGTTTTCCAGATCTGACCTCGCGCCGATGGTGGATTTGCCGTAATTGTGCCAGTCGAACCCGGCAGCGATGGTGCGCTGGAAAATCACGCGGATCGGATTATTCTCTCCCGATTCCAACTCGTTGCGAACAACGGAAAACTCAGAATCGAGGTCTTTTTTAGCGATAAACGAATTGACCATCCGGTCAGCCTCAAGATCGAGAGCCCAGTTCAGATTTTCGTCGGTCGCAGCAAACGTCTCGAAATAATTCGTCCGGTCGGGATTGGTTGTACCGTTTGGCCGGGCCCCGTGTGAAGTCAATTCCTGGGGAATATTGGGATGCCTCGGAGTACCTTTAAAGACCAGATGTTCAAGCAAATGCGCCATACCGGTTTCGCCGTAGTTTTCGTGCCTCGAACCCACTAAATAAGTGACGTTGACCGTAATTGTCTGTTTCGTCTGATCTGGAAAAAGCAACACCTTTAACCCGTTATCGAGCCGATATTCGGTAATTCCTTCAATTGTCGTAACCTTCGTTATCCCGTCAGGCAGAGCGCCGGATTGGGCGTAAACGTCGCCTGAAAACATCAGGATCGCGGAAAAAGCAATAATGGCTGCCAAGCGAAATACTGAACTCGCCGATCTCTCGTGATTCATCCTAAAATCCTCCAAAATCTTTCTAATATTATTATCTAAGAATAAACAATAGTCATATGAACGCAACATCCCGCGTCATGTTTCCGAAAAACCGTTAGCGGCGGGAACGCCGATTGCCGATTCACATTTCGGCAACCGGGATTCGATAAATCCCGGAGTTAAGCAAACTAATCCCCGATTCGATACCGAAATTGTAGGTGAAAAAATTTAAACGTCGTTATGCAACTTGTATATTTGGTTCATTCCCGCTTTCGGCCTGTTCTCTTGCGTGGTAAGAACTGCGGGTCAGTGGAGATGATTCGACATGCTTGAAGCCCATCTCCTCACCGATCCGTTTCCATTCGGAGAATTCATCCGGCGTCACATATCGTTCGACGGGGAGGCGTTTTTCATAGGGCTGCAGATATTGACCGATAGTCATAATGTCGCACGATACGCGGCGGAGGTCTTTCATTAACTCGACAACTTCCTCGAATTCTTCACCCAGACCCGCCATGATTCCGCTTTTTGTAAACATTGCCGGAAACTTCGTATCGCGAAAACGGGCCGCACGTTCGAGCAGGGTCATCGATTGTTCATATTTCGCGTCCGGACGAACCCGCCGGTAAAGACGGGCTATCGTTTCCGTATTATGGTTAAGGACTTCGGGACGCGCTTCGAGGGTCGTATTCAAGGCCGCTTCATTTCCCTGAAAATCGGGAATCAAAACCTCGACCTTACATTCGGGGTTGAGTTCATGCACCCGGCGGATTGTTTCCGCCCAATGTGCCGCGCCCCCGTCGGGAAGATCATCGCGATTTACGGATGTGATGACCGCATGCGCCAAACCAAGGTATTTTACTGCCTCGGCAACGTGGATCGGTTCTTCGGGATCGAGGTCCATCGGCTGCCCCTTGTTTACGGCGCAAAAACCGCAATGCCGGGTGCAGGTGTCGCCGCCGAGCATAAACGTTGCGGTCTTATCCGTCCAACATTCAAAAATGTTCGGACAACGGGCTTCCTGGCAGACGGTATGCAGATTGAGTCCGTCAATCAACTTGAGGACTTTGTTCTGATTCGTCGGATCACCGATCTTGATCTTTAACCAATCAGGTTTCTTGATCCTTTCGCGCTTCCGGCTATTCCCGTTTTTCTTCGCGATAAAATTCTCTATCAATGTGTTTTCTTGAACCATACTAAACCCTGAACAACCGTTATAATGAATCGAGCCTGAGAATAAAAGCGTGCATATCAATTTTTACAACCGCCGATAGTCGCGTCGACCCTCTGATATCTTTGTGATTCGGGTTTATTTGACATTTCCATACCGGATTCATAAGTTTATATTATTGACTTTTTTGTATAGATTCAAATATGCGAATTACTTACCGGATAAAACTTGATACCCATTTCTGATTGAAGATTTGTCAAGACCAACGGAAAATATAGTTGGAAATCCCTAATAAGTTCAACTGCCCTCATTGATGAGATCGATTGATCGGTTTCAGACAATATGATGAAAGTAACGCTGCTAATTACGATCTTGGCCCTGGTGTCATTTTCTTCGTGTACTTCGAACGTGTTG
>JBFGKW010000033.1:0-29318 GCA_041576495.1 Aridibacter sp. | reverse complement strand
GCCTTTATTTGATACTTGCCATTATCGGTCAGATCGACATCGTCAATTACCGACAGTTCCTTTGTAAAATAATTATTTAAGGTGAGGCGCAACTCTGGATCAACCGTTGAAATTTCGAGTTTAACCGAAAACTGCGCGGCCACCGTTTGGGTAAGTAATATCAGTGTGAAAAGTATTAAAGCCGTCTTCATTTTTTGTACCTCGCGACCCGAATTGCTTTGTTGATATTTACTCTATCACGGGAAATCCGGTCGGTGGATTCGTCACCAAACCGCGCGGAGACGAAACAAAAATTCCGTTCGAAAACGTTGCTGCCCCTTAATCGGATAAAACAGCTTCGCTTCCCTGGTGCCAATAAAAATTGACATTTGGGCCGCGAACATTGATATTTGTTTCAAAACAAAGAAATGGCCGAAAGGAGGTCAAAAATACCTATGAATCCGACCGAAACAGATTTTGAATCGCAAGTTTCAATGGAAACGGAAGCGATAGCCCTTCCGGATGATCCGCCATTTCGGATTTTGCTTTTAGGCGACTATAGCGGACGCGTAAATCTCGCGAATTCGAGTGACTCGGTAATTCCCGAATCGAAACCGATCGCCATCGACCGGGACAATTTCGAAGATGTGATGAAGAAGCTTAACGTCAGTCTTCGCTTACGTTTAACGGGGGAATCAGGCCATAACCTGCAGCTCAGTTTCCGTGAACTCGATGACTTCCACCCGGACAGAATATTTGAGCAGCTTGAAGTCTTTTCGGATTTGCGTGACCTGCGGAAGCGTTTGCTTGATGAAAACCGCTTTGACGAAGCGGCTAAGGAAGTTCGTTCTTGGCTGGCACCGGATTCCGGGGCAGGATCCGAAGTACCCGAAAAAGAAAAGGAGGTGTCCCAGCCGAAAAAGCCGCTCCCGACCGGAAGCCTGCTCGATGACATTCTGGGACACGCCAAGACGGATGCGACCGCATATGCGGCGGAGCTTCGCGAAAAGACGCCGCTCGGAGATTTGATCAGACAAGTCGTAAAACCCCATCTCGTTCAAACCGATGAGGCCGAACAGTCGAAGATGCTGGGTTTGGTTGATTCGTCGACCAGTGATTTGATGGCAAAGATCTTGCATCATCCCGAGTTTAAGGCGCTCGAAGCCGCCTGGCGGGGAGTCTATTTCGTGGTCAGAAAGGCCGAAACTGGAAGTGAGCTGAAGATCTCGCTACTGGATATATCAAAGCCCGAACTTGAGGATGATTTGGCGCAGGTCGATGAATTAACGGACTCCCGGTTTTTTAAGATACTCGTGACCGATGCCACCCAAACCCTCGGGGGCGAGCCGTGGTCGGTTGTCTGCGGAAACTATGATTTTTCGCTCGATGTCACCGATGCCGCAATGCTGATCAGAATCGCAAAACTGGGCAGCGTAGCAAATGCGCCCTTCATTTCTCATATCCGCCCGCAAATGCTCGGCGTCGATTCGATTGCCGAAAATCCCGGCGAGACAAAATGGAACTACAAAGACGAAACACCCGCCGGGAAATTATGGACAACGCTCCGCACCTTCCCGGAAGCCGCTTCGCTGGGGCTGGCGATACCGAGATTCCTTGCGCGGCTGCCATACGGGGAAAACACTGATCCTACGGAAGTATTTGCTTTTGAGGAGTTTACGGATGATTGGCGGCATGAAAACTATGTCTGGCTGAACCCGTCTTTCGCTTGTGCGGTCTTGCTGGCCCAGAGCTTTTCGGAATTCGGCTGGGAGATGGGTAGACATTTATATCAGGATTTGGAAGGATTTCCGGTGCATCTGTACCCGGATGGAGACGAAATAAAGACAAAGCCGTGTGCTGAAGTGGTCTTAACCCACGATGGTTGCGATATACTTTTAGATCAGGGGCTGATGCCGTTGATTTCCTACCGCGATACTGACCGGATCAGGCTCGGGCGTTTTCAATCGGTTGCGTTTCCGCTAAAGGCGCTCAAAGGGCGTTGGAACTGAAACCCGTAACCCATTGGAAATAAATGAGTTATGTGACTCACGGTATTTTTGGGCTGGAAATACGGTGGGTTATCAAATAAAATATCGGTTTGGCCAAAAGCGGGTTTCGGCCCGCTGAATTTATCGGGACTGAATAAAAGGAAATGTTTTTCGACGAACAGTTTGATGTGATCGTAATCGGCGCCGGGCACGCCGGGTGCGAAGCTGCGTCGGCCTCTGCGAGGCTGGGCGTCGAAACCGCATTGGTAACGATAAATCTGGATCTGATCGGGCAAATGTCCTGTAATCCGGCGATCGGGGGCATCGCCAAGGGCCATATTGTTCGTGAGATCGACGCGCTCGGGGGAATTATGGGCCGCGTCATCGATCGAACCGGGATTCAGTTTCGTCTCCTCAACCGTTCGCGAGGTCCGGCGGTCCAATCCCCGCGGGCCCAGGCGGACCGGGCGCTGTACCGTACCGAGATGCGGCGGGTTCTTGAAGCCACCCCTAATCTCCACCTCCGGCAGGGTGTCGTTGTGGATCTAATTGTTGAAAAGAAGAAGGTTATTGGTGTTGAGCTGGAAGATACGAGAAGGTTTGGAGCGGACTCGGTAATCGTTGCGACGGGTACATTTCTCAACGGTAGAATACATACCGGCCGGAAAAACTATTCCGCCGGAAGAGCGGGAGAGCCCGCATCGATCGAATTGGCGGAAGCATTAAAGCGTCACGGTTTTCCGGTTGGGAGGCTTAAAACCGGGACCCCGCCGAGAATTGACGGAAGGACAATCGATTGGGATGCGTTTCAGGAACAGCTGGCCGATGAAAAGCCGGTTGCTTTTTCGTTTGCAACGGAAAAGATCGAGCAACCCCAGATCAAATGCCACATCGGTTATACAAACGAATCGCTCCACAACAAGATCCGCGAAAATATCAGTCAGTCTCCGCTGTATTCGGGTGCAATCAAAGGAATCGGACCGCGATATTGCCCGTCGATTGAAGACAAGGTCGTAAAGTTTGCGGGAAAAGACCGGCATCAGCTCTTTCTCGAACCGGAAGGACATACGACGAATGAGGTATATCTCAACGGATTTTCGACTTCACTTCCGGCAGAGCTGCAGCAAGGCCTGCTGCGGATGATCGACGGTTTTGAGGAAGTGAGTATCATCCGGCCCGGATATGCAATCGAATACGATTTCGTCGATCCCCGTGAATTGCAGCCGACGATGGAAACAACCAGAATCAGCGGTCTTTTCTTTGCCGGGCAGATAAACGGAACGACGGGTTATGAAGAAGCCGGATGTCAGGGCCTGATGGCCGGGATCAACGCAGCGTTTCACGTGAAACATCGCGAACCGGTTATTCTGGGCCGCGACGAAGCGTATATCGGGGTTCTGGTTGACGATTTGATTCAGCACGGTGTGGACGAACCTTACCGCATCTTTACTTCAAGGGCCGAAGCGCGATTGACGCTTCGACACGACAATGCCGATCAGCGG
Source organism: Aridibacter sp. (assembly GCA_041576495.1). GTDB lineage: Bacteria > Acidobacteriota > Blastocatellia > Pyrinomonadales > Pyrinomonadaceae > Aridibacter. The sequence goes on along the minus strand of JBFGKW010000033.1, from coordinate 25,849 downwards.
CTTTCTCCGAAAGGCCGCGAAGCGGGGCTGCTTGCCGACGCCGATTGGGAACGATTTAACAGAAAACGCGATAATATCGCCAAACTCAGGAACACCCTCGATAATACGCGCTATAAGCGTTCTGACGTGGAATATGCCAGCATATCCAGGCTTCTTGACTGTGATCTTGGGGATACGATCACGCTATCGCAGTTATCGCAGCGCCAGGGTGTTGACCGTGAACTGGTCTTCCGCCTCTTGCCCGATTTCATAAAAAATGAAATCAAAATTTCCGATCTCGACACCGCGCTGGCCGATTCTCTTTACAGCGGATATATCAAGAAACAGGACACGGCAAATGAACGAATTAATCGACACGACAAATTAAAGGTCCCTAACGATTTCGCATTTCGCGAAATCAGCGGATTATCCCACGAGATGATCGAAAGACTTGAACGCGCCAAACCTCAAAGTTTTGGTCAGGTTCGAAAAATTAATGGGCTGACGCCGGTCGCTTTATCCACCGTGCTTGTTCACCTAACTGCCTCAAGACAAGAGGGTTAACCAGACATTTCAAAATTAGTTCGGCGGGATTGTTGAGATGTTCCGATATGTTTCACGTGGCACATCTTCGTTTAATGGCTAGATAGCCTCACGCCTTTGTGTTAAATTTAATTTCTATTTAACAATCCAAAAAAAGCAGCTTGAATGGGTAAAATTATAGCAATAGCCAACCAGAAAGGCGGAGTAGGTAAAACAACAACCGCCGTCAATCTGGCGGCAGGTTTAGCGGTTGAAGAGAAGCGCGTTTTGCTCGTTGACGCAGATCCTCAGGGCAACGCTACGTCAGGATCCGGTATCTCGCGAACGGTTCCGAGAAAAACACTTTACGATGCTATTATCCGCCGTGAACCGGTCGAAGACTTGATTTTGCCTACCGAATTGCCGCTTTTTTGGATTCTCCCGGCTGACAAAAACCTCGCCGGCGCCGAAATCGAGCTGGTTGACCAATCCAAGCGCGAATACAGGCTAAAAAAAACGCTCAAGCCGATAAAACAGAATTTTGACTACATAATCATTGATTGCCCGCCATCCCTCGGGCTGCTGACCGTCAACGGCCTGACAGCGGCCGATTCGCTGCTTGTTCCGATACAATGCGAGTATTATGCGCTTGAGGGCGTAACCGAACTGTTTGATACACTTGCCCGGATCCGGAGGGTTTTGAATCCGAAATTGACGATCGAAGGGTTGCTCCTGACAATGTATGACGAAAGGACGAATCTTTCTGCCGCGGTGGCTAAAGATTTAAGGGATTTTTATGGCGCCCAGGTGCTTGATACGGTGATTCCGCGAAATGTCCGGCTGGCGGAAGCACCCAGTTTCGGGAAGCCGATTATTCTTTACGATATCAGATCGCGCGGAGCGGAAAGTTATATAAATTTAGCCAAGGAGATTTTGTCGAATGAGCAGAAAAGCATTAGGAAGGGGGCTTAGCGCTCTGATCGCCGAGGATTCCGACCCGTTATCCTCGGAGACGGGCCGCGATTATCTGGAGATAGACATAGACTTGATACTTCCGAATTCGGAACAGCCGAGGACCCGGTTTCCTGAACCCGAATTGATCGAATTAGCCCAATCCATTCGCTCCAACGGAATCGTCCAGCCTATTCTCGTAAGGCCAAAAGGTAAACAATATCAGATAGTTGCGGGTGAACGCAGGTGGCGGGCCGCACAGCGGGCGGAGCTTGCCAAGATACCGGCAGTGATCCGCGATGTATCGGATGACAAGCTTTTGGAGCTGGCACTTATCGAGAATATCCAGCGCCAGGAGCTAAACCCGATTGAAGAAGCGAAGGCCTATAAAAAGCTGATCGAGAAATTGGGGCTGACGCAGGAAAAAGTGGCCCGGCAGGTCGGTAAAACTCGCACTTTTATTACAAATTATCTCCGGTTGTTAAAGCTGCCGCAGAAGATCATCGGTTTCGTCGAAGAGGGAAAACTCTCGGTCGGCCATGCACGCGCACTCCTGGCGGTTGATGATGAACCGCTCCAGATGGAATTAGCCGGCAGAATAATGAAAACATCGTGGTCGGTCCGGGAAACGGAAAATGCGGTCAAAAAAATCAATGCCGGCGAAAAAAAGACTCCTCCAAAAATAAAAAAAGAAGTCTCCAAGGATCCGAATATAAAACGCGCCGAAAGCAAGCTTCGGCGATATTACGGTACTCACGTCAGGATAGAGCCGCGGGCGGGTAACGGAAGCGGACGGATTGAGTTCGAATATTACGGCGATGCTGATCTTGATCGTCTTTATAAGTTGTTGATGAAAAAGTAGTTAGCGCGAAACCGCATAACTGCAGGTTAACCGAATCTATGCAAAAACGTCTGACGGAAATGGTCTCCTGTGCCGGTTGAGTGGCCAAACTTGCGCCAAGCGACCTTGCTCAAGTATTGAGCAAACTTCCGAAACAAGAGAACAAAGACATAATTGTCGGATACGAACACTCCGACGATGCGGGAGTTTTTCGCTTAAATAACACACATTCTCTTGTCCAGACGCTTGATTTCTTTACGCCGATTGCGGATGACCCGGAAGTTTACGGAAGAATCGCCGCCGTTAATTCGCTAAACGACGTCTACGCCATGGGCGGCGTTCCGATCACGGCGCTTTCGATCGTCTGTTATCCGCAAAAAGGTGACTGGGATGTGCTCGGAAAGATTCTTCTCGGCGGCCACACGGCAATGATGGAGGAAAATGTAGCCGTCTTAGGCGGACATTCGGTTGATGACCAAGAGATGAAATTTGGATACTCAGTAACCGGAACTGTTGTGACTAAAGAGGTTATCACGAATGCTGGGGCAATACCGGGAGATTCTTTGGTGCTTACCAAACCGATCGGTACGGGGGTAATCAGCACGGCGGTTAAATATGGAAACGCTACTCCGGACACCGCCGAGACCGCGCTTCAATCGATGATAGTTTCGGCCCGCGCCGCCTCTAAAGTTATGAACGCGACCGGCGCCCACGGCTGTACGGATGTCACGGGGTTCGGGTTATTGGGTCACGCATTCGAAATGGCAAAGGCGAGCAATGTAACCCTTGCGATCGAATCTGGAAGCGTTCCGCTCTTGCCCGATGTCATCGATCTTATCGGCCAAAAAATGCTCACCCGCGGGGATATTAACAACCGGAATTATGTCGGTGACACCGTTTTCTTTGACGAAAACGTTTCAAAAGAAATGCAAAGCGCGCTTTTCGACCCTCAGACGGCGGGTGGTTTATTAATCAGCCTCGGCAGGAAAAACGCCGATGAGTATGTAAATCGAGTCGAAAACGCTAAAATAATAGGCAGCGTCAAGGAATTTGACAGATATTTGATCGAGATAGCATAGTGAGCGGTTTTTGTTCCTGGAAACCCCCTGAATCAAGCAGCGGCAGGACGAATTCCGGAAAAGGCACAAAGACAAAGCCGGCTATTCGGTAAAATGATACCGCAAGCGCACGGCCGGAGACTGGAATTCGGGCGGATCACGGAAGATAATGAAGTTTTATTTACTTATTTTTGAATCGATCGGAACGCAGGAGCTGATACTCGTCGGCATCATCGCGCTGATCGTATTCGGTCCGCGCAAATTGCCGGAGATGGCCAGAAAAGCCGGCAGCCTGATGCGTGAACTGCGAAGCGTTTCGACCGAGTTTCGGTCAACCTGGGCCAAAGAAGTCAAAGCCGCAGAGGAACAGGCAAACGAGTTTATAGGGTTTGAGTCCGATACTGAAAACAAAATTCTTCCACAGGAATCGATCATCGAGGCCAAAACCGTGAGGCAACCGGCAAAAGACTCGTCTATCCTTCCCTCGGTAAGAGAATTAAGCGAAGAAGATTACAAAAAACTGATTGACGCTAAAAATCGAGGCGAAAGCGACGGTATTGAGGCGGTTCCGGCCGAAGATAAGAAGATCGATGACGCCTCCGACAAAAAGAACTGGCTTTAGGACCGCTGAATACGCAAGCGAGCCGCACTGAGATTCAATGTTTGATGACGAAGACGAAGAGGAAGAGGGAAGGGAACGGCTCGGCGGGCAAATGTCTTTCCTTGCCCATTTGGATGAGTTCAGAAAGCGTCTTGTCAGGTCGCTGGTCGTGGTCGCCCTCGCCTTTATCTTTTGCTGGTTTGTATCGGCGGAGATCTTCAGGTTTCTTTCGGTTCCCGTTACCCGGGCATTAACCGAGGTACAAAGAAACGTAGTTCCGTTTCAGGGCCGCACCGGCAATGAACGGGTTCTTAAGATAAACCAGGTCAAGATTGGCGACAAAGGTCGGTATGTTTTTGACCGCGCCGCAAATCTGGGTGTCAATGTCATTGCTCCCGGAACATCCGTTCTATCGGTCGTGGCAAAAGATCAGGAGGGCCGATTAGCCTTATTTACCGATGAGGTGATCTACTCCGGAAACTCGATCATCCCGAAAGGAGTGCGTCTGCCTCCGGATTTGTCGAGAACGGATCTCGAGGATGATGACACCAGCGAGCAAATGATCGTCACGACGGCGATGGAATCTTTTACGCTCTATATGACGGTTTCGCTCTATTCGGCGATCGCGCTTTCGATTCCATTCTTGCTTCTTCAAATCTGGGGATTCATTTCGCCCGCGCTTTACAGCCACGAAAGGAAGTATGTAACCCCGTTCGTCCTGTTGTCATCGATTTCGTTTGTGGTCGGGGCCGCGTTTGCGTATTACATATTGCTCCCGCCGGCTCTCAGGTACCTGCTTGGCCTTGGCGCAGATTTTCGACTTCTGCTCCGGGTGACAGATTATTTCGATTTTGTGACCCTGATAATGCTGGCAATGGGTATCATTTTTCAGATGCCGGCAGTCGCTTATGTTTTATCCCGAATAGGTGTCATTTCAGCCGGGTTGCTGATCCGCAGCTGGAAGATAGCGCTGATCGTGATGCTGATCGTGGCAGCGTTTGTATCACCTACCGGTGATATACCGAATATGATGCTGTTTGCCACGCCGATGTCCGCCTTGTATCTGGTTTCGGTCCTGGTTGCCTGGTTCTTCGGAAAAAAACGGGAATCGGATCCGGATGAATTCGATTAGTGAGCTGCATTTCAAATAATCCAACGACTAAAAATGTTCGATAGAGCAACTGTTGACTGCCTCTCAGCATCTTGTACAATTACAGAATTGTGTTTAGAATCTAACCTGATTCAGATTATCAGGAAAATGCGGTGTTTCGGCTCGGAGCAGTTGTCAAAGGAGTAAAGTTGTAATGGGTACCAGTAAATTTTTAAAAGTCATAATTGTTTTCAGCGTGATCATAATTTTGGGCACTTCCCCGATTCTGGCTCAAATCGTAGACGATCCCTCTACCAAAGCCAGAAAAACAGAGGAAGAAGTTTCGAAGATATACGAGAATTGGTTAAGTAAGGATGTTCGTTACATCATTACCCGCGAAGAGAAAAAGGCTTTTAAGGCTCTTAAAACTGATGAAGAACGCGAAAATTTTATCGAAAACTTCTGGAGACGGAGAGATCCGAATCCGGATACTGAAGAAAACGAATATCGGGAAGAGTATTACGAGCGGATAGCCTATGCCAATGAACATTTTGCCTCCGGAAAGCCGGGATGGATGACGGACCGCGGACGCATCTATATTACCTGGGGTAAACCGGACGGGGTCGAAAGCCATCCGATGGGAGGTTCTTATAACCGGCCTTCTTATGAGGGCGGCGGAACCACTTCGACATATCCGTTTGAGATTTGGTTTTACCGACACCTGGAGGGAGTCGGAAGCGGTATCGAAATCGAATTTGTCGATCCGACCGGCAGCGGAGAGTATCGAATAGCGACCAATCCCAATGAAAAAGATGCTCTTTTATTTGTTCCGGGCGCGGGTTTAACGACATCGGAAATGCTTGGCCTCTCGACCAAGGGCGACCGGATCACCGGTATCAATTCCGCAAATAATTACACGCGCGAACAGGATTCCCCGTTTCGCCGGCTTGAAATCAGAAATGCGTTATCGATTCCGCCGCAAGTAAAATACTCCGATTTAGAATCGGGCCTGAGCAGTTCGGGCGTGATCGATAATAATCCGCTGGATTTTGAATTACGGGTTGATTTCTTTCGCCAGTCGGATGACCGGGTTATTACGACCTTTACGCTCCAAACCGAAAACAGCGAGCTGACGTTTGAAGAAGTCGGGGGGCTGCCAACGGCGCGAATGAATATTTTTGGCCGGATTACCGCAGTGACCAATAAACGGGCCGGTATATTTGAAGATTCGGTGACGACCAATGCGACCGTTCAGGATTTATCCGAAGCCCGGGATATGAAATCCGTCTATCAAACTGCGGTTACGCTTACGCCGGGTGCAACTTATAAAGTCGACGTGATCGTACGTGATGTCGGATCGGGTAAACAGGGCGTCAGAAACCTCGGATTTACTGTTCCAAAATATGACGATACGAATCTCTGGACTTCGACCCTGATTTTGGCGTCAAAACTCCGCCAGACAACGGATGCTGACATCGGCGGCCGTTTTGTAATCGGAAATGCCAAGGTGATCCCGAATCTGTCGGGTGTTTACCGCAAAGGCCAGCAGGTCGGAATCTATATGCAGGTTTACAACGCCGGGATCGATCAAACGACGCTCCGTCCGGCGGTAGATGTCACGTACCTGCTGATCAAGGATGGAAAAGTTTTGATGGAACAGCCCGAAGACTGGAGCGGTTTGAGTGATTCGGGACAAAGGCTGACGCTGGCCAGGCTGCTTCCAACGGCTAATCTTCCGGCAGGTGATTATCAGATAAAGATCAAAATCACCGATAATGTGGGTTCCGGAAAATCAACTGATAAGAGGCGAACGCTGGAGCCGGTAGCTAAATTTACTATTGAAGACTGACCCGCAAATATTTACTTAGATTAAATGCCGATGCTTTTCATAAACGGAAAGCATCGCTTTTTTTGGCCTTATGAAAGTGATCCGAACCGAAAGGCTTTTGTTGACCCGGTACTCTTTGAAAGACAAAGAGAGTTTTATCAGTCTGGTGACTGATAAAACCGTAATGGATCACGTCGATCAGGGAGCGCTTTCGAAATCAAAAGCAGAACGCTTGTGGAGCAGAATACATGACCGCACTTTTGCGAAAAACGTCTGGGCGGTCTTCCTTTTGGCCGATGATGAATATATCGGTCATTCGATTCTTACCCCGAGATCCGGTAAACCCGGTGAATGGGAAATTGGGTTTGTGCTTCGGAAATGTGCATGGGGTAAAGGCTATGCTACAGAAATCGCCAAGGTGATTATAAAATTTGGTTTTGATGACCTGCGGCTTTCATCCGTTTATGCGACCGTTGACGAGGATCACAAAGGTTCGATAAATGTCTTAAAGAAATCCGGGATGAAGTTTCTCCGGTATGAATATGACAAGCTCGGGCGATATTCGGTTTATCGGATAAAGCGGTAGCATTTCTGCCAAAATGGCTCAATGGTCAATGGTCAATGGTCAATGGTCACCGCTCACCAATAAAGTTCTCGTGCCATAGTTGAAATACCAGCAGGTTCCACAGCTGCTTGTAGTTGTTACAAACACCCTGTTCATGGTCCCCGATCAGTTTCTGGACAAACTTGGCATCAAAGTACCCCTGTTTTTCGAGAAGAGGCTCGGACAAAAGTTCCCTCATCAAGGGATTCAAAGGACCTTTAAGCCATTCAGCGATTGGAATACCGAATCCCTTCTTGGGCCTCGATATAATGGATTTCGGAAGCATTTCCTTAACCGTTTCTTTCAAGATAAACTTTGTCGTCCGGCCCCGCAGCTTATAGTCGGCCGGCAGCGATGAGGCATATTCTGCAACCCGGTGATCGAGAAACGGAGCCCGGACCTCGAGCGAAACCGCCATGCTCGCCCGGTCAACCTTGGTCAGAATGTCTTCGGCCAGATAGTATTTCATATCGATGAGCTGCATCTGTTCGATCTTATCTACCGCATCGCTTGATTCGAGCAGCCTCCTGGCACCGTCGTATATATCCGTTTGTTCAAATGACTGACCGAAACCACGACTCAAAAGGCGCACCTTTTCGTCCGGCGAAAAAGAACCAAACCACGAGTGATGACGGGTGATCCGGTCATATTTCGAAGAATCCACGAATCGCCGGGCTTTGTAATCAAATGAAAGATTATGGGTCCGGGCAGGCAGCTGTGCTACCAGGGGCTCAATCAACGCGGACCGCACAAACGACGGAACCCGCTTGTAAAGATCAGCAAGGCGATGGCCGTAATACATCGGGTAACCGGCAAAGATCTCGTCCCCGCCATCGCCGCCGAGAGCAACGGTAACGTTTTTGCGGACAAACCTCGAAAGCAGGTAAGTCGGAATCAGTGAACCGTCGGACAGGGGTTCATCGAGCCATTTGCCGATTTCACCGATCAGCCCAACTGCGGTTTTGACGCTCAGTTTTTCTTCATAATGCTCGGTACCCAGATGAGCGGCGACCCGGCGGGCGTGAGCTGATTCATCAAACGAATCTTCTTCAAACCCGATGGAGAAGGTCTTAATCTTTTTGGTTGAATGAATACCGGCAAACGCCGCGACCGTTGATGAGTCAATCCCCCCTGAAAGGAGTACGCCGAGCGGAACATCAGATATCAGGCGGATATCTACCGAATCCGAAATGATCCCGCTCAATCTAGCGGCAGCTTCCACGGTTGACGGCTGTTTTGCCGGCTTTTCAAAGCTCAGCTTCCAGTATTCACGGATTTCCTCGGTGCCGGCTGAAAACTCAAGGGCGTGAGCCGCCGGCAGCTTTTTAATGCCGCGATAAATCGAAAGCGGCGCCGGAACGTAATCGTACGAAAGATAATGATAGAGTGCCTCCGGATTCAATTCGGCCGCGACCGCTGGATGAGACAGAAGGACTTTCGGTTCCGAGGCAAACAAGAGTCTGCCTTCAAAAACGCCGTAATAGAGCGGCTTTTCGCCAAATCTGTCTCGCGCAAGAAGCAGGCTTCTCTTCTTCGCATCCCACAGCGCAATGGCGAACATACCGTTTAGCCGCGAAACAAAGTCCGCCCCGTATTCATCATAAAGATGCGGCAAGACTTCGGTATCGGATTCCGTCTTAAATCGATAGCCCTTCTTGCCGAGTTCGGTCTTTAATTCGCGGAAATTATAGATTTCGCCATTCATAATGACGAGGGCGGTTCTACTCTCGTTCCAGAAAGGCTGGTCTCCGGTTTCAAGGTCAATTATCGATAACCGCCGCATTCCGAGCGCTGCGCCGGGTCCGAGCCAAATCCCTTCGGAATCGGGTCCGCGATGAACCATCCGGCCGCACATCACGCGGAGCCGCTGCTCATCGCCGGTTTCCACCGGTGCATTCGGATCGAGATTTGCCCAACCGGTTATTCCGCACATACCATATAGATTTGAGAAAGGGGATCGTGCAAACGATTTGGCTTATTCGCTTTCAAACCCGATCTTATCGCGAATCGCATAGATCGATTTGTCCTGTGATTCGTGATAAGTCCGAACCAGCAGCTCGGCTAACAGACCCATCAGGAAGAATTGAATGCTGATAACGACCATCACAATCGCAATCAGGGGGAGCGGGGTCAGAATAAACGAAACATCGTAAACCAGTTTCAATACAACGGCCCAAATGCCGGCGATAAACGATACCAGAAAGACCGCAAGGCCAAATGAGCCAAAGACATACAGCGGCTTCGTTTGATAAGAAGCGAGAAACTTTATGGTAATCAAGTCAAATATTACCTTGATCGTCCGCGTCAACCCGTATTTGGAATTTCCCATAATCCGCGGGTGGTGCTCAACCGGGATTTCGGTTACCCTCGCGCCGGCCCAGCTAGCATAGATGGGAATAAAACGATGCATTTCACCGTACAGCCTCACGTCTTGAAGGATATCCCTACGGTATGCTTTGAGCGAGCAACCGTAATCGTGCAAAGGAACGCCTCCAATCCAGGAAATTATTCGATTGGCAATCATTGAAGGAACCCGGCGGGTAATAAATTTGTCTTTCCGGTTTATTCGCCACCCCGATACGACATCAAATCCTTCATCGAGTTTTGCCAAAAGCCGTTCGATATCGTTTGGATCATTTTGCAGGTCGGCATCCATCGGAATCAGTATTTCGCCTCTCGCAGCGTCAATCCCGGCAGACATTGCCGCAGTCTGCCCGTAGTTCCGGCGAAGCGAAATCAATCGAATTCGGCTGTCGCGCGATGCGATCGATTTTAAAATCTCAAACGATTTATCCGTCGACCCGTCATCGACATAAATAATCTCAGCGGTCTTATCGAGGTTTTCCAATGCCAGTGAAATTTTTGCATGCATCGGGCGAAGGTTATCTTCTTCGTTAAATACAGGCAAGAACAGCGAAAGCTCGGGGCTTGTTGACCCGGACCCGGCCGATTCGGTTTTGAAATTGGGGCTATTCACAAAAATTTATGCGTTGATTAAATTCGGAATGTTTTTATTCTTATTTCTGAGGTCTACTCCGCCTTCCATGATTGACTTCAAATTCGTCAGGTAGAATGTCCAACCCTCGCCGCACATCACAAATAGGTTCCGGTACGGGTTCTCGTGAAATTCGATATTTTCCTGGATGAGTTCGAGAACATTTTCCCCGCTTGCCTTTTTTATACTGACGGAGACTTTGCAATCTCCCGAAAACTTAAACTGAAGAAAATTTCTCCCGTTTGATTCGAGAACTTCCCGCTTTTCGGAAACGTCATCCCCATGTCCGTGCCACAGCCAAAAATACTGGTCACCCTTCTGGATCAGTTCATTGCGTTTTCTAAGCCTGCCGTCTGATGTGAGAAATTCCGCTTTTCTCAAAAACCATGATTCAAGTCCCTCCTGGGTCGCAAAGGAGTTATAAATGGTCTCGGGCTCCGCATCAATCGTGATTCTTTTTCTGAATTCGCTCCAGGCCTTGATATTTTCGTCGTTCATAACGTGTTTACCGTGTCGGTGCTGTTTTCAAAGTTCTGCCCGCGGTCCGATAGAGTTTTCCCGCAATTCCGGCAGAATCTTTGTTGAAATAGATTATGTATGTTAACAAAATATTCAGGAAGCCCAATATAAAAAAGGGCAAACTTTCGGTTCCGGGATTTCTGATTGAGATCAAAACGCGCCGGAAGCGGCTTTATTTTACCCCGACCCCAATTATCGAAGAACCCCTTAATCGCGCCGGCGTCAGATAATATTCCAAAATAAACCAGAACGATAATGCCTTATGAATGTGCTTCGCAATCCCCCGCGGCGAGGAGACTTTAACCGCCCGTTTTGCGGACAAACTCAATGCCAGCCTGGCGGCGGCGTACAAGCCGTTAAAGAAGTATCCAATTTGGACGATTCTAAATCCCGAGGCTTTTATCAAACCGGCGCTCATTTCCAGATCATACCGCGTCTGATGGCCGTAAAACTCGTCATATTCAGACCAGATCTCCTTCCGTGCCGGAACGGTGATCACAAGCATCCTGATGTTTTCATATTTATTTAGAATCGCATCGAGAAAGCTGCGCGGGTTTTCTATATGTTCGAGCACATCAAGCAGCAGCAAAACCGTAAAACTGCTTCGTTTCTCATCTGCGATATCCAGCGCGTTCGTTTCGGTTTCGACAAACTCTTCGGCACCCGGATACGGCACGCATTGGGCCAGTTCGACACCAAAACAATCCAGTCCATTGTGATTGAGATATTTGACGACCCCTCCGCGCCCGCAGCCGATCTCGATAATTTTATCGGCCGGTTCGATGTGAGCGGCAATCGTTTTGCCAAGAATATGATTTCGCGCCAAATTCCAATAATGGTCTTCGGCGCCATCCGGATAGGCCAATTCATATTCGTTTCGAGTAAACTCCGATTTCATCAACTTCGTTTTTTTCCGCCGAATTTCCAAGAATTTCCGTTTCTGAAAATAATATAAGTGCTTTCCTGATCGATCGCAGGGTCAGACGCGAGCCATTTTTCAATCGTTTTTTTATTAAGATAGGACGTTTGAGGCGTGACCAGCTGATCAAATGCCACATGCCGGAAAAACGAGAATTCCCGATTTACAATCCATTTGCTGTATTCGAATAGCGGCATAGAGGAGAGTCTCAGCTTTACGATCAAATGGGCATAGATGAAATAGACAAAGGCGAGCGGCGTCGCAACCAGATATTTTGTAAACCACCAGGGAAAATTCGAAACCACCGTCCTGATCGGATCAACGGCGTAAATTACCAACGAATTCCCCTCTTCGGCGTATACCCAACAATGAAAACGCCCGCCGGCCCTGGTATTTCTAATCACCGATTGAAAACCGCTCAGCGGATCCTTAAGATGATGAAGGACGCCGATACTGTAAACGAGGTCAAACCCGTCTGACTCAAAAGCCGTCAGATCCTCCTTCAAAATCTCATATCGCCTGAATCCCGTTTCTTCTAAATTGGATTTGGCCGATCGGACCGAATCACCCAGATCGACCCCGGTTAAGTGCGATGGTTTCCAATTGGCGGCATGAACCAATAGGCTTCCGTTGCCGCAGCCCAGCTCGAGAACGCGCCGATCCGTAATATCGCTTTCCGTCAACGGCGCAAACCAATCTTCAAACTGCTCGGCCGTATAGACCGACCCCTGCGGGAGATTGTTCCACGAAGAAGCGAAAGCACTGGCAGTTTTCTCATCCTTCGCCATGTTATTTTTTTGCGACGAATCGAAATTCAATCTCTTCGAAACCGCCGACCCAGAAACACCAGACCCGGCTGCAGAAGGCCGGACTCAGGTTGGCAAAGAAATTGATAAACCCATTGAGGATTCTTAAAAACGAGATGACCGGCTTCGAATAACCCATATTCCGTAGGATATGAAAAAAGGCCATATAGTGATACTCCATCTTTTCGAGTTCGAAATGAACTCCGAAATATCCGGATTTCGTAAATTCGGGGTTAAAATAATATGGAAATGTTATATCAAAACCCGCCCGGTGTTCGGCGTGCGTAAAGCCGCGGCTGAAATGCGGAACTTTTACGTGGAGCCGGCCGTCGGGCTTCAGGATCCGATGAAGCTCTTTCATCACCCAAAAAGGCTTATCGAGGTGTTCCAGGATATGATACGCGTTGATATAGTCGAGCGAATTATCTTCAAACGGATATGGGATCGCGTTGAGGTCGTGAACCACATCGACATTTACGTGAGAATGAAAATCGATATTTATAAAGCCTTCTTTATAGTCTTCACCGCACCCCAAATTGAGTTTTCTTGTCATACCGCGTGTGTTTTCGGACACAAAATTCTAACTTCTCCGTTCATTTTCCGACCGCCTCTCGAAGTCTTTCAAATTCGGCAAACGGAAACTTTTGATGCCAGTTATCTTCAAATTCGTCAACATCTCTTTCCTCATAAAGCTGCCGGAAAGTTTCGTAAAATGCCTCGGCTATCTGTCTTGCGTCCCCGATATAGCCAAACACCTTCTCTTTCTCCTGCTGATCCCGCTGACCGGTCGGATACTCGGTGATTTCGATCGACGTTTTATCACCCGACCGACGGAAATCGAAATCGAATTCTTCCGGATCGCGGTTCCATTTAAGCGTATATTCATAATCTTCATTCTTAAGCATCGAAATAATCGCGGTAAGCAGCTCCGACAGCGCGTTGGAATGCGGTGCATGGGCCGTGGTCGTATTAAACTCGTTGGCGCCGTCCTTAAAACCGATCGACATCCAGCCGCATTGCGGACTGTTAAAACTGACTTCCAATTTTCCCGGCATAGTTTCTTCCCGATGGTTAATTTCCAAGCAAATATGGTAACTTTAAGGTTGTAATTCCACAAACGCGCAAAAGCTACAATGAAGCAGTATCATCAATTATTAAGGCATATTTTAGAACACGGAACGCAGCACGAAGACCGCACCGGGGTTGGGACGATTTCGGCGTTCGGCTTTCAAACCAGATTCGACTTAAGGAACGGGTTTCCGATCGTCACTACCAAGAGTGTACCGTTCAGGTGGGTTGCCGAAGAGCTTTTTTGGTTTCTTTCCGGCGACACCAATGAAGGGAATTTGAGGAGACGCGGGGTCGATATCTGGAAGGAATGGGCCGATCTCGAACACACATCCCGCTTTGGACGCGAGGAAGGTGACCTTGGACCGATTTATGGTTATTTATGGAGGAGTTTTGGCGGCGATTACCCGGAAAAAAACGGGTTTGACCAGATTAAATGGCTGATCAATGAAATTGACAGGAATCCGAATTCGCGCCGTTTGATTGTTTCAGGCTGGAATCCGGAGCAGGCTGACCAGGTCGATCTGCCGCCGTGTCACACGTTTTGGCATCTGAAAGTTGAGAACAAAAAAATACTCCATTGCCAGCTATATCAGCGGAGCGCCGATGCCTTTTTGGGAGTGCCGTTTAATATTTCGTCATACGCCCTTTTAACCCACTTGATTGCGCACGTTTGCGGCTTAACGGTCGGAGATTTTGTCCATACATTCGGCGATCTGCATATTTATCTCAATCACCGCCGGCAGGTTGAGACGCTGCTCAGCCGGGATCCCCTTGATCTTCCGTATCTCGAAATCGTCGGAGCGGATGATTTCAGGGGAGTGGACGGCCTTATGAAACTCAATTACGAAAACCTGAATCTGGTTGGATATAAGGCGCACAAGAAAATCAGCGCTAAGGTTGCCGTATAAGTCGATTTGCCCCACGTGTTTTGACTTAGTGAATTCGAGATGCGGATCAGGCAGTCAAAAAGTTATATGCTGTTTTCCGGAGACCATAATTCGCGCCGGTTGTTCCGGAAACTGCGGCAAATATTATGAATGAATTTTTGACAGCGGCGTGGGAAGATCTTGTAATGGCAAATTATGAAGTCGATCCCGCACTTCTCGAAGATTTTTTGCCGGGTGGAACCGAACTCGATTTTTACGATGGCAAGTGCTTTGCGAGCCTGGTCGCTTTCAAATTTTTGGGCACGAAGATCAAAGGAGTTTCGATTCCGTTTCATTCAGACTTTGAAGAAGTCAATCTCAGGTTTTACGTAAAACGGGAGACCCGTGAAGAGATTCGCCGCGGCGTTGTGTTTATCAAGGAAATCGTACCCAAAGCGGCGATCACGCTGGTTGCGAAAATCTTTTACGGCGAACCCTACGAAACCTGGGAAATGTCTCATCAGGACGGGAATAATGAATTGACCTACTGGTGGTCCGACGAAAGCATCGAAAACCGGCTTTATGTTGAATTCGGAGAGAATCTAGGGGTTCCCGACAAGGGTTCGGGCGCCGAATTTATAACCGAACATTACTGGGGATATACAAAAAGGGGTGAAAACCGCACCGACGAGTATCAGGTCCGGCATCCGAAATGGGAGCTGTCAGATATTAATTACGCTGAAATCGAAGTTGATTTCGGAAACACCTACGGAAAACAATTTGAATTTTTGAGTGAAACCGAGCCGGATTCGATCCTGCTTGCCAGAGGATCCCCGATATCGGTTTACCATGGAGCGAAGTTACGAATTTGAAAGGGGGAACTATATGGCTAAGGAAGACAAATTTTCAAACGGTGAAATAACCGTTCACTGGAAACCGGATATTTGCGCCCGTTCCGGGGAATGCGTCAAGGGATCGCCGGAGGTATTTAAGCCGGAAGAGAAACCGTGGGTGAAAATCGGTGCCGCGTCAACCGACGCGATCAAGGAAACAGTCGATAAGTGTCCGTCCGGCGCACTTTCATACACTTTTGATGCTGCCGAACGCTCGTTAACAGAATCGGATTGGGGGGTCCGGATAACGACCACCAAAAATGGTCCGTATCTAATCGCCGGAAGAATCGAAATTGAAGACAGTAATGGAAATATAACCGTTTGCGAAAACAAAACGACGGCGCTTTGCCGGTGCGGTGCGTCTTCGACAAAACCCTTTTGCGACGGTTCGCATAAGAATGTGAAATTTTTCGGCTAGCAGGTGTTTGATATGTCTATTATCGGCATCATCGCGATCTCGGAGAATTTCGCCATTGGAAAAGACGGAAAACTACCGTGGCATTACCCGGCGGATCTGAAGTTCTTTAAGCGGATGACGACGGGAAGTGCCGTCGTGATGGGGCTTCATACCTGGAAATCGATCGGGAAAGCACTTCCGAAACGGCTTAACATTGTCGTTTCCCGGTCTTCGGTGATAGGGAAACATCCGGGCGTCATCCTGATCCGCAGCAAAGAAGAGGTTGTTTCATTATCGAAATACCTCAATTCCGATTTGTATATTATGGGCGGGGCTAAAACCTACACCAGTTTTTCTCCAAACATAGACCGGTGGATTGTAACAAGGATTCCCGTCTCGGTTGAGGATGCTGACGTGTTTATGCCCCGGGATTTTCTGGAATCTTTTAATTTGGAAGAAACCCGGGTATTAGACGGCGGATTGAGAATAGAGATGTACAAAAAGTGAATTTCCTATCACGGTTCGATGCTGGCCGGTGCGAACGGAAATTTGCCTGAAAAGAAATTACGCAGATTTCGATTAGAAAAAGGAGAAATCATCATGATGGGTGGAAGAAGCTGGGATGATTGGATCGATGAGTATGCTGAAGGACATCAGAACCCGGTAAATAAGTTAACCCACGCGATCGGGATACCAATGATCGCGGTCGCAATTCTCCTCACTCCGGTGAGCCTGTTTGTTTCCGGATTTTGGCCGGTTCCCGCCGGGCTATTTATATTCGGTTGGATCTTACAATTTGTAGGACACTATTTTGAAGGCAAGCCGCCCGAATTTTTTAAAGACTGGAGGTTCTTGCTGGTGGGGCTCCGATGGTGGCTTAAGAAAATAGTCGGGATCAAACGAACCCCTTAATAACAGCCCGCGAACATCTGCGACTCTTTTTTTCGGCATTAATCAAGGGCTAGATCAGACCCGGCTGAAACACGATCTTACCAAAATCAATTCTTGAATTCATCACTTATTCTAGCACTGGACATCGGAACATCGAGCATTCGCGCGGGGCTCTTCGACACACGGGCAAACGAAATCCCGGAAACGATGATACAGATCGGGCGGGATCCCGGCTTGCGCCAGGGGGAGACTGTAATCGATGCGGACGAGTTATTCTTACAAGTTGTAAGTTTAATTAATGATTTAATCGGCAGGACCGGCGCAAAAAATATAGATTATGCGGCGACCAGCGCCTTTTGGCACAGTTTGCTCGGGATAGATCACGATAATAAAGCGACCACGAGCGTTTTTGGATGGGACGAAACACGACCGCGCAGCGCTGTGCGCTCGCTGCGCAAAGACTTGGACGAAGATCAGGTTCACCGCCGGACCGGCTGTCGCCTTCACGCCAGCTATTGGCCGGCAAAAATCCTATGGCTCAAAGAAGAGAAGCCCGATGCATTTAAGAATACGGCGAAATGGATATCGTTTAGTGATTATATTTTCCTCAAGCTCTTTGGAAAGACAGTAACCAGCGTTTCAATGGCGTCCGGAACGGGATTGTTTGATATCCGAAAATGCGCCTGGGATCTGCCGCTCCTCGATTATCTCGGGATCTGTGAAGATCATCTGCCTTTGGTTGTTGAAGCAGACCGGGAGACGTTTACGCTTTCCGGGGAATATTCTGAGAGGTGGGGCAGTTTGCGGGGCGTAAAGTGGTTTCCCGCGGTTGGAGACGGCGCAGCAAACAATATCGGCGTAAACTGCGTCGAAAATGGACGGGCCTGCCTGATGGTCGGAACCTCCGGGGCGATGCGGGTTGCGTTTGAGGGTGAAGTACCCGGCGAGATTCCGCCCGGATTATGGTGTTACCGGATTGACCGCAGGAGAATCATTATCGGCGGCGCTCTTTCCGATGGAGGCGGACTCTATCAATGGCTAAAAGACAATCTGCAGCTCGATCCCATTGATAAAACGACTTCGAACTCGATCGAAAACAGCTTGCCGGACGCACACGGTTTAACGTTTATGCCGTTTCTGGCGGGTGAAAGGAGTACCGGTTATCACGACGATGCTAAGGGAGCTATCATCGGGTTGACGGCGTCGTCGGGCAGCGCCGATATCGTGCGGTCGGCACTTGAATCGGTAGCATATCGGTTTGCCGCGATTTACTCGCAATTAAATGAGGTCGCGGAGATACGTGAGATTTATGCTTCCGGAGGCGCGTTACGTGATTCAGCGGTCTGGACACAGATAATTTGTGATGTTCTCGGGAAAGATCTGCATTTTCCGCAGATCCGGGAAGCGTCGCTCCGCGGGGCCGTTCTTTTGGCATCCGAAGCTTCGGGTCAGATTAACCATATTGCGGATCAAGGGGAAGCGGATGTTAAAATATTTGATTTTAACCCCGAATACCAGGCAATATACGAAAACGGAAGAAAACGACACGAGGACTATTACAAGATTATCCTAAATGAGTTTTAATACGCCCAATGGAGGAATCAGTTCGTCGGTAAAACTAAAGCCGTTTTTCCTGAACCTATTCGGCGCCGGGTTCATTCTGGCGGCGGCCGCATTTTCCGGAACAAACGCAACGAGCGCTTACGGGCAAAACCGCTGCAGCAAATCGGGCCCGTCGATGAGATTTGCGTTTCAAAATGCGACGCTAAAGGATATCGAGGTGCGGCTCGTACTTACAAATTGCAACGAGACGCCGGGGAGAGTGATAAAGCCCGGCGAACAAGTCGGAGGAAATTCGTCTGCTAACAACGTGTTCCGGGTCTACGAGGCCGACAGCAATAGATTTATTACCGAAGTGATGCTGGAAGCTTCCCAATCCGTTTACAAAATCGAAAATTGCAGCAGACCCGAGGGCGATGAGTTTGCGGTCGCTATTCGAAACGCCGCCAAATACGAGGTCGAAATCCGAAGGGTGTCACGGGGCTGCACCGAAGAATCAGGTGCCACTATCGAACCGGAGATGGAATATAAAACGATTTCAACGGCGCACGACGTTTATCGAATTTACAGGAAAAGCAGCGGAATTCTGCTCCGGGAGATTGTTATTGAGCCCTCCACTAAGTCATACAAGGTAGAGAATTGCAGCCAGGCCGGCGCCCCGCGGTTAGCGTATATTCGAAATTCCACCGGCCGCGAGATCGAGATTCATCGGGTTGCGGAAGATTGCAGAGAAACGCCGGGCGCAGTCGTAGGAACAGGTAAACAGTTTGAAATCAACACTTACGCAAATAATGTTTTTCGAATATACGATAAAGGCGCCAGTACCTTTCTCGACGAATTTGTCATAGAAGCGGATAAATCGACCTATATCGTCAAACCGGTCGAGAATGACACTCCCGCGAGCGGGTTTCTTGAAACGGCAAATATAATCCGTAAAAGCAGAAATCTTCCGACCTTGGCGGCTGATGAAAAGTTAACCAATGCTTGTCAGTGGTTTGCCGAGTTTATGGCAAATGAAGATCAGAACCGGCCCGGACACACAGTTCGAGAGTTTCGTTCAGACAACCCGCACCCCGATCGAAACACGACACTGCAGAGATTGGCTTTTTTTGGCTGGGACAAGAAAAACAAAGTCCATTTCGAAGCAACTGCCCTCGATACGATTCCGGATATTAATGTTCTTGGCGGTCATTTCGCATTGCTGTGGTCGTCAGGCACAACCCATCATAAGCCCTTTTATGAAGGAAAATTCAAACAGGCCGGGTTTGGGTACGCGAAGGCGAAATCCGGAACAATCAAGTATTACGCCTGCGCGCTTTTTGCGAACCGATAGGGCTTCGGAAAGTCGCGAATTATGGCCGCGAATCGCGGTCCGTCAGCGATCGGTATTTTGATCGTTGGAAAGGGTCGTTTCGCAGAATAGAACTTCAAAACCCCTCAAACAGGGATCAATTCCGGGATTTCAAAACTTTTTTGATTTTCGATTTTGATATTAAACCAGACAAAACTAGAATAAGTTTTTAAGAGCAGCACTAATACAATCCAGAAACCAAAACCGAAGGATTCGGCACGGGCTAAAGACAAGAGTAGAATAAAAAATTTCGGTCTGATTGGCATACGCCCACTTTCAAAAGACAAAAACTCTTTTTCTCAAGAGACACCAACAACCTATGGAAACAGCAACGACTCAAATGAAAAAAGATCACTACACCGGATTGGACCAGCTTTGCATCAATACGATCAGAACGCTTTCAATCGATGCCGTTCAGGAAGCCAACTCGGGTCACCCCGGCCTGCCGCTGGGATTCGCGCCGGCCGCATACGTATTATGGACAAAGTTCCTGAGACACAACCCTGACAATCCGAAATGGTTTAACCGGGATCGCTTTTTGCTTTCCGCCGGTCACGGGTCGATGCTGCTTTATTCGCTTTTGCACCTGACCGGTTATAAATCCGTTCCGATTGATGAAATAAAGAATTTTCGTCAATTCGGATCGACAACGCCCGGACACCCGGAAAACCATCTTACCGCGGGTGTTGAGGTGACCACCGGACCTCTCGGTCAGGGATTTGCAAACGGCGTAGGGATGGCGATTGCAGAAAGGCATCTCGCCGCCCGGTTTAATGTTGATGGATTTCCGATTGTCGATCATTTCACCTATGCGATCTGTTCAGACGGGGATTTGATGGAAGGAGTTTCTTACGAATCTGCCTCGCTCGCCGGCCACCTCCGACTCGGCAATCTTATCTATCTTTATGACGACAATGAAATAACGATCGAAGGAGAGACCAGCCTTACTTTCTCTGAAGATGTGACCAAGAGGTTTGAATCTTGCGGCTGGCACGTTTCGATGGTTGAAGACGGAAACGACCTGGAGGCGATTGAAAATGCGATTCGGGAAGCGCAAAGTTTGACGGATCAGCCGTCTTTGATTCGTGTCCGGACGGTTATCGGCTTCGGGATGCCGAACGCCGGAACCCACGATGCGCATTCAGATGCGATCGGTGAAGAAGGCGTGCGTCAAACAAAGCGGAATCTGGGATGGGATGAAGATAAGAAGTTCTATGTACCGGACGAGGTTTATGAGCATTTTTCACGGGCTAAAGAAATCGGCGCACAACTAGAAGCGGAATGGAATGATCTGGTCAAGTCCTATTCTGAAACCAACCGCGAGAAAGGAGAGATTTTTCGAATGCTTTCTGATGGCAGGCTTCCCGAAGACTGGGAAGCGAAACTGCCCGGCTATAGCGATGTAAAACCAGCTGCGACACGAGTTTACAGCGGTGAAGTGTTAAATGCGATTGCCGATGCTATCCCTGGGATGATCGGCGGTTCGGCGGACCTGGCACCGTCAAATAAAACCGATATTAAATCGAGCTCGTCGCTCGAAGCCGATAATTACCAGGGACGCATACTGCATTTTGGGGTTCGTGAGCATGCGATGGGATCACTGATGGTCGGAATGTCACTTCACGGGGGGTTGATTCCGTTCGGCGGAACCTTTATGACATTCAGCGATTATATGCGTCCGTCGATTAGGCTGGCGGCGCTTTCGGAAACGGGGACGATTTACGTATTTACGCATGATTCGATCGGTCTGGGTGAAGACGGACCCACTCATCAGTCGGTCGAACATCTCGCCGCACTTCGGGCAATACCTAACTTACATGTTGTAAGGCCTTGTGATGCCCATGAAGTACGTGAAGCCTGGCGGGCTGCGATCAAAAGGCGCACCGGTCCTACCGCATTGGCCCTTTCGCGGCAGAAAGTCGCAATAATTGACCGCGACAAATTTGCATCGGCTGAAGGACTGCAAAAAGGCGCCTACATCCTTGCCGAAGCAGATGGCAGCGCGCCGGAACTGATTATTATTGCGACGGGGAGCGAAGTCGGCCTGGCCCTTGAAACCCGCGACGCTATGCAATCGGAGGGAGTTCCGACACGGGTCGTTTCGATGCCTTGTTGGGAGCTGTTTGAAGAACAATCAAATGCCTACCGAAATGAAGTCTTGCCGGATACAGTAGCCGCCCGGCTGGTCATCGAAGCGGGTGTCAGGCAGGGTTGGGAAAAATATATCGGGTTAAAAGGCGATTCGCTGACGGTCGACAGATTCGGGGCATCTGCGCCCGCTGAAGTCGTTTTTGACGAATACGGTTTTACACTGGAAAACGCGGTATCAAAAGCCAAAAAATTGGTCGGCTGATAATTTGAACCCGGCTAAGCTGCAAGCGGCCAGGGCATCGGCATCTCCAATGACGTTCCAATGAATTGAGAAACGGTCAAAACGGTCGTTTACTGCTCGAGCATCAGGTTAAGGACTCCAGTTCGAGTTCTTTGATGCTCATTTCCCGCATTTCGATCTTTCGGACTTTCCCTGTAACGGTCATCGGGAAACTGTCCGTAAACTTAATATATCGGGGCACTTTAAAGTACGCAATTTTCCCTTTGCAGTAGTCCTTGATTTCATCCTCGGTAGCCGAATCGCGTTCGTGGAGTTTGATCCAGGCCATCAGTTCTTCACCGAATTTTACGTCCGGAACCCCGATTACCTGAACATCGCTGACCTTCGGGTGACCGTATAAAAACTCTTCAATTTCACGGGGATAAACATTCTCGCCGCCGCGGATTACCATATCCTTGATTCTTCCGACAATACTGATATAACCGTCCTCGTCCATTGTCGCCAGGTCACCGGTATGCATCCATCGGGCATCGTCAATGGCCTCCCGGGTCTTCTCCGGATCATTCCAATAGCCGAGCATGACGCAATAGCCGCGGGTACACAGTTCGCCGGTTTGTCCGATCGGAACCACCTGACCGGTTTCGGGGTCAATGATCTTTATCTCGGTATGAGGGAGAACGCGCCCGACTGTGCTGACTCTTTTATCGAGCGGCGCATCCGCTCTGGTTTGAGTGCTAACCGGGCTGGTTTCGGTCATCCCGTAGGCGATTTCCACTTCCCCCATGTGCATCAGGTTATTGACTTTTTTCATTACTTCGACCGGGCAAAGAGCGCCGGCCATGACACCCGTACGGAGGCTGCTTAAGTCGTATTTCTTAAAATCCGGGTGTTCCAATTCGGCAATAAACATCGTCGGGACGCCGAAAAGGGCAGTTGCCCGTTCTTGTTCAACCGCCTCCAACACATCCCTCGGTTCGAAACCATCAGCCGGATAAATCATTGTTGCGCCATAAGTTATACAACCAAGGTTGCCGGCGACCATTCCAAAACAATGATAAAGCGGAACCGGAATGATCAGCCGGTCGCGATCGGTAAAGTTCATAATCCCCGCGACCAGCCGGGCGTTATTTAATATGTTGTGATGGCTTAAGGTAGCCCCCTTCGGTTTACCGGTCGTGCCGCTCGTATATTGAATGTTAATCGGTTCATCGAACGAAAGCCCGCGCTGGATCGTTTGAACGTCTTCGGTCGTGGCCCGGCCGGCAAGATCCAATAGATCATCCCAGGTAAACATTCCGGGTGAAGGCTCGGGAGAAAGCCGGATCACGGTCCTCAGACTTGGCAATACTTCAGCGGTTAACTGTCCGGGTACGGAATCCTTCAGCTCGGGAACCAACTCGTAAATCATTTGAGTATAATTCGAACTTTTGAATTGATCTGCAGTAACTATTGCGCTGCATCCCGACTGGTTAAGCGCATATTCCAATTCGTGGAGCCGATAAGCCGGGTTGATATTAACCAGAATTGCGCCGAGTTTGCTTGATGCAAGCTGGGTTATCAACCATTCCGCACGGTTTGGCGCCCATATTCCGATTCTCTCGCCCTTTTTAAGCCCGGCGGCAAGTAACCCGCGGGCACACTGATCAACCTTTTCCTTTAACTCGAGATATGTATAGCTGATACCCTGATGCCGTGAGATCAAGGCATCATTCCCGGGGTGCAGTTGGACCGTCAGGTCGAACATGTCCCCGATCGTGATCCCCAGCAACGGTTCATCACTCGTCCCGCAAGCGTAACTGTTAGAATGTTTTTCCATATAAGTAGGGTTGAATTAACTCAATTGTCGGATCAATAAAACTATAAGTCATTGCAAATGCAGTGACAATGACTTCCAATCGATAACGATTGCGTTTTCGCCAAAATACTCGATCCGCAAGGATTTATCGACAAATCTGACCTCGAATGCGTCTCACTATGCGAGGAAACTACTATGAAAAAAATGCTGATTTTGGTTTTTGCCGCGATAACTCTGATAACCGCAAATTGTCTATACGGGCAAAGCAGCGGGGATTCTCAACATTTGATCAATAAATCGATCAGGGTCGGCAATATTGAAAGGCTCTGTTATCTATATGTGCGGCGGAAAACCAAAGATTTTAAGTCGGTTCCCCTTGTTTTTGTATTTCACGGCGGCGGAGGAAATCCCAAAAGTATGGATCGCAGGCTTGGATTTACCGAGCTCGCCGAGAGTGAAGGATTCATCGTTGCATATCCGGAAGCGGTAGCGCGCAATTGGAATGATGGACGAAGGACAAGCACTACCCGTGCGCACCGCGAAAACATCGATGACATAGGGTTTGTAAAAGCGTTGATCGAAGCCCTTTCGGCTGAATACCCAATCGACAAACGGCGGATCTATGCCCTCGGCCCGTCAAACGGCGGAATTTTCTCTCATTTCATCGGAGCTAAACTCACGAAATATTTTGCGGCGATTGCACCGGTTATCGGGGGAATCGCAGAAGGCCTGGAAAAAGGCTTTGACCCGCGTTATCCGGTCTCCGTGTTAATTATTCAGGGAACTGAGGATAAATTGGTCCCGTACCACGGGGGACCGGTCGCCCGAAACCGGGGACGGATAATCGGCACTGACGAAGCGGTCAAGATCTGGACAAAACACAATCGAACTGACACATCGCCGGTTACGCAGGACTTGCCGGATATCGATAAGAGAGACGGATGCACGGTTGAATCGTTTTTGTGGAAGAATGGAACTGGCGGGGCCGAAGTTCAACTTTACAAACTAAACGGGGGCGGCCATACCTGGCCGGGCGGCCAACAGTATCTGCCAAAATTCGTGGTCGGCAATGTTTGTCAGGATCTCGACGCCACGGGTGTCATCTGGAGGTTTTTCAAGGATCACCCCAAGCCACCGGAATCGATTATTGACCCGGATGATTGAAATATGATTCCGGATCGTTTTCGTTTAACATATCCGGGTGAACAAAGACTCTGAAAACCTTATCGATTCATCCGCCATAATACTTCTAACCGAGGACCTTTCACGCGTTTTATGGGCACGGCGAAATCCCGCCCTGAACTTTATGGGCGGTTACCACAGTTTTACCGGCGGCAAGACGACAGATGCGGATTACAAGACCACGGTTGAGAATTGTTCCGATTCCGAAATGTCGGTATTTATCACTTGCGCGGTACGCGAAACGTTCGAGGAAGCGGGTGTCCTGCTGGTCCGTAACGGGGATGCTCTTACAAAGGGTCAGATAGCTTCATTGCACGACGATCTGGTTTCCGGAAGAAGCCGTTTTGACGAGATTCTCAAACAGTGGGGACTCTCGATTGATGCCCGTGATTTCAATTATGCCGGGACCTGGACGACACCCGAATTTCTGCCAACGAGGTTTAAAACCCGATTTTTCACGGCTGTTTGTCCGAGCCGGCAGATTCCCTATGACGCAACCGCCGAACTGACAGACTTCGAATTTATCGACCCCCTTAGGGCCGTCAAAAGATGGGATCGTTCCGAGGTGCTGGTCGCGCCACCCGTATTATTTTCGTTGCGCGGTTTAATCGGCGCAAACCAAAGCGGACTCAAATCTATATCCGAAATACTGGTGAGTCAGGCAAAAACAAAGGCGAAAGAAGATGTCTATATGGAGCTCAATTCCCGTTTCACCTGTTTTCCGCTAAAGACGGCTACTCTCCCGCCGGCGAGTCACACCAATTGCTTTATTGTTGGATCCAGACGCTTTATCGTAAT
>JBFGKW010000032.1:0-30560 GCA_041576495.1 Aridibacter sp. | reverse complement strand
GTAAGACACCCGACGAAATGAAGCAGCTCGTCGAACAACTTGATTGGGGAACACTCTTGTCCGGCAGTCCTTCATATAAGGAACTGAGTTATCGCCGAAAGCAAGACCGGCGGAATATCCCGGGCGCCCTTACCCTTGGAGGCCAGAACCCGAGAGATTTGAAACTTCCGGGCAGTATCAACCCGGGACACAAAATCGGACTTGCGATTGACAACATTTTCTTCTCTTACAGTTCGGTCGAAGATTTTGATGATTTGCCCGTTCCATTTCGTGCCGTTGCCACGGACATGCTCAACGCTGACACGGTTGTCCTCAAGAGCGGCTCGATCCAACAGTCGCTTCGGGCAACGATGGCGATTCCGGCCGTATTTGCACCCGTCGAAATAGACGGAAAAGTGCTGGCAGATGGCGGAATTCTAAATAATATTCCGACCCGAGCAGTAAAGGACATGGGTGCCGATATTATTTTGGTAGTTAATATCGAAACGCAAATCGGCGATCGTTCTTCATTGGAAAACTTGATCGGAGTCCTGGGCCAGACCTTCATCGTTTCTACCGTAGAGAATTCACGAAGAAGCTTGCGTGATGCCGATTTTATAATCGCTCCTGACTTAAAAGACTATTCTTCGTCCGATTTCACCAAGGGAAATGAAATTATTGAACTGGGATATAACGGTGCAAAACAGAAAGTGGCATTACTCGACGCTCTCTCCCTCAGCGAATCGGATTGGCAAACGCATCTTGCCCTGCGGCGGGGCCGCCAACTCGAGGAAAACAAACAGGTAATGGATTACCTATTGGTCGATGGAGCCGATACCTCACGTGAAAAGGAAATCCTACGGGAAGGTTTGAGAGAAAAACATGTCAGTTCACCCGTTAACAAAACCGAGCTCGAAAAGGACCTGACTGCACTAACCGGAACAAAACGCTTCGATAGTCTGGGCTATGAATTGACGAGGGCGAATGATAGTGAAGGCCTTATGATAAGGGTTTATGACAGCCAAGAACGAACTGATAACAAAGCGTTTTTGGACATCGGCGTTGAAGTTAACAATACCGAATCTGACGCAACGAATTTCAATACACGCGGACGCTTAACGATATTCGATATCGGCGGATACGGAACTGAATGGCGCAACGACTTCAGCATCGGCTCCCGAACTCTATTTGCTACGGAATTTTTCCGGCCGATCGGCGAGGGCCGTTTTTTTGTAGCTCCGAACGCCCTTTACCAGAACCGAAAGGTTGGTTTCTTCCAAAATGAAACCAGAATTGCCGAGTACTCGTTTAAAACTGCAAAAGTAGGAGTGGATCTCGGCTATTCGATAAACAGCGACGCCGAGGTTCGTATTGGAATTCAGATCGGCAATCAGAATATATCACGACGAATCGGAGACCCTCTCCTTCCTGAGTTAAACGGCAGGTTCACTGCCGCTTCGCTCGATTTTAATTATGACGGAGCCGACAACGCACAGATTCCAACCCGTGGGCTGCGGATAAGCAGTTCGCTCAATTATTTTTTTGAGGCGCCGGGGGCCGAAAGCGGATTCCCTCAGGCCGAGCTGACCATAAATTCGGTTCATCCATTTACCGATCGGTACCGGCTCTTCGGGTTTGGCGCCGGTGGAACGAGTTTTGGCAACACAGCTCCGCAGCTTCAACAGTTTACGATCGGCGGGTTGTTTAATGTCGGCGGTTACGGCCGGGAAGAATTTCGGGCAAGCAATTTTGGGCGGGCGGGATTAGGCTTCTTACGGGAAACGTATTCCCTTCCCACGTTTATTGGCGGAAAAGTATACTTCGGTGGCTGGTATGAAGTCGGAAGTGCTTTTGAGGATCTAAAGTCAGCGAATTTCCGTCATAGTTTGACCGGGGGTGCCCTGCTGGAAACTCCAATCGGACCGATGTTTGTCGGCGGCAGCGTAACCGAAGATGGCCGTCGCAAGTTATACTTCTCATTGGGCCGATTTTTCTAAATGATCGATATGCACAATTATTCTAACAACTGTCTGCCGCGCCCTTTTTTAAGTTTGCTATTTTTGACTGTTTTATTGACTTTCGGATCTAACATCGTCGGTCAGGACAAAGAAAACCTAAACTCGGATACGAATCAACCGACTCAATCTGAAACCCCCGAACCGGTCAAAACGCCGGTTCCCGCAGGTGATGTAATCGCTGAGTCGGAGGTTACGTTGGGCGAATTGGATAAAATCATCGGCGGTCTGAAACCGAGCCCCGGCATATTGGTAATTGAATCTGAACTACCGAACCTTCGGAAGGAATTTGATTTACGGATTTCAGAGTCTTCTAAATTGCTCTCCGCCCGTCCGTCCCTTGAATTGTTGAGAACGCTCGAACAGGATTGGCAGTCGTTCTCCAAAGACATACCGGTTTGGAATCGTGAACTCAAAGCCCGAATTGACCAACTCGACACATATCTGAAGCAGCTCCGGAATCTGCGGGCTCTTTGGGATAAAACCCTGAATTCTTTAACCGATCGCACTGCTCAACTGGAAAACAAAGCGGGTTCGGTTAACGAAACACCCGAGACCGGGGCTGTCTTATCGGCTGATGTGCCTATCGCTATTGTTCGGAAAGTCAAATCGACGATGACCCGGATAGAAAAAACCCAAAAAGATGTCGAACGAAGAAGGAGCCAATTGCTGATCCTTCAATCGCTTGTAAATAAAGAAGAATCGCGGATTAATGAAACGCTGAAGTCAATCAGCGAGGTCCGTCAGGAGGCCTTATCACACCTTTTTGTAAAGGATAGCCCGGCCTTATGGGATGCAAAAAGCCGGCGAGATTCTGTTACGGGGCTTATTTCCGAAGCCGGAGATTCCTTTAGGATTCAACTTGCCTCGTTAAGCGAATATGCATCGCGGAGAAGCGACAGGTTTATCCTCCACGGCCTCATTTTTCTCCTTGTCTCAATCGGTTTGTTTTGGGCTAAGATTCGTTTGCGACCGATGGTTGAAAATGAACCGGAATTAGCCCCGGCGTATTCGGTTTTCAAACTCCCTCTTGTCGGGGCATTGATTGTGACCATAATGTTGGGCGGAAGGCTTTATGATCAGGCGCCGCGGCTGCTGCTTGCGATCCTGGGGGGCGCTACGCTTATTCCGGGTATTATCTATCTTCGCCGGATACTCGAAAAACCGCTCTTTCCAATTCTCAACGCACTGATGCTCCTTTACTTTCTCGATCAGCTTCGTTATGTCACAGCGACGTTGCCGCTGCTTTCAAGAATAATATTTTTGACTGAAATGGCTGGCGCGATAATATTTTTAGTTTGGTTTTTGCGCTCGAAGGGCGGAAGGCTGCAAATCGAAGCGAAAAACCAGAGTATATTCATAGTTATCAGGAAGCTGATTCCCCTATTACTAGTGCTTTTTGGGGCCGCCCTGATTGCCAGCACCCTTGGTTATGTCGGTCTCTCAAAGCTCATCGGCGGGAGCGTGTTGGGCAGTTTGTATATTGGCCTGATTCTTTATACGGCTGTTCAGATCTCGAAAAGCCTGTTAATATTCGTCCTCCGTGCACCGCTGCTGTCAAAATCGGGAATGGTAAGAAACCATTCAGAAACAGTGAAGCGAAAAGTTTTTCGACTCCTTAAATGGATCGGATTCGTCTTATGGGGGCTTTTCACCCTCAATCTGTTTTCGCTCCGTGAGACACTTTTCGAATTTCTGAGGTCGTGGCTTACCGCGAATCTCGAGATTGGTTCGATTGAAATTTCGCTTCTTGACGTGATGATTTTCGCCGCTACGGTGTGGGCCGCGTTTGCCATCTCACGGGTCGTAAGGTTCTTTCTCGATGAAGATGTTTATCCCCGGGTAAACTTGGCAGGCGGTGTTCCCTATGCCATCTCTACGGTACTTCATTACACGCTTTTGCTTATCGGTTTTGTTGTCGCGATCGCCGCGCTTGGCATTGATTCGACGAAATTTGCGATCCTCGCCGGGGCGTTCGGTGTAGGTATCGGCTTCGGAATGCAAAATATCGTGAATAATTTTGTGTCGGGGCTGATTCTATTGTTCGAACGGCCCGTCAAGATAAACGACTTCGTACAAATCGGGACTCATCAAGGTGACCTAAAAAAGATCGGCCTGCGGGCCAGTGTTCTTAGAACTCTCGACGGCTCCGAGGTGATAGTGCCAAACGGTCAATTGATATCGGAAGAAGTGACCAACTGGACCTTCTCCGACCCGCAAAGGAGACTCGAGATTGACGTAGGTGTCGCTTACGGAACTGACCCGCATGAGGTAATCAAATTATTGACGGATGTCGTAGCGGAAAATAAGGATGTTTTAACCGAGCCCCCGCCCCGAACTATTTTTGTCGGGTTCGGCGACAATTCTTTAAATTTTCAGGTTCGAGCCTGGACCACCAGTGCGGATCGATGGGTTGTGGTTAGGAGCGATTTATCCTTGAGAATACATGACACGCTAAAAGAAGCGAGTATTGAAATCCCGTTTCCGCAGCGCGATCTTCATTTGAAAAGCATGGACCCACAGGTCAAAGACGCGCTTAAAAAATAAGCATGTTCGATCTCGTAACGGGTTTAACTGAATTCGTGTGTTGCAGCAACCGAAAAAATGACCATTAGTCAGGATGGCCGAATTCTCTTCGTCGTGTGTCTGACCGGAACAAACAAAATGCCACCCACAATCTTTATCAACGGGCTTTACTGATGGCTCAAATGTATGTTTACGTTGTCTACTCGTTGATGTGAATCCCGCGGGCAATTTTAGGAATTTAACTATGGAAAAGTACAAGTCTTCGGAGGTCGTACAAAAGCGAGCGATAAAGTTTTTTCAAAAGGAATGGAATGAATTAACCGATCTTGAAAAACGGGTACTCCACAGCATAGTCGAAAAGCGGCGGATCTCAAGAAATCCTCTCAAAGCACTATATGATGACCGGACGTTTGGTGAACGGATTGCGGATAAAGTGGCGTTTTTCGGCGGTTCGTGGACATTCATTATCAGTTTTGGAATCGTCTTGCTTTTTTGGGTGTTCCTCAATTCATTTATCCTGGCAAATGTGGGTGATGAGTTTGATCCTTATCCGTATATCCTGCTCAACCTCTTTCTTTCGATGCTGGCATCGATTCAGGCTCCAATAATAATGATGTCGCAAAACAGGCAGGCGATAAAAGACCGACTCGATGCCCAGCATGACTACGAAATCAATCTAAAAGCAGAGCTGGAAATCAACCACCTGCACGAAAAATTCGATGAGCTGCGTGAACGCGTAGTTGATGATCTGTTTGCCATGCAAGCCGAACAGACGAGAGTTTTAATCCAAATAAAGTCGTATATCGACCGCGTGGAAAAGGCGGGCTGAACCGGAACGGTTATCTAACCAAGTTAATCATTGAGGCTCGAATCAGCCGCGTGACCGCTCAAGCAAAGTCATCGTCAAAACGCTTAACAAGATAAGATTTTCTTCATTGGGCTCGATCTTGTGCTGCGGCGTAAGTTTAAAACTGCTTTCAAAAAACGCCGATTGTTTTTGAAGCCTCATCACTGCCTCCCCGGTCATTCTTGACACGATATACGCCGGATTAAACATATACCCCGTAAACATACCAACGACCGGAATTTCACCAATCAGTGCATCAATCACCTTGACCCAGGCGTTTTCCTCATGAATTTCCATTACCTGCTTGTTATTAGAATCAAAAATCAGGTAATGCGCCTTGAGTATTGACCGCATGCCCTTGCGCTTGATCGAACCGAGTTGGTTTCCGGCGGCATCGGTAAAATTATATGAGGCGGAAAAATCCACGATCCGATCCGCCTTAATATTGAATAATAACTGGGTTTTATTCTCGTCAGCGAAGACGCCGATGTCTTCTTTCAACTTAAACAGTTTCTGTTTGACATAGCCGATCAAGTTTCCGCCGGCATCCTTAATGTAAATCTGACTGGCGAGTGCCAAAATCTTAAAACTCAGGTTGATGGGATAATTCATAGGTTTGCTCCTGTTCGAACGCAAATTGCCATCTTATGCTGTTCCGCTATCGATTATCCTGCGTTCGACTCTTTTACTTATACCACATGTTATTTCGTAGGAAATGGTGTCGGTGGCCGATGCCAGGTCTTCGGCCGTAATCGACAAATCTGCGCTTTCGCCCATCAAAACTACTTCGTCATCGATTTGTACATTTGGGACGTCGGTGACATCGACGATTGTCCAGTCCATTGAAATCCGTCCAGCCACGGGCGCGTAGGTGCCATTAATGATTGTTCGCGCCTTGTTAGAAAGGCTCCGGCTATAACCATCCTGATAACCGATCGGAATCGTTGCGATTACGGAGTCACGTTCAAGCCGGAATATACGGCCGTAGCCAAGCGTTTCACCCTTCGGACAGCGCTTTATATGGGCGATCCTCGTGCGAAGCGACATCACGGGTTTGAGCACAGGTTTGTCGATTCCCTTGGGTAAAACGTCATCACCCAGTCCGTATAGAACACCTCCGAGCCGTACCATGTTGCCATAGGACCGAGGATGAGCGACGGAGGCAGGTGAATTTGCCAGATCCAAATAAACGGGGTTGAATCCACATTTTTTAAAAATCGAATGCGAATCTTCAAAAAGGTCAATTTGGAGGGTCGTGAAGGGATTCTCTCTAAGGTCGTCGGCAGACGCGAAATGCGTCATTAAGCCTTCAAGATGTAAATTCTTGAATCTTTTTAGTTCCCCTGCAAACGACTCCACCTCATCATGCCTGACACCGATCCGGTTCATGCCGGTGTCTATCTTGACGTGAATTTCCGCCGCTGTTCCGCGTTCCATTGCCGCCCGGTTAAATCTCTCCGCCTGTCGCAACTGGAAGATGACGGGAGTTAAATTATGGTTCAGTAATTCAATTTCCTGCCCTTCCCAAAAGCCTCCGAGGCACAAGATTCGTTTCGTGATCCCCGCTTTGCGCAGCTCGACACCTTCTTCCGGGAGCGCTACCCCAAACCAGTCGATCCCTTCCGCCTCCAATTTTCTTGCACATTCTACCGCGCCATGCCCGTATCCATCAGCTTTTACGACTGCCATGAATCGGATTTCCGGGCCGACGAACTCTTTGACCGAGTTGAAATTAAATGCCAGATTATCGAGATTGATTTCCGCCCGGGTCGGGCGTTGTGTTTTTTGAGGGGCCATGCCAAAAAGTAGATCTAAAAACCCGTTCGCAAAGATTCAAATCATTTAATCCGTGTTACCAGTTCTCTCGTTTTCGAAGTTCCGTTATATGAGCGGTATGATGCTCCGAATGCCAGGCATACAAGGCAAGCATATTTTCAAGTCTCCACTCTCCAGTTTCCGGGTGCATCAATTTTCTTTGAAAATCTTCATCGCTCATCATCATCAAAAGTGCCGTCCATCGGAAGTGAATTCCCGATATGATCTTCATTGAATGTAATACAGGGGTCCCTACACTATCCGATAATTCGGCCCAGCGATCCTCATAATAGGCCCTAATTACAGGCTCCTCTTCGGTCAGCGCAAGTTTGAAACGGCAATACGAATTGATATGGCTGTCGGCGATATGATGAACGACCTGACGAACCGTCCATCCGCCGGGCCGGTACCGGGTATCTAATTTAGCATCATCAAGATCTTTCACCGCTGCTTCGAGCTTGTGAGGCAATCCTGAAATTTTCTGGACAGAGGCTTTCCTGAGACCCGGGGTTATTTTGATGTCCGGATCAAATTTCCCGATTGGAAAACGCAGGTCGTCGCTCATTCCTATTCTCCGAAATAATTTTCAAATCTTGTGAATTCTTTTAAGAATGCGAGTTTAACACTACCGGTCGGGCCGTTCCGTTGTTTTGAAATAAGGATCTCCGAAACCCCCGCATTTTCTTCCGTTGGCTTATAGTACTCTTCACGGTAAATAAACGCGACTAAATCTGCATCCTGTTCGATCGACCCGGACTCCCGCAGGTCCGACATCAGGGGCCTCGGCGGGTTTCGGGCTTCGGGTGCACGAGAAAGCTGAGACAGCGCTACCACGGGCACGTTTAGTTCTTTCGCGAGTCCCTTTAATTCGCGTGATATCTTCGAAACCTCCTGCTGTCTGGATTCGGCACGCCCCGTACCGGACATCAACTGCAAATAATCCACAACAATCAAGTCAAGTTTCTTCTGCTCGGCCGCAAGCCTTCTCGCCTTAGCCCGCATTTCCAAAACCGAAATACCGGCAGTATCGTCAATGAAGATATTTGCTTCCGACAGGGTACCGATCGATCCGGCGAGGCGGCCCCATTCTTCACGGGTCAAGTATCCGGTCCTGAAACGATGCGCATCAACACGGGCTTCGGAGCTGAGCATTCGCATTACGAGCTGTTCTTTTGACATTTCAAGTGAGAATAGTGCGATCGTAGCTCCTTCATGAATCGCCGCATTCTGCGCAATCGTTAAACACAATGCTGTTTTTCCCATCGACGGCCTGGCGGCGATAATAATCAAATCGGTTTTCTGCAGCCCGGAGGTCATTTGATCTAATTCGCGGAATCCCGTGGCGAGCCCGGTCAGGGCGTGGGTTTCCCTTTTTGCATATTCCTGAACCTTTGCCAGAACGTCTTCGGCGACCGGTTTGACGTGCGCGAATCCCTGCCGTGTCCGTTCATCAGCGAGAGCAAAAATCATTTGTTCCGCATCGTCAAGTATTACCGATGCATCCTCTTCTTCCGCTAGGGCCTCACTGACGATTTGATTACAGACTTTAATCAGGTTTCGGGTCACTGCCTTATCGTGAACGACCTTCGCATAATCCTTGATATTTGAAAAATGCGGCAATCCATACGTCAGATTTGTGATCGCAGAGACCCCGCCGATCGAATCAATATGGCCCGTCTTCTTCAGTTCCTCGCTAATCAATATCGGGTCGATCCGCTCGCTCTTCTCGAACAGTCTGATCATTGCCGTGAAGACGTGCCGGTTCCGCGGAGAATAAAAGTCCTCCGGATTCAACAATTCTATAGCTTGTGAAATTAATCCGTTGTCCAGAAGGATGGCACCCAATATGACGCGCTCGCTTTCTTCGCTTGAAGGGAGCGGCTTTTCCAAATACTGCTCGCGCGTCATTCTTGGATTTGAAGTTGCCATATTCTGCAGCGCCCTGGGGAGATTCGGGCCAAAATAATATTCGAATTAATGCGGAAAAAAGACCACAAGTTCCGATAAAAACTCGCGGTCTTTAGATGCTACTACAATCCTCAACAACAAACAAAGATTGTCCGAAATTCGGCAAACCTGACTGCCGTCGGTTGAAAAAAACGACTAGGAAACGCTCTCGTCAGGCATACTTTCAGCCTCCGCGGCCTTGGTATCATCCGTTTCCGCGGGCTCTTCTTCTTCCTCAAGTCGCTCTTGAATTACCTCGCCCTCAACCCTTACCGAAATCGGAAGCTCCAACACAACATCACGATGCAGTTTGACCGGTACCGTAAATTCACCTATTTCCTTGATCGGGCTCTTCAGGGTAATCTTGCGGCGGTCCACTTCATACCCCTTGGCTTCGAACGCTTCCGCGATATCGATCGAAGTTACGGATCCAAAAAGCGTGCCGCTCTCTCCGGCTTTACGTTCGAATGTAAATGAAATGTCCTTCATCTGTTCCAGTTGAGCTTCGGCGGTAGATTTTTCTTCCGCCGCTTTACGCAACAGAATTGCCCGTTCCTGTTCAACCTGCTTAACGTTTCCCTTTGTCGCGAGAATTGCATATCCGCGCGGGAAAAGAAAATTTCGCGCATAACCGGACTTGACCGTCACAATTTCTCCGCGGCCGCCAAGACTATCGATATCTTCACGTAATAGAATCGTCGTAGTTGCCATAACTTAATACACTCCTGATTAATCACCTACATACGGCAACAATGCCATAACTCTGGCCCTTTTTATTGCCCGCGCAATTCGTCGCTGATCTTTGGCTGAAACCCCGGAAATACGTCTCGGCATAATTTTTCCGCGCTCCGGAACAAATCGCTCTAAATACTCAACGTCCTTCCAGTCCACGTAAGCCGGTACGACCTGTTTTTGGCGTCGCCGGTAAAATCGCCGATAAGGTTTGCGCTGAGCCGTGTTGCTCGTTCGGGGACGACTGACTCGCTGGGGTCTCTCCGATGCCGGTTTTGATGGATCATCGGTTTTCGCTGTTTCGGGAGCATCAGCGGCCGGCTTCGCCTTCTTCGATTTTTCTTTTACTTCAGCTTCTGCTTTTTTCTCGGTAGCCATATTATCTTGCTCCTCCGTTAATTTTCATCATCCGAATCATCAAAATCATCCGACTCATTTTCAGACTCCGAACCAGTTGCGGCAGCCAGCTTTTCTTTTCTTGATGTCCGTTTGTTTTCGATTTTCTCTGCGGTCTTCCGTTCTTCGTCAACTCTTACAGTTAGATAACGAATTACCTGATCATTTACCCTCATCCGGCGTTCGATTTCTGCGATCTCTTTTCCGGAACCCGCGATTTCGAACAAGTAGTAATAGCCTTCGGTAAATTTCTTGATCCTGTAGGCAAGCGGACGCCGACCCATGTCATCGGTCGAAACGATGGTTCCGCCTTCACTTTCAACTAAATATTCAATTTCTTTATTGAGTTTCGCAATGATATCGTCCTTTGAATCCGGATCGGCGATATACATTACCTCATACACTCTGTTATTTGCCAACTCTGTTTCCTCCTTCTGGCTTTCAAACCTCAATTCTTATTGAATGAAGTAAAAAGGTCTCTAAAATCATATCCGCGCATTATTCGCGGGATGTTGCGTTAAATTCAGACATCGCTTTATCGATACCGTCTGAAATCACGGCGCGGATTGCTTCTCCGCCTCTATCCAATAACTCGCCGATCATCTCAAACTCCTTTTTCGAAAAACGTTCCAAAACGAATTTCTTTGCATTTCGAAGCGGATACTCCGGCTGAATGCCGATTCGCAGCCTGATAAATTCTTCAGTTTTTGCGCACTCGATTATCGACTTCAATCCATTGTGCCCTCCGTCGGAGCCTTTTCGGCGCAACCGAATCGTTCCAAAAGGAAGCGCAAGGTCGTCGACAATGATCACGGTCTTTTTCAAACTCCTGCCGTCTTTCTTAATCAGGCAGTTGACCGCTTCGCCACTTAGATTCATATAGGTCTGCGGCTTTGCGAATTCGACCGTTCGACTGCCGATCGATGCCTGCCCGATTCGCGACCGACATTCAATACGTTTGACCGTGATTTCAAACTCACGCGCCAACAAATCAATCAGCATAAATCCGAGATTGTGGCGTGTATCCTGATATTCATCTCCCGGATTTCCCAACCCGACCAACAGCCAGTTTGAATTATCCAAACCTTCAGAATTACCGGGGTCTTGTCCAGAATTCATTTCCTGCATTCGGCCGGTCGCAATTCAATTCGGGAAGGCCTATTCTCCACCATCGTCGACTGCTTCGTCTTCGCCTTCGCCTTCGCCTTCTTCTTCGTCTTCTCCAACGATTCCCGGTTCCAAATCCTCGTCGATAACTTCCACTTCCTCGACTTCTTCCTTCACGAAGACAACCGACGCGACCAGGGTTTCCGGTGATTCAAGGATTTCTATCTCACTGCTGACCTTGATATCAGAGACGTGGACCGATTCATTGGCCCCGAGTTCTTCAACATCTAAATCGATCGATTCGGGGATGTTGCTCGGTGTGCACAAAACTTTGATATCACGCAATTGCTGTTCGAGCAGGCCGCCTTCTTCCCGAACGCCGTGCGGGCTGCCGATTAAATGTATCGGAACGGTAATTTCGATTTTTTCACCCTTCGAGAGACGGCGGAGATCGGCATGAAGCAGCCTACCCCTGACAGGGTCTATTTGTCGATCCTGAAATATCACCCGTGCCTCGGGATGTCCTTCGACTTCAAGTGAAAACAGCGTGTTGGCGCCTGTGTCCGACCGAATGATTGCGGCCAAATCTTTTAATTCAGCCGTTATCGCCAGCGCAGCCTCACCGCCGCCGTAAACCGTTGCCGGAATTTTCCCTTCACGGCGCAAACGACGTGATGCATTTTTTCCCCGTCCTGCTCTTTCTTCAGCTTTTACAATAAATTTTTTTGCCATGACTGTTCGCCTTAATCTCTCAATGGCTGCCTAAATAAAGAGAAATGAAACGCTGGTTTCATCGTGAATTGATTTGATCGCGGTCGCCAAAAGTTCGGCGACACTCAATACTTCAATTCTCCCCTTTAATTCAGACGCCTTCTTATCAAGCGGAATCGTATCCGTGACGATAATCTTCTTGATATATGAATTTCCCAAATTCTCAATCGCATTTCCCGACAACACCGCATGCGAAAAGCAAGCGTAAATATCGTTGGCGCCATTTTCGTGCAAAGCCGCGGCGACCTTGCAAATAGTACCGCCGGTATCGCACATATCGTCTACGATCAGGCAGTTCATTCCGTCTACTTCACCGACGACGTTCATTACTTCGGAAACGTTTGCCTTTTCGCGGCGTTTATCTACCAAAACAAGCCCGGCGTCGAGCCGTTTTGCATATGCCCGTGCGCGTTCGGCCCCGCCTGTGTCCGGGGACACCACAACCAGATCATCGATCGGATTGTTCTGAAAATAATTGACAATAACCGGTGCTGCAAATAAATGATCAACCGGGATATCAAAAAACCCCTGAATTTGCGAGGCATGCAAATCGACCGTTAACACCCGGTCGGCACCTGACGTATCGACCAAATTGGCAATCAGTTTCGCTGCTATCGGAACCCGCGGGCGATCCTTTTTATCGGATCGCGCATAACCAAAATACGGAATGACGGCGGTTACCCGCTCGGCTGATGCACGCTTGAACGTGTCAAGCATGATCAACAATTCCATCAGACTTTCATCGGTCGGCGGACAGGTTGGCTGAATAATAAAAACATCAGCGCCACGTACGTTCTCACCAATCTGAAAGTTAAACTCACCATCTGAAAACCGATCGGTGCTCGCCGCTCCCAAATCACAGCTAAGGTGGCGGCAAATTTGTTCCGCCAAACCGCGATGCGCATTTCCCGAGAAAATTTTTATGTTGCCCGTGACGCTCATTGGGTTCCGGTGTTGCTACAAACAAATGACGAGCAATCCTGAGTTCATTCAAATTGCCCGCCAGTTGGATTCAGAATGTGCTGGGGCGGAAGGATTCGAACCTACGAATGCCGATACCAAAAACCGGTGCCTTACCACTTGGCGACGCCCCAATATACTTTTAGAAGATCTCCGGAAGCAAATGTTGACACGATTCCAGAGAACTCCGGTATTTCTTGCGCGAAACAGTTTCTACATCGAAACACTGAACCGCTTTACCAACAATCAACTTATCTAAAGCCGTTTGCCGTTTCTCATCATTATCAAAGACGCCGAAAACGCTCGAACCGCTCCCGGACAGCAACGCATCATTTGCGCCCAAACTCAAAAGCGTGGTCTTGATATTTCCGATTTCCGGATTTATCCGGAATACGCTGCTTTCAAAATCGTTAAATAACTCCAACCGCTCTGATTCAAGCCTCTCAGCGTCATCACGGCAAATTTGAAGGATACTTTTTAAGCCTTTTTTTGTCAAGCGCCTGGAATCCAAATTCGAGTAGGCTTCGGCGGTCGAAATTGCCGTCTCGGGCGTCACAATAAGCAGCAGTGTTTTTTTCAGATCTGGTCCGGGTTTAACCTCTCTTCCGGTACCGGTACCGAGTGCCGTACCCCCGTACAAAAAAAACGGAACATCGGCCCCGATCTGGGAACCAATGTCTACCAGTTCAGCCCCATTAACCGGCAAATCCCATAATTGCGACAATCCCAACAGCGTAACTGCTGCATTTGATGAACCCCCGCCCAAACCACCGGGAAAGGGTATTTTCTTTTCGAGATGAATCCTCGCACCCGTGTTAACGCCAAACTTCTCTGCCAGCAGTTTCGCGGCTTTTACGACCAGGTTTTCTTCACCAACCGGCAAATCGGCAACGCTCGAGGTCAATGACAAGCCGGTGCCATCTCTAAACTCAATTCTGTCACATAATGAAACGGTTTGAAATGCAGTACATATCTCGTGCTGTAGGTCCTCGCGTTTCCCAAAAACGCGCAAGAACCAGTTTATCTTTGCGAATGAAGGGAGATTTAAAATCGGTCTGCTCATCAATATCCGGAACCTTAAAAGGAGCGCATGATCCGCCCAATAAATAATTCCGTTGGCCTAATACTCAAATCAGATTGGGAATGAACTTAGCGCTGCTCAGCCGTAGAATATCGGTCGTTTTTACTCATCGAACCTGAAACCGGTGGTGGAATAGTGGCGTCGTCAATAACCCTTAAGGGCTTCATTGTAGCTTTCGAAGTTTTGTTGCATTTCGTCGAGGCTGTCTCCACCAAATTTCTCGCGCATGGAGTTTGCTAAAACGATTGCTAACATCGCCTCTCCGATAACGCCGGCAGCGGCGACGGCCGTGATATCGGAACGTTCGAATGCTGCCAAATCTTCCTTTTTTGTATCGATATCAACCGAGCGGAGCGGTTTTCTAAGCGTAGATATTGGCTTTTTGTATCCCCGAACCCGGATTTCCTCCCCGTTTGTAATGCCGCCCTCGAGTCCCCCGGCACGATTTCCTTCCCGCTGATATTCACCATTCTGGTAACCGATCTGATCGTGGACCTGTGAGCCAAAAAGCGATGCATTTTCTACCGCATTCCCAATCTCGACGGCCTTTACCGCCTGAATTGACATAATCGCGCGCGCAATCCGGCCATCCAACTTCTCATCCCATGACGTATGTGAACCGAGTCCGATTGGAATGTTCTTGGCCACTACTTCAAAAACCCCGCCCAGCGTATCGCCGTTCGATTTTGCTTGATCGACAAGGGCGACCATCTCACTCTGAATTTCGGCATCCGCACAATTCAGCGGTGCATCCCTGGGGATTTTCGATATTTCTTCCCAGCTTTTATCGAGCGGATCGGGAGGCAGGCTTCCAAGCTTGATGACGTGACTTTTGATTTCGATCCCAAAAACATCAAGCAACTGTTTGGCTATCGCACCACACGCAACACGTGATGCCGTTTCACGGGCCGAAGCGCGTTCAAGTATATTACGCAGGTCACGCGCGCCGAATTTCTGACCGCCGGCAAGATCCGCATGCCCAGGTCTGGGTCGTTTCACCACCCGCAGATTCTTTGCTTCGGAATCGAGATGCTCAATCGACATAACGTCTTTCCAATGGATGAAATCGCGGTTCATGATCATTATCGCAATCGGTGATCCGATCGACATTCCATGTCTGACACCGGAGAGAATTTCGATTTCATCACGTTCGATCTTCATCCTTCCGCCGCGGCCGTAACCCTGCTGTCGGCGCCGTAATTCGTTGTTTACCTTTTTCGTATTGATCGTTACGCCCGACGGCATACCCTCAATAATTGAAACGAGCGCTTTTCCGTGGGATTCGCCGGCAGTCGTAAATTTGAAAAACATATTCGTTAAATTAGCCTGATCCTTCTTCTGAAAACGATCAGACTGACGCTGGCCAAAATCAATAAGCCGCCGATAAAGGTTTGAACCGGTAATCGTTCGCCGAGAAAAATTGATCCAAATAATACCGCAACCAATGGAGTGACCAACGCTATTGTCATCGCCTTGGTCGATTCGATTTTACTCAATAGCCAGTAATAAAGCCAAAATGCCGCAATCGTTCCGAATACGGTCAGATACAAAATACTGAATACCGCCGTCACCGTAAAGTCGAGTTCGAACGGGTTTCCTTCTTTCACCGCTGCGATCAGGATAACCGGCGGAACCCCGCAGATCATCTGCCCGAAAACCAGTGTTGCGGGATGCATATCGCTTCCCCTCGCTTTGGTCAGTATCGACGCGTGAGCGGCAGCATACGCCCCGGCCACGATCGCGACACTCCCGGCAAATGCCCAAAAATCGTTAATAGATAGTTGTTCGCGAAAAATCACAGCGACACCGATAATTCCGATGATCAACGCCACCGTCTTTAACACGGTTAATTTCTCTTCCGGGAGATATATCCATGCCAAAAGAAGGCCGAATACCGGAATCATCGCCTGCAAAACTGCGGCCAGACCCGATGTGATATACATCTCGCTCCAGAAGACCAGGCTGTAATTGACCGTAAATTGCAGAAAGCCGGTGACAACAAGGAGCTTCCATTGATCTCTCGTGTTTGGCAGCGGAATTCGCTTTCCCAGAATCACGGCTCCGATTATCAATATGGCAAGGGAAAACCGTAACGATGAAAATGTCAACGGCGGAACATCCCTCAGACCAACTTTAATAAACAGCCAGGTCGTGCCCCAAATTAAACACAGAACGCACCAAACGAGGATTTTCATTTGGTAGATTGTAATTTTTTATAAATCGATCGTCGAAGGCCGGTCGCGAATAATGCCACGATGGAGTAAATTTCAGTTTCGCTCGTAAAAACTAAGGCAGCTTTCACCTTGTTTTAGTAAGCGCCAGCGGCGAATTCCCCCGATCATATCGGGTAATTCGTTTTTTGTATGATGTTCGGCAACGAGGATGCCCTGGTCCGCCAAATTTTTTGTTAGGGGATCGCCGAGGCAACTCAAAACGGAACCATAATCGACCTCGTATGGAGGGTCAAAATATATGATATCCCATTCGTACGCCCTGTTTCGCTGAATATACTTGTCTGCAGCACTGCAAAAAACCCCCGTTTGGTGTTCCGGGATATCAAGGAGGTCGAGATTCTCTTCAATCAGTGCGCATGATCGGCGAGACTTATCTACAAATATTGCGGATTGAGAACCTCTTGAAAGTGCTTCGATTCCGATCGCTCCCGAGCCAGCACAAAGATCTAAAAATCGCGTATCCTGATCGATACGCGGCGCCAATATATTGAAGAGAGTTTCTCTTAACCGGTCGGACGTTGGACGCGTCCGGTCGTCAGATGGGCTTTTGACCACCCTTCCTCCGTATAAACCTGAGATGATGCGCATTTATGATTTTCGGTCGTAGAGACTGATTGCCGAATCACCCTGAACAACGACTTTCCAACGGTTCATGACACCTATTTTTTCAGGGAAAAACATTTCCTGATGGTGTTCGATTACGAGTATACCGCGGCGTCGAACAACGGCGCCGGATTCAAAAAAGCGAAGGACATCATCATATTCGGCATTAAACGGCGGATCATAGTAGGCAACATCCCAAAGGCGCTTCCGCTTTATCATCCTCTTGAGAAACGGAACGACCTCAAGTTCGAAAACCTCACCGTGGCCGGATTTGATGCTGCAATGTTCCAGATTTTTCCTTATCAGGCTGCACATCTTTGCCGATCTCTCGACGAAAGTGCTGATCATAGCGCCGCGCGAAATCGCCTCGATACCGACCATACCGCTTCCGGCACATAAGTCGAGAAACCTGCCGGCTTTTACCTGTCGATAAATAATACGGAATAAAGCTTCCCGTAATTTTCGGGTTGACGGCCGGAATTTTGGAGAGTCTGGCAAGGAAATGTATTTTCCGCGGTGTTTTCCATCTGTCACCTGTTTGTCAGAAACGATTGGCGGCAAGGCATCGTTTTTAATTGAATCTTTTGGACGGGGTTTACGCTTAAAGCGTTTTTTTGCCTGATACGGGTTAGTTTGTGACCGGTCAAATTGTCCGTTCTTTCGTGAATACGCTGTTGAAGA
This sequence comes from Aridibacter sp., assembly GCA_041576495.1. Lineage (GTDB taxonomy): Bacteria > Acidobacteriota > Blastocatellia > Pyrinomonadales > Pyrinomonadaceae > Aridibacter. The sequence continues at coordinate 12,866 of JBFGKW010000032.1, read as the reverse complement.
ACCGGAAACGCGATTGTTCGACACTCTATTTGAACGCGTGCTTCGTGACGTTTCCGCGTTCTCCCGCCGTGACCTTTCATTATCGTAAGCCCTTGAAGCATTTGGCGCTTCATCTCGGCGGTTTTCCATTTTCTCTTACCTATTGATGTTGACTCTGCTATCGCTTTCGAACGAATACCCAATTTTTAACGGGTTATGCATCAACCAAGATATTCGGGAGGATCTGCGTATCCAACTCTTCGTGAACAATGAAATCTAGTTGCCAAACGAATTGCTATGAAACGTTAATTTATAAATATAAATTAATTCGACCGTAAAATTCAAACTTTTTTAAGGCGTAAATGCCGGGATCAGGTATTTAACCGATGCCGGCCAACAAAAATCTGGGGTCAGTCTTGATATGTTCGATCAATTTAGACGTAACTTCAGACCCCTTCTCATCGGTTAAATAGTATTCCGCTTCTTTTCGTGCCTTATCAAGAATCTTGAGGTCCCGTATGATATTCCCGATCTTAAACGTTTCAGTTCCCGACTGCCGGGTACCGATGATATCGCCCTGTCCCCGAATCTCAAGGTCCATTTCGGCGATCACAAACCCATCCGATGTTTTCTCCATGATTCCGAGTCGCTGTTTGGCAACGTCTGTTTTTTTATCTCCCGTCAATAATACGCAATACGATTCCTCCCCCCCCCTTCCTACGCGTCCGCGAAGCTGATGAAGTTGGGAGAGGCCGAACCGCTCCGCGTGCTCAATGACCATAAGCGAAGCGTTAGGCACATCGACACCCACCTCGATAACAGTAGTCGAAACGAGAATATTTAGTGCGCCGGATTCAAATTCCTTCATCACCTTCTCTTTCTCTTCCGATTTCATTTTCCCGTGAACAAGACCGACGTTATAATTCGGAAACACATTGTCCCTCAACTCCTCAAACATCTTGGTCGCCGCCTTTAGATCAATCTTTTCTGACTCCTCGATCAACGGGTAAACGACATATACCTGCCGTCCAAATCCTATTTCGCGTTCAATCCCGCGGTAAACGCCGTCCCGATGGTCCTCGCCCAACACGACCGTTTTAACCGGGGTGCGACCGGGCGGAAGCTCATCGATGATCGAAACGTCCAAATCGCCGTATACTGTCATTGCAAGCGAGCGAGGGATTGGGGTAGCGGTCATAACGAGAATATCCGGATTGTACCCGCTTTGCATAAGCTGGGCTCGTTGCAGGACGCCGAAGCGATGCTGCTCGTCAATAACGGCAATTCCGAGATTTTTAAACTCCACCGCCTCCTGGATGATCGCATGGGTGCCTACAATCGCGCGGATATTACCTTCCGCCAATTCTTTTTGAACCTCCCGTTTTTTTGCCGCTTTCAAACTTCCAATTAACAATTCAATTTTATGTCCTGTCGATTCAAATATTCTCTCCGCGTTTCGCAGATGCTGCTCTGCGAGAATTTCAGTCGGGGCCATCAATGCTGCTTGGTAACCGTTCTCCATTGCCGCAAACATAGCCAGGAAGGCGACGATCGTCTTTCCGCTTCCAACATCACCCTGAACGAGCCGGTTCATCGGTGCATCGGATTCCAAATCAGCAAAAATTTCGCCGATCACCTTCTCTTGAGCACCTGTCAGCTTAAACGGAAGTAATTTAATAATCCGTTGATGAATCTTATTGCCGACCTTGATTGAGGTCCCCTTCGTTTCTTTCGTCCGCTCCCTTCTTTTAAATTGCAGCGAAAAGGAAACCCAAAAGAATTCTTCGAATATAAGCCGTTGGTGCGCATTGCTTCGCGCGGAAACATATGATTTTAAGTCGCCGTCTTCCGGTGGGAAATGGATCTCAACCAATGCGTCGCTTCGCGATATCAGCTGCTGTCGTCCGCATAAATCATCCGGTAATGTTTCGCTTACCGTTTTGCGATCCAGCTTATCTAAAACGCTAAACATTATTTCCCTAAGCCGTTTCGTTTGAAACTGTCCAAGCTTTCGGTATACAGGTACTCGCCGCCCGACATGGACCATTGCCAACTCCTCTGTTTCCATATCGGATTCGAGTTCGTCTTCCGCTTCGGCGGCCTGTGAAATTCGGATTTTTCCGGCCGCCTTTTCGAAATTTTCCGATTCAGCAGCAACCTTTTTTAAGAGCCCAAAATCATCCTGATTTTGCAGGGCCGGCAGTATCTCGAGCTCGTCCGGCTTCGCAAGTTTCAGCGCGAATGTGTTTCGCCTCGCGTCCCATTCCCATTTTCCATAGGCGACAAACCGGGTGCCGCGCTGAAACCGGTTTTTCCAATAATTGACAACATGCCCCGCACTTTTTCCGGAAATAAACCACCAAACCACGACCGGTTTTCTCGTGCGTTCAAAATCTGTTCCGGTTATTTCAAAAATGAACAGCGGCGGAGCCTTCCGCGGGCGGTTCTTGCCGACTCGAAATCCGCCCGAAACTCGCGTGTGCAACTCAACAGAGGCTTCCATTCCGTCAGAAAGCTCGTCGATCGGCAACATGTTTGAACGATCTTCATAACGCATCGGAAAATAATTCAAAAGATCTCCAATTGTTGCTTTTTCCAGGTCAGGCTTTCCCGCGTGATTTGCAACAGCTGCCGCAAGTTTTCGCGCCATTGCCGCCGATAAATTGGCTATGTCGTGGCTATGGATGCCGGCAAGAGGCGTTTCGATCGAGAGTTTCATTTAGAATAATCCCAAGAACTTCTTACGAGGTTCGCCGATTTTCGGATTAGCGGATTCGTTTAACCGACCGCCGGGTGTTTCTTCGGTAAGTCCGTAGTTGTTTCGTAACCGGTGCTGAATTCCTTTTTTGTTGACACTGATTTTTCCTGCTTTATTAAGCAACAAGCCGAGAGACAGCCCTTCTTCGGTAAACTCACCGCCCCGCCGCATTAAATAAAAGGCAGCGGTCAGGTGGGCGGAATATTCCCGCTGAAAAGCGGTGGGGTTGAAGATTTTCTGATCGGTCGGATTTGAATATGAAGAAAGCATGAGCGCAAAATCGCGGGCGTGTTTACCTTCATGAACAAGCGTGCCTTCAATCCCGCGCTGACCACCAATATCAATCGTTTCACGTGCAATATTGAGCCGGACGAATCTGGCGGCATCCCGAACTCCAAGATTTCCCTTTTCGACTGCCTCCCGTGCCGCTTCCTCATCATCCAGCCGAACACTGCCGGAACCGCTGACATTTTTTGCAAGATCCACAAAAATGACGATTTCTGTATTTTCAAGAAAATTCGCCGTTTCAATGTGAAATCTATCGCCGAACCGCTTGATGCTGGACACAGCACGGTTTAAACGCTCCCGATCCGCCGATGAAACATTTTCGTGAAATCGCATTATTCGTTAACCATTATTGAAGTTTCCGAAGTTTTTATCAATAAAAAGGAGAAAAGCAAAATGCCTTTCTCCCATAAAATCCGCTGTGAGTGAGTGTTTCTTAACTTCAATTCTTCGTGGCCAATTCCAGACGGGCACGAGCCTTTTCCAATCGCTCGAGTTCTATTTCAAACTCTTCTTCAGAACCTTTCCAATCCCCAAGTAGCTTTTCGACTGTCTCGCGCTCGGATTTGGCCTGATCGATATCAACCTCGTCAGAACTTTCCGCGATATCAGCAAGTATCGATACTTTATTGGCATTGACTTCGATGAAACCGCCGGAAATAACCAGTTCCATCGTTGAAGTTCCCTTTAAAAAGCGCAGAATCCCCGGTTTCAATATAGAAATCAATGGCGCATGATTGGGAAGGATCCCGATTTCGCCGTTGGCCGTCGGAATTCTAACGGAATCTACGGTTTCGTCGACCACCTTTTTTTCCGGAGTCACGATTTCAAGATTAAGCATCAAAATTACGCTCCTGCCGCCATATTTTTAGCCTTTTCGCGAGCTTCTTCAATCGTACCTACCATATAAAAGGCCTGTTCCGGCATTTCATCACACTTGCCGTCGATTATTTCGCGAAATCCCTTGATCGTATCTTCGATTTTTACGTAGCGGCCCTCAAGCCCGGTAAACTGCTCGGCGACGTGGAACGGCTGCGAGAAAAACCGTTGAATTTTCCGTGCCCGGGAAACGGTTAATTTATCCTCTTCACTCAATTCGTCGAGTCCGAGAATCGCTATAATATCCTGCAGATCTTTATAACGCTGAAGAATCTGCTTGATTTCCTGTGCGGTATCGTAATGCTCTTCTCCTACGATCTGCGGATCGAGAATCCGCGAGTTTGAAGCGAGAGGATCGACCGCCGGATAAATTCCCAGTTCCACGATCTGGCGGGAAAGAGCCGTAACCGCGTCGAGGTGGGCAAACGTCGTCGCCGGAGCGGGATCCGTATAATCATCCGCCGGAACGTAAACCGCTTGAATCGAAGTGATCGCGCCCGTTTTTGTCGATGTTATTCGCTCTTGCATTTCACCCATCTCAGATGCCAGATTCGGTTGATATCCGACCGCTGACGGCATCCGGCCCAAAAGCGCGGAAACTTCAGAGCCCGCCTGGGTAAACCTGAAGATATTATCGACAAAGAAAAGCACGTCGTTTCCCTGATCGCGGAAGTATTCCGCAACCGTCAATCCCGAAAGCGCTACCCGGAGTCTGGCCCCCGGCGGTTCGGTCATCTGACCGTAAATCAACGCCACTTTTGATTCCTTGATGGCGTTTTTGTCAACTTTAGTTAAATCAAATGAATGATTTTCCTTAAAATCATCCATGAATTCTTTACCGTATTGTATTACTTCGGATTCGACCATTTCGCGTAAAAGATCGTTCCCTTCGCGCGTCCGCTCACCAACACCGGCAAAAACCGAAAATCCTTCGCGTCCTTTTGCGACGTTGTTGATAAGCTCCATTATAAGTACGGTCTTACCGACACCTGCACCGCCGAACAGCCCGATTTTTCCGCCCCGCAAAAACGGCTGAATAAGGTCGATAACCTTAATCCCGGTTTCGAACATTTCGAGTTCCGTTGCCTGGTCTTCAAACGAAGGCGCGTGAGCATGGATCGGGTACCTCAGCTCAGAATCAACGCTTCCAAGTTCGTCCACGGGTTCGCCGATTACGTTCATAACCCGTCCCAGCGTCGCCCCCCCAACAGGTACTGTGATCGGTCCGCCGGAGTCGATAACCTTCATTCCGCGCACCATTCCGTCCGTCGGAAGCATCGAAACGGCACGAACCCGACCTTCACCCAAGTGCTGTTGAACTTCAGCTACGACGTCTATCTTCTCCCTAACATCAAATCCTTCCGATACGACACGCAGCGCCTGATGGATTGGCGGTAGGTAATTATCTGAAAATTCAACGTCAACAACCGGCCCGATAACCTGTACAATTTTACCCAGTTGATGAGTTTCTTTATTAGCCATTTTTGAATATGCTCCTTATAATAAAACGCTTAAACGGTAAGATTACAAAGCAGTGAGAATATCATATTGATTCAGCTTATAGCAAAAGAGGATTGTGAAAAATACCCCATTACGGTTAATTACTTTGTACCCACCGCGGTTTGCGGTAGAATCAACTTTATTTTTTGGTTAACGGAGTCATTCTTAAAGATTTGAACAAAATTGAATTGCCGCCCAGAGCGCTCGAGACACTCTTCGGAGTTCACGATGCAAATATAAAATACCTCGAATCAATACTGGATGTTCGTGTTAATACTCGAGGACAGGATCTGACGATTGACGGAGAACCTCAGGATGTCAAAACGGTCAAACAAATACTTACCGATTTCGGAGAACTATTCACCGACGGAAACTCATTCACCGACAAGGAACTTCGCAGCGCATTTAAGCAAATAGCTGAAGACCGCGCATATTCATTAAAGGACTACTTCACGAAGGCCCGGTTTAACCCGTCCGGGAAGAAACAGGTTGCTCCAAAATCTTCCAACCAGCGCAAGTACATTGAAGCGATTCAGGACAATGATCTCGTTTTCGGAATCGGGCCGGCCGGTACCGGAAAAAGTTTTTTGGCTGTAGCGATGGCAGTCCATGCCCTGTTCCAAAAACAAGTTTCGAGAATCATACTGACCCGACCGGCGGTCGAAGCGGGAGAACGTCTGGGATTTTTACCAGGCGACCTGCAGGATAAAGTTGACCCATACTTGCGCCCGCTTTATGATGCGCTTTTTGATCTGGTTGATTCAGAGCGTGTGACAAAAATGCTCGAAAAACGCATCATCGAAATAGCGCCGTTAGCGTTTATGAGGGGCCGAACCCTGAGCGATGCATTTATCATTCTCGATGAAGCCCAAAATACTACCAGCGAACAGATGAAGATGTTCTTAACCCGAATCGGTTTCGGCTCAAAAGCAGTAGTCACGGGAGATCAGACGCAAATCGATCTTCCGAGGGGGCAAACAAGCGGAATCATTCAAGCGCAGCATATCCTCGGCAACGTCGAGGGGATTGAATTTACGTATTTTAACGAAAAAGATGTCGTCCGCCACAAACTCGTTCAAATGATCGTCCGAGCCTACGAAGCTCATTCTGAGAATAACAGCCGGCCGCGCGAATAAGTTGATAAAATGTCTGTAATCGTGGGTCAGGAGAAAATTAACGGAATCGCGTCGGATGAACTCGACCGTTTTGTGCTGCGAACGATCGACGCAATTCCGCAAACGACCAAAAAGTCAGTATCAATCGCCTTCCTAAGTGACGATGAAATTGCAAGGCTCAATAACGTTTACAGGGGCCAAGATACTCCAACTGATGTCCTGTCATTCCCGTATTCGGGAGAAGCCTTTGAGAAACAAAATGATTTCATGGGAGACATCGCGATTTCCCTTGAACGGGCAAAAGCTCAGGCTGCCGAAAACGGACTCCCCCTTGTGATCGAGATCAAACAACTGATACTTCACGGCATCCTGCACCTATGCGGCTACGATCACGAACGTGACGACGGGAAAATGAATGATTTAGAAATCGAGCTTCGTGCTAAACTTGGCATCGATCAATAATTATGATCAATCAACAGAAGAGCGCTGACCCGTGTGTGATGGTGATATTCGGTGCAACGGGTGATCTAACGAAGCGAAAACTGTTTCCCGCCCTTTATTATTTGGCCCGGGATGAGTTCTTGCCTGACAGCTTTGCAATAATTGGGGTCGGGCGACAGGAATTATCCGGCGCCGCTTTTCGTAAACAGATATTGTCCGACTTAAAGGCTTTTGTCGGCAAAGATTTCGATCCGAAGTTGATCAAGTGGTTTGAAGAACGGACCTATTATACCGGTGGTGACTTTGATGATGATAAGGCGCTCTATTCGGATATTAAAAATCTGCTAGGGGAAGTAACGGAAACTCATAAAATTCCCGAAAACTATTTTTATTATTTCGCAATACCGCCGTCGCTGTTCGCGAATGTCACCGGAAAAGTGTGTAAAAACGGGCTTGGAAAGGAATCCGGTGAAAATTGGCGTCGGTTTGTATTCGAAAAACCGTTTGGGCGTGATCTGGAGTCTGCGCAGGAACTTAACAATGATCTTCTGAAGCTTCTGGATGAGGACCAGATTTACCGGATTGACCATTATCTCGGAAAGGAAACGGTTCAAAACATCTTGGTATTTCGATTTGGCAACAGTATATTCGAGCCGATCTGGAATCGGAATTATGTAGATCATGTTCAGATCACGGTCGCCGAAGACCTGGGAGTAGAAAAGCGGGGCGGTTATTATGACCGAGCGGGCGCTTTGCGTGATATGATTCCAAATCACATATTCCAGCTGATCACGCTCACTGCAATGGAACCGCCGGTTTCATTTGACGCTAACGCAGTACGTGATGAGCAGGCTAAAATACTGCAGGCGATTCCGCCGTTTACGCCCGAAGCCGTGCTCAAGGAAGCGATCCGGGGACAGTACGGCCCCGGCCAAATAAATGGCGAAACCGTCTGCGGATACCTGGAAGAGGAGAACATACCGCCGGCGTCGGAAACCGAAACTTTCGCCGCGTTAAAACTTACGATAGACAATTGGCGTTGGGCAAATGTGCCGTTTTACGTTCGAACGGGCAAGAGAATGCCAAAAAAGCATACAACGATTCTTATACAGTTTAAGCGTGCGCCTTTTGTCTTGTTTCGAGATACGACGATCGAAAAACTGACGACTAACAGAATTGTCCTTCATCTCCAGCCCGATGAGGGAATAACGCTCCACTTCGGAGCAAAAATACCGGGCCCGCTCGTAAAGATGGGATCCGTTGATATGGATTTTGATTATTCCGAGCATTTTGGCGAAACCGTTTCAACCGGCTACGAGCGACTGCTTTATGATTGTATGATTGGCGATGCAACGTTGTTCCAAAGGGCCGATATGGTAGAAGCCAGCTGGCGAATCGTATCACCTGTTTTGGACGTCTGGGACGCTATTCCGGCCCGTGACTTCCCGAATTACGAATCGGGGAGCTGGGGGCCGAAAGACTCGGATGAACTGTTGGAAACCGATGGAAAATCGTGGAAGAATACTATTGATTAAATGAAGAACTTAAATGTCTTTCAAAATCTGACCGAGTTGAGTCATTTTGTCGCCGGAGAATTTGTCAAAATTGGCAAAAAGGCGATCAAAAAAAACGGACGATTTGTCGTCGCGCTTGCCGGCGGTAATACGCCAAAACAGATTTACCAGCTTATGGCCGGCGACGATTTCAGGCGTGAACTCGACTGGTCTAAAGTGTTTTTCTTTTTTGGTGATGAGCGGGACGTTTCACCAATGTCAGACCGAAGTAACTTTCGAATGGCAAATGAAACGATGCTCAAGCCATTAAAGATAGAGCCTAAGAATATTCTCAGATGGCGTACCGAGATCATTGACGCCGTTGGAGTTGCGGAAGCTTATGAGAAAACGCTGATTAAGTTCTTTGATCTTCAAAAAGGGGAGCTTCCCAAATTTGACTTGATTTTGCTGGGAATGGGAGAAGATGGGCATACCGCGTCGCTTTTTCCGCAATCAACCGCACTTGCTGAGACCAAGCGATTGGCGGTGTCAAATTACGTTGAGAAACTTGATGCTATCAGGCTGACGTTAACGTTCCCAACGATCAATAACGCTTCAAATATCATTTTTATTGTGAGCGGCAGCGAAAAGGCGGGAGCCCTCAATGAGGTACTGAGCGGCGAACGCTATCCGGAGAAATTTCCGGCGCAGAATATAAAACCGGTGAGTGGAAAACTTATTTGGGCAGTGGATGAGGAAGCAAAAAATGGTTAGCAGGTTCTCAAACCCATCGGCGTTCTCCTCCCCCGCCAGGAGTCTGAAATTTTTTTCACTTGAACTCAAATGATTGCGGCCTCAGCTCGTTTATAACCGGGCTGATCAACTTACCGATATTGTTTTGAAGCCAACATTCGGTTTGTCATTATCCAGTAAAGGGTGAAAGCGAAGCGGGTTAAAATTAACTTTTTTGCAATCAATCAACGCAACGGTCAATCGAAATTAACCTTTACCCCCAGAAATTTATCCCGGATCAAATTGAGATTAGCAAATTATGGAAATCGAGATAGCCATCGCAATCATTCTACTGCTTTCACTAACGATTCTTGCATCGGTAGATATGGCTTTCTCTCAACTCAGTGATGTCAGCCTTCGTAAACATTTTGGTGACGCCGAAGAAAACAAGAATCAGCGGTCAATTGAATTTTTAAGAGAGGTAACGGAAAATCGCCCGCGCTTCCGGTTTGCGCTTTCTTCCGCGATTCAAATTATTCTAATAGTCTTTTCAGTAATTGTGGTGCTGATAGTTTACCGGTTCTTTCAAACTTCATTGGAAATGCTCGCCTATTCCTTGTTAATCGGCCTCGGTTTATCGGTAGTATTTCGACAGATTATTCCGCGCTTCATCACGTTGTCGAATCCCGAAGGAAAACTTATTCTCCTGCTCCCGCTGATGCGCCCGATCTACAACATATTACCTTTCATAGCCGATCCGTTCGAACCCTCGTTTCGTGGACGCCAGGTTTCTACTGATGAGCCCGATGTGCTTCCGGAATCCGGAGAAGCGAAAAACGACGACGATGGAGATGATATTCATGCCTTAATGGAAGTCGGTGAAGCGGAAGGAATTATTGAAGAAGAAGAACGCGAACTGATCGAGAAAATGGTCGAGTTTACTGACACCGAAGTCGATGAAATTATGACTCCGCGAACGGACATCGTAGCAATTCCGCTCGAATCTACGATCGAGGACGCCCGTGATTTGATGATTGAGCAGAAGTTTTCCCGGCTACCGGTTTATAACGAGAATATAGACAATATCGAAGGTGTTATTTATGTCCGTGATATTTTAAACGCCTGGGCTGAGGAGCAGGAAAAATTGTTAATTGGGAAAATTCTGAGGCCGACTTATTTCGTACCGGAAACCAAATCGGTCTCCGAACTGTTGAAGAATATGCAGCTTAACCACGTCCAGATTGCGATGGTGGTTGATGAATACGGCGGCGTTGCGGGACTTGTCACAGTTGAAGACATTCTGGAAGAGATAGTAGGTGAGATCGAGGACGAAGATCTCGACGAACAAGTTGCCGAGATCGTGGAGTCCGCAGACGGATATTATGATGTAATGGCTTCAACCGAAATTGGAAAAATTGAAAGGCTATTCGACATGGAAATTGACGATGATGATTTCACAACAATTGCCGGGTTGGTTACTACCGAAGCCGGCTACGTCCCAAAGGTCAAAGAACGACTTACCGTTCGCGGCATCGATGTTGAAATCCTCAAGGCGGAAGATAAAAGGATACAGCTTTTGCGAATTCGAAAAGCGGACGTTGAATCTCAGTCATGATTCGCGCGCATTTCGAAACCAATTGAGCTCGTGCTCGGGTTTACGGCCGATCTACGTCAGCCATGCCTTCAACAATTGCGTTTACCCAAATCAAATTCCAATTTCTGTTGTCTGATCTTAAAATTCGACGTATCATAAGTAGAATAGTATTGACGCTCGGCTGATTCCCGTTCGAAATTGCTTACGATCTTGACCGTATATGCTTCGACGGTGATTAACCGTATTTTCATCAGATATTTCACCGCGTCCGCAAGTCACTTGACCGCGGTGAGTTCCCCACGTAAAAGGAGTTAGACAAAATGGCGATCAGATTAGGAGACGAAGCACCAGATTTCACGGCTGAAACTACTGACGGAACAATAAATTTCCACGAGTGGCTCGGCGATAGCTGGGGGGTATTATTTTCACATCCAAAAGATTACACTCCGGTTTGCACAACCGAACTGGGTTACACAGCAAAACTAAAACCCGAGTTTGAAAAAAGAAATGTTAAGGCGATAGGGCTCAGTGTTGATCCGTTGGATTCACACAAGGGTTGGTTAAAAGACATCGAAGAAACCCAGGGGATAGCGGTGAACTTCCCGGTTATCGCGGATTCCGATAGGAAGGTTTCGGACCTTTATGACATGATTCATCCGAATGCTGACGATACTTTTACGGTTCGATCGGTATTCGTGATCGGACCGGATAAGAAAGTTAAACTGACGATTACCTATCCGGCCAGTACCGGACGCAATTTCGATGAAGTCCTGCGGGTGATTGACTCCCTGCAGTTGACTGCGAATTACAGTGTCGCTACGCCGGTCAACTGGAAGGATGGTGATGATTGCATCATCGTTCCGACAATTACGGACGAAGAAGCGTCCGTTAAATTCCCCGCCGGCTTTACAAAGGTAAAACCGTATCTCCGAACAACACCCCAGCCGAACCGCACTGATAAGACTGAGTCGAAAACCGCGTAGCTAACTAGAGATAAAGGCAGGCATATGCCTGCCTTTTTTTATGCATTATTCGGATTAATCTTTTCGGCAATCAGAAAGAGATAGTCTCCCGAGTCGTTTTCATAATCCTTGATTATCGTATCGATCTTTCCCGATTCAATATCCGCCGCTAATTGAATAAGTCCGGATTTAATCTCATTTGCCGCCGAGCTAAGCGAAAATGACGAAATTCCTCGTCTGATTACGGGGTCAAGGTATATTGCCGGGTTATGTTTTCCGGAATACAAGAATAAATCCGCGACATCTTCAAGGACAAAATATTTTTCTGTTTCAAGTACGCTGAATCCATTCCCCGTAAGATACTGGTTGACAAGATCCGGTTCCGGCATCTGCTGACAGGAGGCCCGAATCATAGCCGGAAAATAGCGATTAAGCCAATACCCTCTCATTTGAACAGCGGAAGACGTAAAAATGACGAATCTACTGCCTTGCCTGATAACCCTGTTGATTTCGCGGAAAGCGCGATCCAGATCTTTCCAATGGTGGATTGTCAGCACGGCGAAGCATCCGTCGACCGACATATCTTCAAGGGGAATCTCCTCGGCACGCCCCGTCTTCCATTCGACTTTTTTGTTACCAACGCGTGCCTGTCTGAGCATTTCGGGAGACGGATCGACGCCTATCAAATCGATCCCAAATCCGCTAAGGGCAATCGAATAATTTCCGGTTCCGCATCCGATATCAAGATAGGTGCCGCCAGGTTTACAATTGAGATGATCGAAAAGGCGCCCGACGATTAGTCTGTCGGCTTTTCGCGTCTTGTTGTAATGACCGCTTATCTTGTCGTATTTTTCAGTCAATTCAAGCACTCCGTTGATTCCGAAAATTTTTTGACCAGCGTATTTCTCGCATCTTCAATCATCTCGACTGCCCGATCAATCGTTGCGAGTTTCGTGCGGAATGAAAGGATGGCGGCTCGTATGACAAATTTTCCGTCAATTTTGGTCGAGCTCAAAAAAACCCGGCCGTCTTTATGGATTAACTTCATTAATTCCTCGTTGAATTGATTCTGGTCGACGTTTTTTGACGGGTACCAAAAATAACTGACGGACAAGTCCGGTGTCGGTC
>JBFGKW010000031.1:0-32166 GCA_041576495.1 Aridibacter sp. | reverse complement strand
CTCGCGCACGGCTTAAATTACCGCGCGAACTCAGCGGCCAATCACCTATTAAGTATCGCGAATTAAGTCATATTCTCCCAAAGTTTACGGGCGAGATTGACCAAATACCGCCGATGTATTCGGCCAAAAAGGTCGACGGCCAAAAGCTCTATAAAATGGCGCGGAAAGGGATTGAGATCGAGCGAAAGCCGGTCAACGTAAATATCAGTAAACTTGAGATTTTAGAAGAATTCCCGGCAGTAACGCGCCCGTCAGGCAGCTTCGAGCAGCGTGAAGATAACGGACCGCGGATCAACTACACGCCCCCTACTCAGGACTTCCTCCTTTCCGTCACGTGCAGCGCCGGAACATACATCCGAACCCTCGCCGAAGATATTGGACGCGAAATCGGTGCCGGGTGTCATCTCGCCGAACTCCGAAGAATCAAAGCAGGGAAGTTCGGCATCTCACAAGCCGTCTCATTAGAAGAATTAGAAAGAAAGGTTTCGGCCGCGGAATCCGGTGATTTCTTAATTTCGATGAACGAATCCGTCTCGCATCTTCCTTTGAAAACACTTGATCAGGCGGAATTAAGCCGAATCTCGAACGGGTTGAAAGTTGACGCAAGTTTTGATGGGGCGGGCGTTCAATATGTCAGGTTGACTGATGAGGAGTGTAACCTCGTCGCGATCGGAATTTTCGATCAAAAAGAGGGACAAATTCAACCCCGGATGGTCTTTCTGCCGTAACCTGTCTAACAAAGACCAAGAGGCATCGTTTCGAAGATTCACACGTCGGTTTCCGCGGCGCATTATCGGGACATATCATCGATTTTGGACTGTTATTGAAGGAAAATAAGTCGGACGAAGCATTTAAGTCGATACTGAGAAACGGGACTCCCGCCGGCCGGCTCTACGGTTTATGCGGAATATATTTTACGGATTATGTCTTTTTTAAACGGAGCTTCAGGCGTTTGGTGAACAGTGACGATACCGTTATGAAAATGAGCGGTTGTGTCGTGTATCAAGAAAAAGTGGCGAATATTGTTGAACTCGAATCAGATAATGTGGCTATAATAAAGCCGGGGAAAACGATCGAGGACGTCTGGAAATCAAATAATCAAACTTATCAACTCGATATTTCCCGAGGCGGTTATCCCGCAATTTTCAGGTATTACGCTGAAATCCGGAATAAAAAATGAAAAAGAAACATATCGCAATAGGTGTTGGCGGCGCGCTCGGCGCGGCAGTCGCGTGGAAGATGCTTACCCGTCCTTCGACCGTAAATTTTGAAGATCACGCGGATTCGATTCCGCATTCCGAAAACTCACGGTTTATAGAGGTTGACGGAGTCGAACTCCATTATCAGGAATTCGGCGATTCAAACAATCCGACTTTGATTCTCATCCACGGGTACACGGCTTCAACATACGTGTGGAAAACGGTTGCTCCGTTGTTGGCGAATGAAGACTTTCATGTCATTGCGGTCGATTTGATCGGCTACGGTTTTTCCGAAAAACCGGCCTGGTTTGACTATACGATTGCTTCACAATCGCGAATGCTGCTGCGGTTTATGAACCGCTTGGGAATTGGAAAGGCAACAATTGTCGGAAGTTCCTACGGCGGCGCGGTTTCATCCTGGTTTGCCCTAGATTATCCGGAACGCGTCGAAAAACTGGTGCTTGTCGGCTCGGTAATAAACGATGATCCGAAAAAGGGTAGTCCCGTCCTGAAGCTCGCGAATCTCCCGGGTGTCGGAGAAGTGATCACACCGTTTCTTGTCGATTCCCGGGTATTTTTGAAATACCGGATGCAGCACGCAATCGATTCGACGAATCACGATATCATCACCGAAGAAAGGATAGACTCGGTCCTCAGGCCCATCAAATCGGCAGACGGTCATAATTCGCTGCTGACGACATCCCGAAATTGGAATGCCAACCGGATCGAAGAAGACGCTCATCTGATAAACAATCCGACCCTTTTGATTTGGGGCGACAACGATACCGTCATCCCGAAAAAAACCGGCGAAAAGCTTTACGACCTGATTCTAAATTCCCGCCTCGTCATTTTTAATGACTGCGGGCACATTCCGGCAGAAGAAAAGCCGGATTTGTTTACCGAGTTGGTAGTCGAATTCTGCCGTGACAGCAAAGGGCGTATTGAGGCCAAACAAAGTGACGATATGACGCTTGAGCAAGTGGACGCGTAGCGAAAAGGAAAAAGGAAAGAGTAAAAGGTAAAAAGTAAAAGGTGAAAAGTAAAAAGTAAAAAGTAAAAGCGAAAAAGTAGAAAGGGAAAAGGCAAAAGGAAAAGGTAAAAGTAAAAAGTAAAAAGGAAAAAGTAAAAGGGAAAAAAAAGGAAAAGGGAAAAGTTGAAAGGGAAAAGGCAAAAGTAGAAAGCAAGACGGCCAAGGGCCGATTATCAATCTTCACCGCATTTTGTTTACTTCGCAACTAAGCGTTAATATTCTTGGGTGGCTCTAAAAGACAAACTTAAGAAAATCCCTGCTGACCCCGGTGTTTACCTTCACAAAAACGAGAAAGGGAAAATCATTTATATCGGCAAGGCCAAAAACCTGCGCAACCGGGTCAGACAGTATTTCCAGTCAGGTAAAGGTAAGGGACACAAAACAAACCGGCTGATGAAACTCATCGCCGATTTTGAGTTTATCGTCGTCGACAGCGAGGCCGAAGCCCTTGTCTTAGAATCTAACCTCATCAAAAAACACAAACCGCGGTACAATGTGATGCTCAAAGACGACAAGCAGTATCCGCATCTCAAAATTACCAACGAACCATTCCCAAAGGCGGTCATAACCCGCAAAATTCTGAAAGACGGAGCCAGATACTACGGCCCTTTCCTGCCTGCAAACCTTGCCCGGAAAACACTCAATCTGATAAACCGCACCTTTCAGCTTCGGACCTGCACGATCGAAATAGACGGTAAGCTACCGAGGCCGTGTCTCGAATACCACCTCAAGAGATGCCTCGGTCCGTGTGTCAGGGAACTTTGCGGACCCGAGGAATACCAGCAGGCGGTTGAAGATTCGATCCTGTTGCTGGACGGAAAAAACAACGAACTCGCGGGTACGCTCGAAAAGCGTATGTGGCACTATTCCGAGAACCACAATTTCGAACTCGCCGCCAAATTCCGCGATATGTCAAAAACGGTTCTCGCCCTCGACGATAATCAAAAGATGGCCACCAAACCGGATCGGGATATCGATATATTCGGTTACTATCGCGAGGAAGGCACCCCGCGGCTTGCCCTTCAGCTCTTTACAATGCGGGAAGGAAAGATCATCGGGCGGCGCGAGTTTTTCTGGGAGGATCTCGATGAAGGGAATTTTGATCCTTCGGAATTCCTCGGTGAAGTGTTGGCGCAGTATTACTCGACCGATTACGTGCCGCTTGAGATAAACGTCCCGCACGCCTTCGAAGACCGGAAAATACTCGAAAAGATCCTGACTGACCGACGGGGGAGAAGGGTTCACATCCGGATTCCGAAGCGCGGTCAAAAACGCGATTTGGTCTTGTTGGTTGAAACCAACGCCAGACACGCGTTTGAACAAAGATTTCGCGTCCTCAAACCCGATATGGAGATCGTACTCGAAGAAATGCAGGAGGTTCTCGAACTTCCTTATTTCCCGGAGCGGATCGATTCATTTGATATTTCAAACATTCAGGGTTCGGAAAACGTCGCCGGGATCGTCGCGTTCGAAAACGGCAAACCAAACCGCAGCCGCTACCGCCGCTACAAGATAAAGACCATTGAAGGCCAGGATGATTTCGGCTCGATGAACGAGGCAGTCTTTCGGAGATACCGGAGAGCGGTGGAAGAAGACACGCCGCTTCCGAACCTGATCTTCATCGACGGCGGAAAGGGCCAGCTGTCTGCCGCCGCGGCCGCGATGCGGGAGCTCGATCTGGAAGCAATTCCGTTAGTCGGGCTGGTAAAACCGCCGCGCAAACACAACGAAATCTCGCACCTGTTGATTAAGGGCCGTGAAGATCAGCCGATCGAGTTTGAACCGACCTCACCGATGTTTCGCGTGATCCAGCAGATACGGGATGAAACGCATCGGGTTGCCGTTCAATACCACCGAAAACGCCGGGAGATGCGTGATTTTACTTCTGAGCTGACCGCAATTCCGGGTGTCGGCAAGACGCGGAAGCTTAGACTTCTAAGAAAAATGGGCTCGATCGAACGGGTCGCCAAATCGACCGTTGACGAGCTTGCGCCGATCGTCGGAATTAAGACGGCGAAAGAGATATTCGAGTATTATGAAAGGCAGAGGCAGCTAAGTAAGAAGCGAAACCCGTGAGTCGGAATATGAAAAACTCGCTCACCACCGCCGGCTAACTGATACTTCAAATAAATTATGATCCTTAACTATCGTCACAAACAACCCGATACCCCCGCCGACAACCCTCCGATGTTGATACTCCTTCACGGAATCGGCGCCGACGAAAACGATCTGTTTGGCATCACGCCGTTTCTTGATCCGCGTTTTTTGATCATCAGCGCCCGCGCGCCGTTTACGCTGCCGTACGGCGGTTACGCCTGGTTTGAGCTGACCATCGAGCCAAATAACATCGGCATAAATGTCAAACAATTTTATGAAAGCCGGGAAATGCTTTTAGAGTTTATCGGGGAACTCATCAACGAACACAATCCCGACCGGGGCAGGATCTATCTGTGCGGATTCAGCCAGGGCGCGATAATCGGTCTCAGTGCGGCGCTGAAAGAACCGCGGAAGTTCGCCGGATTGGTCGCAATGAGCGGCCGCGCGATGCCGGAGATGCTTCCCGATCAAAACGATACTTCGGAATTACGAGACTTCCCGATTCTTGTCACCCACGGTGTTTACGACCCGGTGCTGACGATTGATAACGGGCGGGCAACAAATGAAATGCTTTCGGGGCTGCCCATCCGGCTTAAGTACAAGGAGTATCCAATGGCCCACGAGATTTCGCGTGAAAGCCTCGCGGATGTGAGCATATGGCTCAGCTCGGAATTAGACTAACCCAACAAGTAATCGTTTGGGACCAAAGGCTACCAGCCGGAAAATCCGGAATTCTAAGTTTTCAACCCGGCAAGCAATGATTCGAGCTGATCGAAATCAACCGGTTTGGTGAGATGGTGGTCAAAACCCGCTTCTTTTGACCGGATACGGTCTTCTTTTTGTCCCCAACCCGTCAATGCAATCAGCTTTACATCTGTTCCGTTTCCAAGCTCACGAATTCGCCGCGCGGTCTCGCAGCCATTCATCCCGGGCATCCCGATATCGAGGAACACAATCCTGGGATCAAAACTTGAAAACGTTTTGATTGCTTCCAATCCATCGTATGCGCGCCGGACATCATTTCCCCACATTGATAGAATCATCGATAAAGATTCGACACAATCCTGATTATCATCGACTACCAGGATCCGCGTCCCATTATCCTGCGGTCCGGCAGACTCTGTGACTTCAACCGCGGGTTCGGAGCGGGCGGGCATTGACGTGACCGGAAGCCTTACAGTAAAAATACTTCCCTTGTTGACTCCTTCGCTTTGCGCATCAAGAGTTCCGCCGTGCATTTTGATCAACCGGTTGGCGAGTGTTAATCCGATTCCAAGGCCTTGGTCTGACTGGCCCTGCGAGCGTTCGGCTTGTTTGAACATCTCAAATATCCTCGGCAGGCTTTTTGAAGATATCCCGATTCCGGTATCTTCGATCGAAATGACAGCTTCGCCTCCGATTATTTCACCGGTAAGGCTGATGTTTCCTCCGGGGTTTGTATATTTGGCGGCGTTATTCAGGAGATTTGAAACGGCCTGGGTGAGGCGTGTCAGGTCTCCTTTAACAAAAACCCTGTTTTTGGGATAGGTCACCGTAAATATCTGTCCCCGTTCTTCTATATAAGGACGGCTTACCTCCTGGGCAGCATCCAGGATTTCCGACAGTTCAACCGGTTTTCTTGAGATTTCCAGTTTGTTGCTGGAAATGCGTGCGACATCCATAAGATCATCAACCAAACGGGTAATCTGTTTAGTTTGCCGGTCAAGTACATCGATTGCCCATTCGGTTTCAGCTGATCTGATGTCGTTTGACTGCAGTATCTTTATTGCATTACGAACCGGTGAGAGCGGATTTCGAAGTTCGTGTGCGAGCGTGGCGATAAATTCGTTCTTGGAACGATTTGATTC
The DNA here is from genome assembly GCA_041576495.1 of Aridibacter sp. Classification (GTDB taxonomy): domain Bacteria; phylum Acidobacteriota; class Blastocatellia; order Pyrinomonadales; family Pyrinomonadaceae; genus Aridibacter. The sequence continues at coordinate 25,993 of JBFGKW010000031.1, read as the reverse complement.
CTTGAGTGCATCTTCGGCGAGTTTCCTGTCCGTTATGTCGACCAACACATTAACCGCCCCGATCAGCTCACCCGACTCGTCGTGAATCGGATTCGCGTGGGCCAATGCGGTCACCTTCTTCCCGTCAGGTTTTTCGATTATTAGTTCACACCCGTTGAACCCTTGATTTTCGATCAATGCCTTGGCCATCCAGCATTCATCGTGTTTCATCGGTTCGCCGTCGATCGTGAAAATCTTAAACGAGCCGCAAAAACGGTCGACCGGATCGTTCAAGCTTGGTCTGCGCCCCCAAAGCTGCGCGGCATGATCGTTAAAATAGGTAATGTGACCTTCCCGGTCGCACGTATAAGCTCCGGCCGGCAGTTTTTCCAGTAACTGGTAAAAATATACTTCACCGAACTTTAAGAAGGTTTCCGCGAGGATTCTATTTCCGTTACTATTGACCTTCGTATGTTGCAGCATATTATATCTCGAACCACGGCTTTTTTTTCCGGACGAAAGCTTATCATTTTCAGAACTATCAGGCAATATTTTGCGTTGAAAGACGGTGTCAGGGCACTAGCCGTCGGGCAGATCCGATCAGGCAAATAAGTTGTCAATTGTCCGTTGTTCAGCGAACCGCGATAACGCATCAAAGTAAACCGGCCCCGCAGGCATATGTTAGGTGAGCCTCAAATCCGGACGACGTTTCTAACAAAACCGATGCGTTTTGGGGACAAGTTCGATGTCGGCAATCATCCGCACGCGCCGCTGTTCAAACACTGGAAAAGATTGACAAAATGACGGAAAAGTCATAGTTTTCAGGCATATATTAAGGATTCGGTCCCGGCTTTATACTAAATTGTTTAACGGAGGATGAGATGGTTACTAGATTGATCGTGGCTAGCTTTGTCGGCGGTATCGTGATGTTTTTCCTCGGGTTCTTGATTTACGGTTTGGCGCTTGAGACTTTCATGAAAGAAAATACTGTTCAGTATGTTGGATTGATAAGGGAGCCGCCGAATATGGTGATGATCGGAGTCGCAAACCTTGTTTACGGTCTGTTGCTGGCGTTTGTAGCGGACTATTGGGCGCGTGTCCGGACATTTGCCGGCGGCGCAAAAGTGGGCGCCATCGTGTCGTTCTTGATCGCTCTTTGGATAAACTCGATGTTTGAGGCCTTCTGGGTCTTGTATATAGGGTTCTTACCGGTTCTGGTTGATATTGTGGCCACGACCGTGATGGGCGCGATTGCCGGCGGCGCAATCGGCGTGGTCCTGGGCAAGATGGATAATAAAACCGAGACGGCTTGATTCTGCAAAATCTCGCTTCAACCCGTTTCCTGGGCAATGCGCCGACGGCGGCGGCGCGTTGCCATATTTAAACCGTACCCACCGACTTTTAAACGTGGGTACGCAGCAAATTTCAACCCGAAAGCAGTAATCAAACCTAATTTGGCAGATCTCCGATTGCAGACGGTGTTGGCTGCGTTAACTTAAAATATGTCTGCATTTATAAGCGAAAGTGCGATCGTCAGCCCAACCGCAAAAATCGGCGCCGATTGCCATATCGGTCCGTATTCAATTATCGGCGACGACGTCGTTTTGGCTGACGGAGTTTACCTGGAATCCCACGTCGTCATCGACGGACATACCGAAATCGGGGAGGAAACCAGAATATTCCCGTTCGTTTCAATAGGTCAGGCTCCGCAGGATCTTAAGTACAAAGGGGAACCGACCGTGACCGAGATCGGAAGTCGAAATCACATACGCGAATTTGTATCCATACATCGCGGGACCGTCGGCGGCGGCGGCGTCACAAAAGTCGGCGATGATAACCTCTTGATGGCACAGTCGCACGTTGCCCACGATTGTATCGTCGGGAATGAAACGACGCTTGCAAACGGGGTTGCGCTGGCCGGACATTCCGAGGTTGGCGACAAGGTCTATATCGGCGGTTACACGGGTATTCACCAGTTTTGCAAGGTCGGACGCGAATGCTTTATCGGGGCCTATTCAATGGCATCGAAAGACGTAATGCCGTATTCGATCATCCAGGGAAACCACGCAAAATGCTTTGGGGCCAACAGCGTGGGGTTGAAAAGAAGTGGTTATTCAAGAGAAACCCTGAAATATCTCCGCCGCGCATTTCATTTTTTGCTGTCTTCCAAATTAAATACGTCGCAGGCGATCGAACAAATCCGGGAAGAGATCACCGGTTGCGATGAAGTCGATATCCTGATCGATTTCATCGAGCGTTCGGAGCGCGGTGTCGTAAAATAAACCGCAATCGTCGGGGTGAACCGGAGAATGACCATTCGTGAACGGTTAAACGGTTACTGCTGAACGTTTTCTCGACCAAATCAACCCATTTTCGTATAGTAGGTTTGAAAATCAAGTATTGAATTAAATAGTCTTAAACCGGGAAACATTATGAATAAAAAGGTTGTCTTTTATCTCAGTGGCGCGGTGATCACGTTTATGCTGGCTCTTGCGGTTGGCCTGCCCGCTCAAAATACTGCCGATCCTGGCAGCGAAGCATCCAAAAAAGATGACAAGAACAAATGGGATGTATTGAATCCACCATTTGAGCTTTCGACGGTCACAATCGATACCGAGGAAACTACCTGGTCAAGTCTAGATATCACCCCGGACGGGAAAAAAATGATATTTGATATGCTCGGCGATCTTTATGCGGTAGACATAAACGGCGGGCACGCGGTATCGCTGACGCAGGATTTTGCCTGGAATATTCACCCGGCGGTAAGCCCCGACGGCAAGAGGATCGCTTTTATTTCCGACCGCGACGGTCTTTCGAACCTGTGGGTGATGAATATCGACGGCTCCGGCCTCAGGCAAGTAAGTAAAGAAAAGAAGAATTTGATCCACAGCCCGAAATGGAGTCCGGACGGTCAGTACATAGTCGTCACGAAAGGGATAATGTCGAGCCGTAGTATCCCGGCGGGCGAAATATGGCTCTACCATCATACCGGCGGGGAAGGATTGGTCATTAAGAAACGCGCCAGCGGGAAAAAAGATCAAAAGAATATTGCCGATCCGGCCTTTTCACCGGATGGGAAATACCTTTATTACACCCAGGATATAACTCCCGGAAGCACGTTTAGTTATAATCGCGACCCGCTCAAATCCATTTTTGCAATCACCCGGTATGAGATCGGGGAAGGAACAGAAGAGCGTTACATTAGCGGCACCGGCGGCGCGATCGTCGCTACACCTGCACCCGACGGCAGGCGCGTCGCATTTATCCGGAGAATCAAGAATAAGACCGCGCTGTTTATTAAAGATATTGAAACGGGAATCGAAAACCCCGTATTCCTTGAGCTTGAAAGAGACATGCAGGAGGGTTTTGGCACCGAAGGCTATTTTGCGTACTTTGATTGGACTCCCGATTCGAGGGCGATAGTATTCTGGACGGGCGGTAAATTTCACAAACTTTCTTTGGAAAACAACTCCGTAACCAATATCCCGGTCCGCGTTCGTGCTCAGATCAAATATGCCGACGCTGTTCGGTTCGAGGTAAATGTTGCACCCGATAATTTTGACGTGAAAATGGTGCGGTGGGCACAGAAATCGCCGGACGGGAAGTCGATTCTATTTCAAGCCCTCGGAAAAATTTACGAAAAGGAACTTAAATCGGGCCGGATCCGCCGTCTGACCAAACAGGATGAACACGACGAATTTTACCCGCGTTATTCAAACGACGGAAAGAAAATCGTCTATACAAGCTGGAACGACCAGATGCTCGGAAGCGTTAGAATCGTGGATGCCGACGGTGGGAACGCAAAGACGGTTACCAAACTCCCCGGACACTATATCGAGCCTTCGTTTTCTACCGATGGAAAATTAATCACCTACCGCAAATTTACGGGCGGCTTTCTGTTGAGCCCAAAATATTCGAATGAGCCGGGGATATATATCGCCAATCTTGATGACGGCACGCATCTCCGCGTATCCAAATCCGGTTGGGATGCCCATTTTGCCGGAGATAATAGCCGCCTGTATTTTACCGAGTCGGTGCAGGGGAGCGATTATCCCGAGCTGCAGTTGGTGAGCGTTGACATAAACGGCGAAGACCGCCGCGAGCACCTTTACGGCGGGGATAGCGTAACCGAGTTTCGTCTATCCCATGATAAGAAATGGGTCGCTTTTACGCATCAGTACAATGCCTATGTGGCGCCTTATTTTGAGACCGGTAAACGCGAAACGATTGGGCCCAAGATGACCTCCGGTCCTGTCAAACAGATTTCGAGCAGGGCGGGTGAGTCCCTGGTCTGGCACGCCGACAATAAAACGGTGAGTTGGGTAAACGGATCGACATATTACGAACGGGCGATCAAAGACTCTTTTGAGTTTGTTCCGGGGGCGCCGGAAAAACTGCCCGAGCCGATCAGCGCGGGAATCAGCCTTTCGTTTTCGCAGATGGCAGACCGGCCGTCCGGCTATAAAGCAATCGTCGGCGGTACCGTGATTACGATGCGCGACGCCGGAAACCGGCAGGAAGTGATCGAAAACGGGGTTGTCCTGATTAAGGATAATAAGATAGCGCGGGTCGGCAAGGCGGGCGAAGTCACCATACCGGATGGCGCTATTGTGGTCGATGCCAGGGGCAAAACAGTAATACCGGGACTGGTAGATGCCCACGCACACGGCTCACAAGGGAGGAATGAAATCATACCGCAGCAAAACTGGGCGATGTATTCCAACGTCTCGTTTGGCGTAACGACCATCCACGATCCTTCCAATGATACGACGGAGATTTTCTCAGCTTCGGAATTGCAGCGCGCCGGCCGGATCGTGGCCCCGCGCATTTATTCGACCGGCACGATACTCTATGGGGCGGAATCCCTCGGCGCCAAGGCGATTATCAATAGTTACGAAGACGCGCTGTTTCATCTTCAGCGCCTCAAAGATACCGGCGCAATTTCGGTCAAGAGTTATAACCAGCCCGCCCGCGCGCAGCGTCAGCAGGTGCTTGCCGCGGCGCGGAAGTTGGGAATGATGGTAGTTCCGGAAGGCGGGGGAAAATTTCATCAGAACGTGACGATGCTGGTCGATGGACATACCGGCCTTGAGCATTCGCTCCCGATCGCGCGTGGTTACAACGATCTGACCCAGCTTTGGTCAGCCACCAGATTTGGCTACACTCCGACCTTTATTGTCTCTTACGGGGGCTTGATGGGTGAAGAATACTGGTATGACAGGACCGAAGTTTGGAAAAATGAACGGTTGATGCGATATACGCCCCACTTTTTGGTTGACGGACGCGCAATCAGGCGCGCGACGGCCCCGGATGATCAATATAACCACGTTGAAGTTGCGAGATACGCGAAGACCCTGAGAGACAAAGGTGTTAGTGTTCATATCGGCGCTCACGGTCAGCGGGAGGGCCTTGCCTCTCATTGGGAGCTGTGGATAATGGAGCAGGGCGGCTTTACCCCTTGGCAGGCGCTTCGCGGGGGAACGATTGACGGTGCCCGCCATTTAGGTATGGATAAGCAGATCGGCAGTATCGAACCCGGAAAATTGGCCGATTTGGTAATCATCGACGGAGATCTTCTGAAGGATCTGCGTCGGAGCGAATTTGTTGAATACACTGTGCTTAACGGGAAAATCTACGAGGCCGCGACGATGAATGAACTGGGGAGTAAAACCCGCCGTCAGCCGTTCTTTTTTGAAGGGGGAAACCAGACATTTATGCCGGTCGAAACCCAGCAGGAAATGCAAGAAAAGGCTCAACTGCACCACTGGATCCATTAACCGGGTGCGGGTATCACTTTTTATTAAAGATGGGGGAAGAATCGCCTCGCGGCCGGATTCATTAAAATCAGATTCGGCGTATGCCCCGATGTTTGAGTCGGTCCCAACGCCTCCAGCGCCATTGCAAATCGGTAGGATTAGTGGTTTTGTAAAGTCCGAAAAAAACGTAGAATCGCAATTTGAAATAGTAAATCGTGAAGGAAAAATACTCGCCCATATTTGTTAGTTGCCGATGACGGCAGAGATGGTCCGATAAAATAAAATGTCCCGTTTGCACGCAACGAAACCGAATAACAATAATATTTGATTTTTGTTGCAAACTAAAGTAAATGCGGTAAGAATATAACAATCTCAAGAATAAATAAAAGGAGCACATCATGAAATCTTTGCTGGTATTTGGCGTACTATTTTTCGCACTTTCCTTTTGCGGACTGACGGAGCGAATTACGAAAGAGATAACCGATGCAACCGAAACTTCTGACTCGGAAACGAAATCAGATGATTCCGAAGCTGCCGATACATCGAGCGAAGACGGCGACGGGGTCGATAAGGCCGAGCTGACTCCGGAACTGGAGAGCGTTCTCGAAGGAGGAAGCGAAGCCAAATGGGAAGATCAGGGAATAACATTTAGGGTTCCGCGAGGCTGGAACAAAATGGATGTTAAAAAAACTTCCTTTAATTACGGGTCCCCCGCGACTGGATTCTTGATCGGAACGATTTCGGTGATGCCCTCGAGTTTCCCGTCGGAGACAAGCCTGAATGCGACCCATACGAGCGCCCTTGAGCAGCTTAAGAACGGCAAATACGAACACGTCAGGTGGATCGAAATCGACGGGATCAAGGGCGTTGAATGGGTCGAAGCGATGCCCGAAGAAAAAAGCGGTCCGCGGCGTTTTCAATGGATCGCGTTCCGTAACTATCAAGGGCAGAATCAACAGCTAAACATTATGGTTTCAACCAGCGGTGACAAATTCGATGCCCGGAAACAGGATTATGCCGCGATCATGTATTCGATGAAAATCGATAAATAAGGTTTTAGTTGACTGAGTTTGGTGAGTTTGGTGAGTTGGCTGAGTTTGGCGAGTTTCGCGAGTTGGCTGAGTTTGGCTGAGTTTGGTGAGTTTGGTGAGTTTGGTGAGTTTGATTATGACCAATAGGATCGTTTTGATGTTCGCCAGTTGCGCGTTTCTCGTTTTTTCGGCGACCGCTCAGGAAAACGATTCTCGCAAAACTTTCGGCGATCCGGCCATAAAGGAGGCCATCGCAGCAAAAACAGGGGCTATTTATGAGAAAGACGGCGATTCACTTTTCGTCCTGACTCAGGGGGACGTGCTCGGTTTGAATTCGCTTGAAGGAACCGAAATAAACGCAAAATTTTCCGACGGATATTTCACAAGGATTGTCGCCGGCGCATTTAACGAATACGGTAAGTACCAGGTCGAATTTTATCTTGAAAAGGACGTGCTGCTTTTTTCGTTTGAAACATTCGAATATTATCTGGAGCGATCGCCAAAAAGCGCCTGGAAGAATTTCAAGGGACTGGCGGCATGGGAACGCCGCAGTTATTTCAGTTCGTCTAAAATTGTTTATGCAGAAACCCGCGGGGTGACCGCTCCGAAAGCCGGTAACGGATCGCTCTCCCTTTCGAACACGGCATACCGGCTGCTGCGATTGTTCAAGAAACAATTAAAAAAACAGCAACCGAAAGTAGTAAGCTTGATCAGTAAGCAGTGAGCAGTGAGTGAGCGGTGGACAATGCTCAAGATCAATCGTCAATGATGAATGCTGAATGGTCAATGATCAATGATCAATGATCATTGTTCGATGCTCAATGATCATTGTTTGATGCTCAGCCGATGGGCTTCTGCCATCTTTGCCATCGACTCAAACCGGAAATCATAATTTGGGATTTTATCGAGCGGCACCGTTGCCCCCGATCCTTTCTTGCCGTGGCGGCGATGGATCCAACACGATTTCAGCCCGTGCCGGTTTGCCGGCGCGTGATCGTGGAAGAGGCTTTCCGCAGTATGGAGAATCTCATCTTTTTTGATACCAAAGTCCGCCAGTTTTTCAATCATATATTCAAAATTGCGGTCCGCCGGTTTGTAAGATCCGATATCTTCCGCCGTAAAAATGCCGTCAAACTCTACTTCGAGGCGGCGGTTGGTGGCGGCGAAACTCTTGTTGTCGACGTTTGAGAGAATAAAAAGCGAAAAGTGTTTTTTCAGATATTTGAGCGCGGGCGGAGTGTCCGGAAAGACCGGCCAGTTACCGATCGAATTCCCGTATTCCGCGGCCTCACCCGCAGCAGCAGAAACGCCCCATTGCATCGCCAGGCGAAGATAGACCTTTTCGAGAACCTTGCGGTAGAGCATTGACGGCGTTTCGAACTGCACCGAAGATTCGTGGTTAGAATGGCTTTCGAGAATCTCGTCGGTTGAAATGCCCGGCGCTATTTTTGCGGTCAACGGCCGCAGACCGTCGATTATTCCCGACTCCCAATCGATCAGTGTTCCGTAACAGTCAAAGGTGAGAGCCTTAAATTCGTGTAATTTCATAGTTCAACCGGGAAAGGTGCAACAATTGGCTCCATTGGCAGCCCGTTTCCGCGAGCATTATAAATTCGCTAAGCCAAAAATAAAAAATTACTTTTACGGCCGTGATTGGCGTCGGGCCGATTTTGCGAAATCAATTTATTGTCTACTATAGTAAATACCAATTAGACGGAGGTGCCGGTTTGAAAGTAGCCAATATTATTCTCGCGTTGTTTGTATTCACTGCTGCAGCGGTGCCTGCTCAGGACCAACTGCTGGACTCCAAACTGCGTGATTTGCTTCACGGGGAATTGAGCGGTGAGATCGCCAAAGATCACGTCATTCAAATCACGCGCCACAGCAGAATACAGGGTTCGAGGCAGTTTCGCGATTCCGGTAAGTATGTACTCGGCGAACTCCTTAAATCGGGTTTCGCACAAACTGAGGCTTACGTCGAATCGTTCAAATCAGACGGCATTATCCACTATCAAACCTGGCAGTCGCCTTCCGGTTTCGATATGGATTGGGCCGAACTGAGGATGCTCGAACCTTTTGAAGAAAGGATTGTCGGTTACCCGGAGGTTGCGATGAGCCTCATTACATACTCGAACCCGGGCAACGTTACGGCGGAACTCGTCTTTGTCGGGAGCGGGACCACCGATGCCGATTACGCGGGTAAGGACGTCAAGGGAAAGATTGTCTTGGCGACCGGTTACGGCGGCATCGTCCACAGGCTGGCCGTATTGAAATATGGAGCCAAAGCGGTGGTCTGTTATCTCGATGACGAACGCGCACAGCAATATCCTGACATGCTCGCCTATACCGGGATGTGGCCCAAAACTGACGAACTGAATAAAGTTACATTTGGTTTTAATGTGACTAACCGCCAGGGCGTAAAACTCCGAAGACTGATCGAATCCGGCAAAAAAGTAATTGTGAAGGCGGAGGCAAAAGGAATCGGGCTTGAACCCTATTTTATGGATGTCATCGTGGCCCGCATCCGCGGCTCGGAAAAACCAGACGAAGAAATCGTCTTCAGCGCACATCTCGATCATCCAAAGGAATCGGCCAACGACAATGCGAGTGGTTCGGCGGCTTTGCTGAATATTGCGGAGACACTCCAAAGGCTGATCGACAGCGGCCGTATGGCGAGGCCCAAGAGGTCTTTGAGATTTATCTGGATTCCCGAGTGGTACGGCACAATGGCCTATATCGACAAACATCCCGAGCTTAAGGGCAAAGATCTCGGCGGCGGATTTTTGGCAAATCTCAATATGGATATGGTCGGCGAGAACCTCGAAATTCTTCACTCAAAGCTGATTCTGACCCGCTCGCCCGATTCGACGCCATCGGTCCTTAATGACGTGATCGAGAACATGGCCCGGATGGTTGACTCGATGGAAATACGCACCCCCCGCGGGAGTCTTTCCGCGATGAATTACCGCATCACCCCATATTCCGGCGGCAGTGATCACATGATGTTTATCGACCGCGAAATCCCGGCGGTGATGTTTTCCCATGATCCCGATTACACCCATCACACTTCGGAAGATACTCCGGATAAGGTAGATCCGGTCGAACTCGAACGGTCCGAAATTCTCGCCACCGGAGCCGCTTTATTCTTGGCCAACCTGAGCGACAAAGATGCCGGTGCGCTGGTCTATCTAACGCTCGCCAACAGCCAGGGCAGATTGGGGCAGGGGTTTGGGAAGGCACACGGGCTGCTTGTAAACGGTACCGTATCGGGCGGATCCACCGCCGATATGTTTGCCGAAGCCGAGAACCTGTTGAGCCAAATCCATCGTCGCGAGCATAAGACTATATCAACAATTCTCCACTTCAACGATGGGTCCGACGCCGTCAGGGCGGTTGAATCCGCGAGGGCGGAATTGAATCGACAGTACCATTCTCTACTCTCGCTTCTTAGAAAGAACGCGAAATCGATGGGATACCAAAAAGCGGAGTTCAGCCTTGCCCCCGACAAACGGATTCCGGTAAGGCTGACTCGTGGACCGCTCGATTTTGGTTTGCCGGAAAGCAAACTCGCCGCCCGGGATCTTGACTGGTATCAGCAGCCCGGCAACCGGCTTTCGGGCAGTGAGAAGTTTGAAATGGTCAATTTTGTCGATGGAAACCTCAGTGTAAGCGAGATCCGCAACGCGCTCTCTGCCGAATTTGGCCCGATTAGTTTGGAAAGGGTGGCAAGATATTTTGATGATCTGGTTAAAGTGGGTGTTATCGCATGGAAATCCGCAAAGTAGATTCGCGTCTTGGTTGGCATAAGTTTCGGCCGTTTGGCATAGGAACTCGACGTTAGGCGGACCCTCCAAGACGCATTATTTTTCTCGAAATATGAGTAATCTGGGTTAAGATAATCGCATGCGAATAAACAAAAAAGACGTTCCTGAAAGGATCAATATACCGGGCGCGGTTGCGCGCCAGGTTTTGGATTTTGGAGACGCCAGCGCCTATCAAATGATGGCCGGCGAATATTTTTCACTCGGTGCCGGGACCGATATCGCTCCGCTGCTCAAGGGTTTGGAGGGTGACATGTGCCAGTCTCCCCACTGGGGCTACCTGATAGAAGGCGACGTGACACTGACGTACAGCGATGGCCGTGAGGAAATCGTGCGCGGGGGCGATCTTTTTTACTGGCCGCCCGGACACAGCGTTAGAGTCGGTCAAGATGCGGAAATCATTCTCTTCAGCCCTCAGAATGAGCATTGCGCGGTCGTCGAACATCTTCGGGGTCAACTGGTTTCGTAAGCCTTGTATATTGGGATGCTGTCAATAATTTGCCGGACATTCGTTTATGAATGCCCGGCATTTTAGTTTAAGCTTTTGTTTTCAGTTTTCCGGAACAATCCTTACTATTTCGTTAGCCGGATATTACCCGCGAAAACCGATGAGTTCTTAACAGAAAACCAACTTTCCTGTGAAACACCCTTAGGCGGTTTCGGCCCTTTGAAAAGCCCGATCGACAGTCGCCGTATCGAAGAACTCAAGAAAATTGGTTACCTTCGCGTCTTTAAGGGTGAAAATATGTACCCAGTCGGCCGTATAGCTGCGGCCGGTCTTCTTAACGGTCGAAGTAGATGTGCCAAGCACCACTACCTTGTCGTCATTGGCAATGAATTCACGCGGTTCAAAGTTGGAAAAATCCTCATTTTCGTCCAACCAGGCAAATAACTCTTTGACCTCCTCAACGCCCTTTCGCTTTCCGCCGAAAGACGGCGCGTGCTCAAGCGTTGGAGTTGTCCATTCAATGTTATTCGCAAAAAGGCTAAGCAGTCCGGGAAGATCCCCTTCCGTAAACCTTTTGTAACCATCCTTAACAATTCGTATGTTGTCAGTTTCGTTCATGTCTAGCTCCTTTCCAACCGTGTCGTTGGATCTAAATTAAAAAGTTAAGAGAGCTGGGCTTATCAACGAGACCATTATATCCCACCGTGCAAGTCCTAGTCGCCGACAGGCGAATGAACGAAAAAGTCATCCGCGGTTGTCCTTGAACGTAGTCTCCGGTTTTAGATTATAGCGGGGTCGGCTTATCTGAATGGGGTATAAAACATTTGCGGCAGCGCGCTTCGTATTTTCCGCTGGCGCCTACTTCCACCCGGTGGCTGGATTCAAACGTGCGCTGCGAATAATTGGCCGTATTTCCGCATTTAACGCAAATGGCGTGGGTTTTTGTAATAAACTCGGCAATTGAAAGAAGCTGCGGCATCGGTTCAAACGGTTTGCCCATATAGTCCTGATCGAGGCCGGCGATAATTACCCGCTTGCCCTCGTTGGCGAGATCATTGACCGCATCGACGACTTCCATATCAAAAAACTGCCCTTCATCTATTCCGACAACTTCGGTATCTTCGTCAATCTGCGCGAGCAGCTCCTTGGCCGTCATAACCGGTTTCGAAATGTGGGTCATCCCGGAATGAGACGCGATTTCTTCGACCGAATAGCGGTCATCGATTTTTGGCTTAAACACCTGAACCTTCTGGCGGGCGATCTTGGCTCGGTTGAGCCTTCGAATAAGTTCTTCACTTTTTCCCGAAAACATCGAACCGACAATTACTTCGACCCATCCCTTGCCGTCGAGCCGGTTTTTTCGTCGCTCTTCGGTGTTTTCAAATGCCAATTCATCTATCATCTTAAAGCTGATCGTCCCGTTCCAGGTGCCTGAAAACGCTAAGATTATCACAAAAAGAAAAAGCCGCCAAAAGGGGACCGATCGGAAGAATCGGGTCTCAGGTATCGGACTATCGTGAGTAACCGCCGGGGCTATTCTCCGGTTAAAAGCGCGGCGATCTGATCGATCGTTTTCCCGCTTCCGGCCTTCCCGGTTTCGTTATTGACGATGATCGCGAACGCATAGGTGTCACGGTCCGAACGTGCATAACCGGCAAGCGAGTCGACATGAGTAATCGAGCCCGTCTTTGCAATGACTTTCCCGCGTACGTTGGTTAAACGTCCCCTGAGGGTTCCGCTTTCGCCGGCGACCGGGAGTGATTTCCTGAACGCACCGGTAAATTTGCTTTGGGCCGCGAAGACCAGCACCCGTCCGATAGTTTCAGGTGAGATCAGATTGAGCCGCGAAAGACCCGATCCGTCGTGAACCGCAAATTCTCCGTCGGCGATGTCATTTTCCTTAAGCCATTTTTTAATCACCGAGGCTCCGGCGGAGTCATCGCCGCGAAGTATTTGCATTTTGGGGTCGGCGTCGGGTGCTTGATCCCCGTATTTCCTGCCCAGTGTCCGGAGAATCAATTCGGCATACAGGTTTACCGAGTCCTTGTTCATTTTGTAGATAATGTCAGAAAGCGCCCGGCTTTCGACCGAGGCCAGCTCGTCCGCCGATCGGGTTTTCAATCTGCCGTTTTTCCAGTCGGAGGATTTCACGCCGCCCGATACCCGGATTCCGTTTTTTTCCAGGTTCTCCTTGAGAATTCTGGCGGCAAAGAGGGCCGGGTTGTTAACGGCGATCCGTGCATTGAGAGATTTGCCGTTTCCCCAAACATAGACCTTGTTTGTACCGAGTTCTCGTTTTACTCCTATCGCTTCGATGCTTTCAACCGGCTTCAATTCTCCTGTGAGTTCTACAAAACTCCGGCCGGCTTTTGGTTTTCCGTTTTCGACCGTGATCCGTAATTGATTGTCATTTACAGAAAGCGCGGAAGCAGCGGCGCCGTAATACCATTGAACGGAATTCCAGGTCCAGCCGTCTCCAAGCCCGTCTCCGGTGAAATAGCTTTCGTCCCCGATGACGTTACCCTTGACGCGCTTTAAGCCTTTACGTTTGAGCTGCGAGACGAGGTCTCTGATTTCCTTGTCACTTAAATCCGGCGAACCGCGGCCGTACAAAATCAAGTCACCGTCGAGATTTCCGTTTTTTTTGATCTTTTTTTTTGCATAGACCGACGTCCTAAACCGATAATCTCCGCCTAACCTGTCGAGAGAGACGGCCGATGTAATCAGTTTTTGGATCGACGCCGGAATAAAGAGTCCTTGCGCATCCTGTCCGCAGACTACCCGCCCGTCACTCAGGCCAATAACAATTATGCCCCATCTGGACTTAGGAAAATCAGTGCTTGCCGACGTTTTTGCGATTTCTTTACACAGCGCCAGGTCGGCGGGGTCACTGGAAGTCTCAAGGGGTTTGGCCAGTTCGATGGTCGTTGACGGCAGGTCAAAGCCGGGTTGATTGGAATTCGTTGCCGGCCTTTCAATTTTTGCCGGATCAAATACCGAACATCCCGGAATCAGCAGGGCAAGTAACAGGATCCAAATTATGCACTTTGAAGCAGATCTGTCTTCCGGGTAAATTGTTGCGGCTATAATTGGATTCACAATAGTTTCAGGGCGGCGCGATAAACCTCGTCAACGCTTATTTCATCAAGCGTTCCGCTTCTGACGACCTGGTAGTTGCTGCTCGCCGGTATATAATTTAACGGACCTTCTTTTCCCATTATGTACAAAACAGGGGTCCCGACCGCTGCCCCGAGATGCATCGGCCCTGTGTCATTTCCGATCAGAATCTGGAGGAATGAAAACGCGGCGGTTAATTCCCGGAGATTCAAGTCCCGATAAATGATTGCGTCAGATCCGAAAGCCGCCTCGATTTCATCTTGCATCGGTTTTTCTTCAGGCCCGCAAAAGACGAGGATTTGCGCGTTTTCTCTTTGAGAAGTGAGTTTTGCCAGCTTAGCAAAATTATCGAGCTTCCATTGCCTCGATGGATGTCCCGCGCCGGGATTTATCCCGATAAGTTCTTTCTTTTCGATCATATCTGAAGTTAAAATGTCCCTTACCCTTTCGATATCGCTTTTAGAAGGCCGGATTCGTACATCGTTTTGGTCGGCCTTCACTCCAAGCGGTTCAAGAACTTTCAGGTAACTTTCAGAAAGACGCAGGTCCGGGTTTTCTTTTGGGGGTTTCGGCCGGAAGTTAGAAAGGTAATCAAGCGAACGGTTTCCGCGATTGGCAAACAATCTGCTTTTTGCACCGGAAAGGAATCCTAGTAAATTGGTTTCTGACAAGCTGTGCAGGTCAATCACCAGATCAAACCTTTGCCGCCTGACGTTTTGTACCAGCTTTAGAATCTGCAATACCGACCAAAATTTGTTGCTGTCGCGCAGCGCAACGCGGTCAACGACGATTTTTTGATCCACGGAATCGGTCGTTTCGATTATTCCCTTTGCGGTCAAACCGACCATTACCGTAATCTTCGATTTGGGAAACCTGTTTCTGATGCATTGCATCGCAGGCAAACTTGAAATCACATCCCCGATTTGGCCAAAGTTGATTACGAGAATGTTTTCAAATTCCGTTTCATCCATTAATTGTTCGGGAGTCTTAGGCAAGCTCACTGATGCGAATCCGTTTGGCGCAGATCATTGCCGGTCATTTCGACCGGTTTTTCGATTCCGAGAATTCCGAGGATTGTTGGCGCAATGTCCTCAAGCGCGCCGTTTTCACGTAATTTCATTCCGTTCAGATTCTTTGCGACCAGGTAGAATGGGACGGAATTCAACGGGTCACCGTTGTTAGTGTGCTTGGATTCGGCGCCGGGCATATCCCCGAAATTTCCATAATCCGAGGTTATCAGCGCAACACCGTCTATATCCTGAATCTTTTTAACTATTTCACCGATGCATTTATCCACAAACTCGACCGCTTCAACCGATTTTTTCTGACTGTCAGAATGGCTGCGTAAATCCGTCGATGCCAGGTTTACGATATAAACGTCGTCTTCACCTGCTTCAAGCCTTGATAAAAGGTTTTTCGTGACTTGAAAACAGGCCATCTCCGTTTTTTTGGTCAATGACGCGATTTCAGATGAGGGAACCATCACGCGTCTTTCGCCGCGATGCTTGGTTTCGACTCCGCCGTTAAAGAAATACGTGACATGGGCGTGTTTTTCGATCGCCGATAATCGGCAATTTACAACACCATGATCTGCAAAAACCTTACCCAGGACATTGGTCTCACCCCGAAGCTTGAACGCGATCGGCAATTTCAAATCCTCGTCGTATTCGACTATACAGACACTATCGATTATCGGTTTTCGGGTTGCGGGTTCTGACTCTGAAGAACGAACCGAAAGCGATCTGACGAGCTGCTTCATCCCGCCCGCGCTGTGATTGAAATATATGACCAAATCGCCGTCATTAATCGAAGCGGCGGTGCCCGGTTTCTCTTCAATAACGACCGGTTCGATTAAATCGTCACTGAGTCCTCTCAGATAGCCGTTGCGGATCGCCATTGCAGGGTTTGGTGAGCGTTCCCCGTCGGAATGAACGAGCATCGTAAATGCCCGGGCGGTTCTTCCCCAGTTTTCAGCCCGGTCCATCGCATAGTACTGCCCGCAGACAGTTGCGAACTTCCCGCAACCGATCTCAGCCATCATGATCTCCGCCAATTCGACCAATGTATCGGCCGATTGGGGGGCACCATTACGGCCATCCAGAATTCCGTGAACAAAAACGCGATTTACGCATCCTTCCGATTTCGCCATTCTTAGAAGCGAGAAAAGAGTTTCGAGTGAAGAATGCACACCGTCATCAGAGATCATTCCGACAAGATGGACCGACGCTTGTCTTTTTCGCGCTCTCGCGAAAGCGCCTTTTAGGATATTGTTATCAAAAAACTCCCCGGATTTTATCGCGTTTGACACTCTCGTTCGTTTGGTTTCGACAACTCGTCCGGCTCCGATGATGCGATGACCGATTTCGGAGTTTCCCGGCGTCTCCGGAAGCAATCCAATCCGCGGACCGGAAGCCGCCAGCAGGGTTCCCGGAAATTCCTTTGACAGGCGGTCGTAGTTCGGGGTTTTGGCAGGGAAGACTGCATTACCGTTCGATCCGGAGTATCCCCATCCGTCAAGAATCACCAGCGCCAACGGACGTCTGCGTCCCCGTAACGATTTAGCTCCGAAACCAAAACTCCAATTTCCAAATTTAACGGTAACCATCTTAATAAGTTAAATGGGGGGTAAGCGGTATAAACAAACATTAATCGTTTTAACAAATCGTTGTCAACTTAAAATTTGGTTGTTAATATCGTTATTTACGGTCAAATGTCCGCCGAGGGAGGGTCAAATGGGCCGTCAAACACGGTTCTCAGCGTCGGGACTGGGCCTGAACTGCGGTTATCGCAACCGCAGTCGCAATGTCTTCCACCGTGCATCCGCGGGAAAGATCGTTGCATGGATTTTCGAGTCCCTGGAGGATCGGCCCGATAGCGATCCCGCCGGCTAATCTTTCGGTCAGCTTGTAAGCGATGTTGCCCGCATTTAGATCCGGGAATATAAGTACGTTTGCCTTTCCGGCAACGCGCGAACCCTCGGCCTTTTTAGCCGCAACTGCGGGGATCAATGCCGCGTCCGCCTGAAGTTCACCGTCTACTTCGAGTTCGGGCATTCGCACCCTGACGGTCTTTGTCGCCTCGATTACTTTTTCCGCCAGTGCGTGTTTTGCGCTCCCCTTGGTAGAAAACGAAAGCATCGCGACCCTTGGTTCAACCCCGACAAGTAAGCGGAATGACTCGGCGGATGCGATTGCGATCTCGGCGAGCTGATTTATATCGGGATCGATAACCACCCCGCAATCGGCATAGAGCATCGCACCCTGGTGGCCGAAATCTTTATTTGGGACGACCATCAGAAAAAAGGACGACGCGGTCTTAAATCCCTGTTTTACTCCAACGCACTGAAGCGCTGAACGGACGACATTGGCCGTCGAGTTAACGGCACCCGCAACCGTTCCGTCCGCCTTACCCAGCCGGACGAGAAGATTGCCGTAATTAAGAGGGTCCCGGACAGCCTCTTCCGCTTCTTCAAGCGTGACTCCTTTTGAACGCCTCAACTCATGGTAATATCTCGCCGTACTCTCGAAATCCGATGCCGAACGATGATTTAAAATGTATACGCCGTTTAAGTTAGCTCCTGCAGCACGGGCGTTTTCACGAATGACTTCTTCGCGCCCCAAGAGGGTGATACTTGCGGTTTTTTCCGTTACGCACAATTCCGCTGCTTGAATCGTTCTGGAATCTTCTCCTTCCGGAAGGATAATGCGGCGGGGGTTTAAGGCGGCCCTTTCTTTTATGTTTTTCAGGATCATGTTTTCATTTGTGATTTATCCGGAAACATTTAACAATAAATACTGATCGAGGATCATTTGTTATCTGGATCAATCAATCGGCAAACAGAATCGGAAAAATGTCATCGTACTTTTGCCGGTGCCCGCAAGCAGGGATCAATTTGAATTATTAACTGCAAGAATTGTTAAATGACCAATTCTCTGCTAAATGATAATTGATAATCGCTTAATGTTAAATGGAGAATAGTAGAATGCCGAAGCCAAAGACAGCCAGAATTAAAAAAAGAAAACAAAAGAAACACACCAAGGGAAGGATGAAAAACTTCCTGATGTTTTTGCCAAACATGGTCCGGCTGTGCGCAAACCTGCTAATCGATAACCGTGTCCCGATAACCGAAAAAGCGCTTTTCGGTGCTGCGGTGGTGTATGCGATTTCTCCAATCGATTTTATTCCCGATGTGTTTCCATTCATCGGACAGGTCGACGATCTTTACCTGATTGCACTTACCTTGCTTCGGCTTCTCAACTACACGGATGAAAACGTCGTTCGGGAGCATTGGAAGGGTGGAGGCGACATCATTGTTTTAGCCGATTCAATAGCCAAAATGGCACCAATGCTTCTTCCTCAACGGGTTTCACGTGTCTTGTCATCACGGGTCAAGCTCGGATCGGCGGGGAAAATTATGGAAGCAGTTAAGGATAAGAAAGAAAAAGTCTTAGTCGCAACTCCGCCGGAAGAAGAAAAACCCAAAATCGATTCGCGCTCCAATATGAATAACTAGCGTGATTGATCGGTGCAATAAGCGACTGCCCGCCGATCTAATTACTGTGATAAAGTATTAAATTAGGGGCCGACCGCTTTTACGCACCTAGTTTAATTAAGAAATCAAGAAACATCGAATTTCGAAAATAATTTCGGGCGGGCAAACCGGCGTTGACCGGGCGGCCCTCGACGTCGCATTAGAGCACGGAATCGAAACCGGCGGATGGGTGCCCAAAGGGCGGGCGGCCGAAGACGGTGTGATTGATGAGGGTTATCCCAATCTTTTGGAAACCGATTCCGAAACACCCGCCGAACGTACGCGGCTGAATGTCCGCGATTCAGACGCGACGCTGATCGTCTCCTGCGGAATCCTCACCGGAGGTTCGGCCCTTACCAAAGGTTTTGCCGAGCAATACTCTAAACCCCATCTTCATATAGACCTTGATAAATTATCGGTTGAAGGCGCAATTCTCGAAACCGGGCGATGGCTTGGCTTCAATCGCATTGAAACCATCAATATTGCGGGTCCGCGTGCTTCAGAAGACAAAGACATATATGAAAAAGCCAAGATGTTTTTGACAAAACTATTTGATTAAATATTCTTCTTTTGGAGACTCTTTCTCCGATCCGTGCCAAAATGTCGCTGATTAAATCCTTAAATAACACCTCGATTTTTCCGTTTCTTGAGTGGTTAAAAACATATAACCGCGGTTATCTTCTCAAAGACTTTATTGCCGGCCTGACGGTTACAATCATACTTATTCCCCAGGTCATGGCTTATGCGATTCTTGCGGGAATGCCGCCGGTCTACGGGCTGTATGCGGCCCTGTTGGGGACCGCGGTCGCCTCTCTTTGGGGAAGCAGCAGTCATCTTTCAACCGGTCCGGCCGCTTTGATTTCGTTTCTGGTCGTAACGGCGCTGGTTCCTTACGCTTTACCGGATAGTACCGAATTTATTGCACTTGCCATTATACTTGCGCTGATCATCGGTCTGATACAGCTATTGATGGGGATTTTCAAGCTGGGGTTCATCATGAACTTCATTTCTCACAGCGTAATCGCCGGATTCACGACCGCCGCTGCAATTATTATCGCCACCACGCAAATTCCGAGTTTGGGAGGCTTTACCGTCCCTAAACACGAATTTGTCTTTCTAAACATCTACGAAATTTTCAATTCGCTCCCGCAGGTAAACTGGCTTACGCTGGCGATCGGGATGACAAGCGTCGTTATTATTATCGGTATTAAGAAAAAGGTGTCGAAAGCGTTTCCGGCCGCTTTGATTGTTATCGTCATCGGAATCTTATTGTCGTACCTGTTTGATTTCGAATCATACAATGTTGCAGTCATCGGGACGATTGATGCGCGAATAAGTCTCCCGTCGGTTCCCAATGTCTCGGTACGGACTGTGCTCGAATTACTGCCGAGCGCCTTGATCATTGCGGTAATTGGTTTTCTGGAAGGCTACGCGATTGCCAATGCGATTGCTCAAAAATCAAAACAAAAGATCGACATCAACCAAGAGCTTATCGGACAGGGACTCGGAAACATCGCCTCGAGTGTTTTTAGAGGATTTCCGATCGCCGGTTCTTTCTCACGCACAGCGATCACGTATTCCGCCGGAGGCGTAACCGGTCTTTCTTCGGTTTTCGTATCTATTTTTGTTTTGATCACGATTCTCTTTCTGACGCCCTACCTATATTATCTGCCCAAAGCAATTCTAAGCGCGGTTGTGATTTCGGCGCTCGTTGATCTGATCGAATTCAGCAAATTCCGGGAAACTTTCAACCTTTCAGCTACCGACGGGATGGTAATCACCACGACCTTCGTATTTTCGTTCATTTTGAAACCCGATGACGCGATCTTCATAGGGATAGTCGTTTCTCTGGTCTTGTTTTTCCGAAAAACCTTAATTGCTGACGTTGTGGAAGAGGTTTTTATAATGGAGGAAGAACGATTCAGGAAGATTACGTTTGGGAATGAGATCAGGGTGCGGCCGGAAATTATGGTCATCAGGATCGATATGTCGATATTCTTCGCCAATGTTAATAATATCGTCGACCAAATCGAGGGATTGGTGACGAGGAAAGGAGAAGGACTCGAGCATCTGGTGGTCGATTTCTCAGGTGTAAACTATGTTGATGTCAGCGGATGCGAAAAACTAAACGAGCTTTTTGAGGAATTGGGCGCTAAAGGCATTAAGATCTATGTACTTTACAGGAAAAAACAGATTCGGGATATCATGCGAAAATCCGGCACCCAGGATGACTTAATCGTGATCCGCGATATCAAGGGATACAAACGGGAATTTGTCATTCAAAAAAATCCAAATTTCCGTCAGATATAATGAGCCGCAGCCCCCCGGCCGGCTGCCGTAATCGTTCCGAACAGCGTAAATTGTTTTCCGAATTGTTATATTTTGCTCCGCAACGATAATGCCAATTAACCAAAAAATGGATCCGGAAAAAATCCTGCCGTTTTTATCCTGGCTTCGGAATTACGATAAGGAGAAATTTTCCAAAGACTTTGTCGCAGGGATGACAGTCGCGATCTTACTCGTACCCCAGGCGATGGCTTATGCGACTCTGGCCGGTCTGCCGCCGGTTTACGGACTATATGCCGCGTTTTTGGGAACCGCGGTTGCGGCTCTATGGGGAAGCAGTCATCACCTTTCGACCGGTCCGGTTGCGTTGGTTTCGTTTCTTACGCTCACCGCCTTGATCCCGCTGGCAAAGCCCGAGACACCGGAATTTATCGGACTCGCAATCATCCTGGCATTGATAATCGGTTTGATTCAGTTCCTGATGGGGATATTCAAGCTCGGCTTTATCATGAATTTTATTTCTCACAGCGTCGTAGCCGGTTTTACGATAGCGGCCGCGATAATCATTGCCTCGACACAGATCCCAAGCCTCTTCGGTTTTTCGATCGAAAATCAGGAATACGTTTTTCTCAATTTTGTAGAGATCTTTAAGTCGGTCGGAATGACGAATCCTCTGACGCTGGCAATCGGCGCGATCAGTGTTTTCCTGATAATTTACCCAAAAAAGAGGTTTTCAAAAGCTTTTCCATCGGGCCTGATCATAATTACGGCCGGAATCATCATCTCGTTTGTTCTTGATTTTGAAACTCGGGGTGTTGCAGTGATCGGTCATATCAATGCCCAAATCAGCTTCCCGTCAATTCCAAGATTGTCTTCGACCGATGTTTTCGCACTGCTGCCGAACGCGCTTGTTATCTCGATTGTCGGATTTTTGGAGGCCTACGCCGTCTCAAAATCTCTCACCAGCCAAACCAAACAGCGAAAGCTTGATGTCAATCAGGAACTGATCGGGCAGGGATTGGGAAATCTAGCGTCAAGCATATTCAAGGGTTATCCGATCGCCGGTTCCTTTTCGCGTTCGGCGGTCAACGTATCGGCCGGCGCCGTTACCGGAATTTCCTCGGTTTTTGTATCGCTTTTTGTATTGTTTACGATTCTCTTCCTGACGCCTTTTCTCTATTATTTGCCGAAAGCGATCTTGAGCGCTGTGGTTATAGCCGCGCTGGTCGATTTGATCGAATTCAGCAAGTTCCGCGAAACATTTCGACTCTCACCGGCCGATGGTATCGTGATTACCGTAACCTTTTTGTTTGCCTTTATATTGAAACCCGATGACGCGATATTTATCGGAATCGTAGTGTCTTTGGTGCTGTTTTTGCGAAAGACAATTACTGCCGATGTGGTTGAATTGGTCTTTGTTATGGAAGAAGAACGATTTAAGCAGATTACCTTTGGCACCGAGCTGAAAGAATTTCCAAACATCCTGATCCTGCGCGTCGATATGTCAATCTTTTTCGCCAACGCCAGCAAAATCGCCCGCCAGATCGAAGAACTCGTCGATCGTAAGGGTGACCAGCTCGAGCACATCGTAATAAATTATTCAGGGGTCAACTACGTTGATCTAAGCGGATGCGAAGAACTCGGCGAGTTTTTTGAGGAGTTAAGGGAAAAAGGAATCAAGCTCTATTCAATGTACCGAAAGAAGCAGGTCCGTGATATTATGAGGCGCTCCGGCCTTCAGGACAGCATAATCATGCTTCACGATATCAAGGGGTTTAAGCGGGAATTCATCATCCAAAAAAATCCGCATTTCAAGCCGTAGTCAAAGGTGGAACCAAATCAGCTTCACAGTATTACCGCGCTTCAACATTTTCTCGAGACCAGCCGGAGAGCGATTTCATTCCCATTAATCTTGCGTGTCAGGATTCGGCCAGTTTCGATTTGTCCCAAAGCGCATCCATTTCCGCCAAATCCACGTCACCAAACGTCTTATCCGCCGATTTCAATTCAGTTTCGATAAAACGAAAACGCTTTCTAAATTTGTAGTTGGTTTTCTTTAGGGCATTTTCAGGTTCGACCCCTAGTTTGCGGGCGAGATTAACCACGACAAATAGCAAATCACCGATTTCTTCCTCAACTAACCGGGCGTTGTCCCGGTCAATCGCGGATTTTAGCTCACCGGTCTCTTCCTCCAGTTTCTCAAACACCTGATCCGCGTTTTCCCAGTCAAACCCGACTTTGGCAGCATTCTTGGTAAGTTTGTTGCCCTCTATCAGGGCCGGAAACGCTTTTGGGACCTCGTCCAATATCGAACCGTTTGATTTAACGGATTTCCCCCTCGCCTTTCTTTCATCTCTTTTCAATTCATCCCAGTTGTTGAGGACATCGTCAGCCGTTTCGAGCTTCCGGTCCTCAAAAACGTGCGGATGACGGAGGATCAGTTTTTGGGTCACCCCTTCCGCTACATCATCAATCGTAAAATCACCTTTCTCGTTGGCGATTGTCGAATGGAAAACTACCTGAAGCAGCACGTCTCCAAGTTCATCACGGAGATTGGCGGTATTTCCGGTCCGGGCGGCTTCCAGGATTGCATCGTAAGTCTCGTAGGTTTCTTCCAGAAGATACGGAGCCAGGGATTCATAGGTCTGCTCACGGTCCCAAGGGCAGCCCCCCGGGGCGCGTAAACGGGCCATGACATTTACAAGTTCGACGAATTTTTTGGACATAAAGTTTTTGCGGCTTAAGCGTTATAAATATTCTTAAAGTCGCTGTCTAATTCTGCTTCGGGTAAAACCTGCTTAATGTGATGAACCAGGTGTTCGACATAATCTTTCATAATGAATTCGAGTGTGAAAGGGCCCGAAGAATCAATCGTTATCGTATTTGCAAGGAGTTCCGGTTCAACATGTTCGATGATGTGCGCGATGTGCAGATTATACGCGTTAAAGAAATCGATCAACTCCAGCCACCGGGCGTCACCGTACTTCTGGGAATCGACCCAGTGGTTTTGTTGATATCCGACAAAATTAATTCCGCTTCCGGCCATCGTACGGACAAATTTCTGCTGATTATTGCAAGCCGAATCTACGAGATGACCAAGAATTTCCTTTTTTGACCATTTATCCCGATCCGGACGCGCCGAGGCATCGTTTTCGGAAACGGCACGAAGAAGGGGAAGCACAAACTTGAGAATCTCTCGCAATTTTTTGGCGGTTTCCTGCATATTAGTTCCGTTTTCGTTTTGTTTTGTTCAATTTTGAACTTTCTTTGCTCAAAATGCTACTATCAAAACAGAAAACTTTTTAGGAATATTTGAAATATACAATGATCGGAAAAGAGGAATTAACCAACGAAGAAGATTCGGACCTCAAGGTCACGGATAAACGTAAATTTAATGTTGACGGCAGTTTGCGGGAAGGGGTTATTCTGAAAAAAGAACCGTCTAAAAAGGAAGAACCCGTCGCCTCTCCTGATTCGCCGATTGTGACGGCGGCTGAGAATACGACGCCGCTTTCGGAATTGGCGGAATCACAAACCCAAAAGGCAGCCGAAAATGTACCCGATGTCGGGGGCGATTCTGAAGAAGAACTACTCGATACGGAGAATCCGGCAAGTTTTGTGAATTTTCTTTCGACGCTCGTCACCAATGCCGCTATATCGCTGGGCGCGATGCCTCATCCGGTCAGCGGCCAAAAGGGTGTTGACCTCGAGACTGCGAGACATTGGATCGATGTGTTGCTGATGCTCCGCAAGAAAACGGAGGGAAATCTCCTTTCACAGGAAAGAACATTGTTGGACAGCATTTTATCGGATCTTCAGCTGCAATATGTTTCGCTGACTAAAGCTACCGAAGAAAAACTGAAAGCGCGCGCGGCACAGAAATTTTCCTCAAAGGATATTCTTGGCGGGTAGTTTAGTGAGTTTAGTGAGTTTAGTGAGTTTAGTGAGTTTAGTGAGTTTAGTGAGTTTAGTGAGTTTCGTGTGTTTAGCGAGTTTAGCGAGTTTAGCGAGTTGATTGGAAGTTTTTGAGTTGGCTGAGTTAATGAGTTTTGTGAGTTGACTGGAAGTTATTGACTTTAGTTCGTTTTGTTAGTTTAGCGAGTTTTGTGAGATGTAAACTCACGGAAAATACCAAGCTCATAAGCTCAATTCCGCAGATATTTGGCCAGTGAAACTGTCATTCTTGAGACATCATTTAACATTTCGTAGCACTTCGAGAATTCATCCTCATCTATATACTCTAGATCCAACGCGATATATAAATGGGATTGGAGTTCAATCGCCGAACCTCTTGCGATGCTCAAAAAGTTGGCGAATTCTTTGCTTGTTCGTCTTCCATGGCCCTCTGCAATGTTCGCCATGATTGAAATACTTGCCCTTGTCATCTGATCGCGAAGACTATAGTCCCGCTCAAGATTACCGCCACACGAGATCCTATAAATTGCCTTCGTGATCTCACGCGCCTTCTGCCATGCTTTAATTTCTTCAAATTTCGTAAATGTGGCCAATTGAATCCCCCGAATATGGTGAGTTATTGGGTTAAGCTGAGAACTAAGTCTATCAGACCCGTCAACCCACCCAACTCGTCCAACTCACCCAACTCACCCAACTCGCCCAACTCACTAAACTCACCTAACTCGCCAAACTCACCAGACTCGCCCAACTCACAGAACTCACCCAACTCACCCAACTCACCCAACTCACCCAACTCACCCAACTCGTCCAACTCACCAAACTCACACAACTCACCAAACTCACAAAACTCACCTAACTCGCCAAACTCACCCAACTCGCCAAACTCGCCAAACTCGCAAAACTCACAAAACTCGCTAAACTATTATTATGAGACTTACGTTTCTGGGCACAGGTACATCGACCGGCGTTCCGTCAATCGGCTGCGACTGCGAGACGTGTCTTTCAGATGATCCAAAAGATAAGCGGCTCCGGGTATCGGTACTCATCGAGCATGCCGACAAGAAAATCCTCATCGATACGTCAATAGATTTTCGCCAACAGGCGCTTCG
>JBFGKW010000030.1:0-32198 GCA_041576495.1 Aridibacter sp. | reverse complement strand
TGAGTTCGGCCGATGTCCGTATCGACCGGATCGAAACAAAGGACGCACGTCTTAAAAATGTCACGGCGGGTAGCGTCGTCATCAGAAACCGGAGCGGCAAAACCGAGGCGACCGCATCAAACGTCCGGTCCGAAAGCACCGATGTCGACGGCACCAGGATCGGCAATATTACGGCTGCCGGAGTCGACGTCACAATAGCGGGGCGCGAAACCAAGGTCTATTCAAACAACATTAAAGTAGCGAAAATTGATTCCGGTGCCGCCATACTCGGAAGCCTAAATATAGGCGGAGTAAGACTTTCTGTCCGGGACGGGAGGATTGAAGGCACGACCAACGATTTTGATGCGGGGGATATCAGTCTCCGCGAAAACGGCAAGCTCCAAAACGTTAAGGTCAGAAAACCGGTGTTTGTACTCGAGCCTTCGGGCCGCTATCGCGCCAGCCTGGATATGAGTCTTGGCGGAGGCGTGTTGGGCCGGGTGACGTTAGGGGCGGCCAGGGCAGCCGTGGTTGCCGACAATGACCGGATCGAACTGAAGAATTTGACCGCCGATGTGATGGACGGAAAACTTGAGGGAAGTGCCGCTATCGCCACCAGCGAACGGAACCGCTCTCAGATCAAGGCAGATTTTACCGGCCTTGAGCTTTCAAAACTACTTGCGCTTCAGGGCGGAACCGTAATTCCGATTGAAGGAAAAACATCGGGCCGTGCCGATCTTTCCTTTTTTGGAACGAATTTCCGGCGCTCCAGCGGAACATTGGTCGGCGAGATTATCGCCAACGCCGGGTCCCAGGATGACGGGTTGATTCCTTTGGCGGGTAGATTCGGGGTCAATGCGACAAACGGGCTTTTTAATATCGACTACGCAAATTTGAATACGGCCAAGAGCAGGCTCGATGCCGACGGAAGGTTTGATCTGAGCGGCGAAGATTCAGACCTCAATGTAAACGTCAGTTCAAGAGACGCCGGTGAAATCGAAAGAATCTTTAGGGTCTTAAACTTATCCGAATCGCTCTCCCAGCAGCTCGATAAATACCAGGCCGAGTTTGCCGGGAATATGGACTTCAGCGGCCGGCTGACCGGCAATATTACAGACCCTTATATTGACGGCAAAGCCAATCTGGATGCAATCGTCATGCGCGGCAAGGATTTGGGGTCGCTCACGACCGGGATTTATGTTTCGCCGATGGCGATCGAACTTCGCGACGGCATTCTTAAAGAACGCGGCGGCGGCAGATTAACTTTTAATGTTACTGCGCCCTCGTTTGGAACAAATAATATTTCCGTCCTGGCAAACCTTGACCGGGTCGAACTTGGCAGCCTTCTGACCGCATTGGCGATACAGTCATTGCCCGACAGCCTGCGCGACATCAGGGCCGAGACTTCCGGTGAACTAAAACTGACCGGCCTACCAAACGAAATGCAGGGCGAGGCCAATATCACCGCCAAGGACGGATCCGTAAAGGGCCAGTCGTTTGACAATCTAGAATCGAGAATACTCTTTCAGGGTACGGTCGTACGCATCGAGAGGTTTGAAGCGAAATTCGGAAATGGGATCCTGAAGGCGGCCGGAACCTATGACACCAGCGTGACTGCATTTGATTTAAAGGCCGAAGGCAGCGACGTGCCGATTTCCAGAATATTTGCATTCTTCCCCGAAAATCCAAATATTCCCGCAATTGAAGGGCGGATTGACCTCAAGGCCGAGGCCGCCGGGATTTCCTCGGACAGTTCAAGCTACAACATTAATTTTAGCGGCGTCGGGGAAAACGTCGTCATCAATAACAGTGATTTTGGAAACGTGACCTTCGACGGAAAGACCGTCGACCGGATGCTGAGCGCCAATATCGCGACCAGGTTTCGCGGTCAAACTCAATTAATAACTGGCACCGTCAATTTTGCCGATCCGGGGATGCCGCTGGTCGCCCGGACGGTCTTTAATAAAACCCGGCTCGCGCCGTACATCGCGATATTCCGCAAACCGGATCCCGGCGGAATCGGAATCGACGGCGAGGCGACCGGTGAGGTGTTTCTAAATGGAAATCTGACAAAAATTGACGGACAGGGAAACCGTGTTTTCACCTCCGAGTTTTTGGTGGGCAAGGCGGGATTCAGCCAGTTTGATCTTCAAATCGACGAAACGCCTCTGAATGCTACGGAACCGATCGACATCCGGTTTAGCATGAACGAAGCCACGATCGGCGCTGCGAAGTTCGCCGGCGGGGGTACCAACCTGACCGTCAGCGGTACAAAGGCATTTAATGATAATGGCGTAAATAATCTTTCACTCGACGGGAAAATAAATCTGAGGATATTGAACGCTCTTTCAAAAAACATATTTTTCAGCGGCTTCGCCGATATCGCGATGCGGCTCACCGGAATCAACAAAAACTCGCGGCTCAACGGGGTGGCAAGTGTCGAAAGCGCATCGGCTTCCACCTTTATCAGCTCCGAAAGGGTGACATTTGAACGTCTTAAGGGTTCCGTAATCTTCACGACCAACCAGATTCAAATTCAGCGATTGACTGGATTTCTGGGCGGCGGGAAAATTGTCGCATCCGGAGGCGCTTATCTTGACGGGCTGGTCATCGACCGCTACCGGATTGAATTGAACGGACAAAATATTACAGCGCGGCTGCCGCAGGATTTTGTAACGACGGGTAATGCTGATATTCAGATAAATGCGAGACGGATCAACGGTGAATTGGATACACTTGTTTCCGGCACGTTTTACGCAAAACGAAGTGTTTACAGTAAAGACATTGACCTCGCAGATCTGATCAGCGGCAGGCAAGAGACATCGCTTTCGCAGACCGGCTCCGGTTCGTCCGTGATCGGCATCCCGAAAATGGACATTCGGGTTTTGGGAAGGAATGCACTCCGGATACGCAATAATATCGCCGATCTTGATGCGTCCGCCGACTTGCGGGTTACCGGTGATGTCGAATTTCCTCAAATATCAGGCCGTATCACGGCCACCAGCGGTACGATTCTCTTTAGGAATGACCGCTACGAGGTGCAGCGCGGTGTTCTTACGTTCCCGCCGAATTCCGGCGGCATCGAACCGTTGATCAACCTTCAGGCGGAATCGCAGATAAGCGGTTACCAGGTTTTCGTAAATCTGAACGGAAAGCTGACCGACGCCGAATCACTGACCGCCGCCCTCCGCTCAAACCCGTCGCTTCCGCAGGCCGATGTTGTCTCGCTTGTCACGACCGGAAACCTCTCAAACACCGGCAACGGTATTCCGACCTATGCTCAAAGCGGCATCAACACGGCGGCCGAGATTTTAACGGATGAGATCATCAACAAACCCATCGCCCGCGCGACTGACCGGCTATTCGGGATCAACAAATTTGCTCTTGATCCGATAATTTCAGGTGTCAGACGTAACCCGACCGCCCGGCTCACCGTCGGCAGGCAGATCAACCGAAACCTGCTGATTACTTATTCAACCAACCTTTCCGAAGACCAGAATCAGGTTTTGGCGCTCG
This sequence comes from Aridibacter sp., assembly GCA_041576495.1. Classification (GTDB taxonomy): domain Bacteria; phylum Acidobacteriota; class Blastocatellia; order Pyrinomonadales; family Pyrinomonadaceae; genus Aridibacter. The sequence goes on along the minus strand of JBFGKW010000030.1, from coordinate 28,703 downwards.
AATACCGGGTTTCCAACCGGCTTTCGTTTGTCGCACAGTACGAACAGCGATCGCTGACCAACGTCACCCGCAACCGCAATAACTTTAGTTTCGAAATCCGGCTCAAAAAGCGTTTTTAAGCGGTTACCAAAAATTCCGTTCCGGCTTCGTTTCTCCGATTGGTCATGATAAGATTTGCTTGTATCTACTATAAAAAATCCTTTTCAGTTAAAAATACTTGAAATAGTCGCCCGGCGGGGGTCTTTTTCAACCGTATTTTTCGGTAAAAATTATCAATGGATAAATTTCGAATCATTGGCGGGAATCCGCTGCGGGGAACCGTTTCGATCAGCGGCGCGAAAAATTCGGCGCTGCCGTGTCTTGCCGCGACCCTTTTGAGCCCGAAGACGATAACCCTTTATAACGTGCCCTATGTCAGGGATCTGATCACACAGCGCCGGTTGCTGGAAGACCTTGGCGCCGAAACCCTGACTCCTGATAAAAACACTCATCAGATTACCGCGGCGGAAATTGAACTTTTTGAAGCACCGTATGAATTGGTCAAAACGATGCGTGCCAGCGTTCTCGCACTGGGACCGCTGCTGGGAAGATTCGGGAAGGCAAAAGTCAGTATGCCCGGCGGCTGCGCAATCGGCACGCGGCCGATCGATCTTCATCTTCAGGCCTTTCAGAAACTGGGCGCGGAAGTATCGCTTGAATCCGGAGATGTCGTCGCTAACGCTCCGGCCGGAGGCCTCGTCGGCACCACCCTTGGTTTTGACAAAGTCACCGTCACGGGAACCGAGAATGTGATGATGGCGGCCGTCCTGGCTAACGGAACGACGACCATCAACAATGCCGCCTGTGAACCCGAGATCGAAGACCTTGCCGAGCTGCTCAATAAAATGGGCGCCAGGATAAGCGGCGCGGGGACGCCAACTATAATCATTGAGGGTGTCCGCGAATTGGGTGAAGCCGAACACCGGATAATCCCCGACCGAATTGAAACCGGGACATTCATCGTCGCCGCGGCGATCACCAATGGTGACCTGACAATTGAAAATTGTGAGCCAAAACACCTCGAGGCAGTGATCGCGAAACTGAAGCAGGTGGGTGTCGATATCGAACAAGTCGATGAATCAACCCTCCGGGTAAGACGGAGCGCCGGCGGCCTTAGCAGCGAGGATGTAATGACCGAGCCTCACCCAAAATTCCCTACCGATATGCAGGCCCAATATATGGCGTTGATGACGCAGGCTGAGGGATCCTCCGTGGTCACCGAAACGATTTTCGAGAACCGCTTTATGCACGTCGCCGAATTGCACCGGATGGGCGCCAATATCGAAATCGACGGAAACCGGGCGACGGTGCGCGGGAAAACCCAGTTGACCGGCGCGAAGGTGCTCGCTTCGGATCTGAGAGCGTCGGCATCATTGGTGCTGGCCGGGCTTGCTGCTAGCGGTGAAACACTTATCGACCGTGTTTATCATATTGACCGGGGCTACGAAACTATCGTCAAGAAAATAAGCGGGCTGGGTGGTAATATTACCCGGCTTAAAGACGAAATCAGTAAAACCGCAAATCCGGAGACCTAGGACGGATTGTTGCCGCGGCCATGATCGTTTACCGAAGGTGAGGAGATTAGGTGAAATATACAGTCGGAATCGAGATCGACAAACCGATCGATGAAGTCATCGCCCTTTTTGACAACACCGAGAATATGGACAAATGGATGGACGGGCTCCAGAGTTTTGAGCACATCAGCGGGACTCCCGGCGAGGTCGGCGCGAAGTCAAAGCTTCATTTCAAAATGGGAAGACGAAACATAGAAATGATCGAGACGATCACCGCCAAGAATCTTCCCGAAGAGTTTTCCGGCACCTATGAGGCCGACGGTGTTTTTAATGTAGTGCGGAACAAATTTCAGGCGGCAGGTCCTGATAAGACGAAGTGGGTTTCCGAAAACGAATTTCAGTTTAGCTCGCTGATGATGAAAGTAATGGGATTTTTAATGCCCGGAGCCTTTAGGAAACAGTCACTTAAATATCTTAAAAACTTTAAGAACTTTGCCGAAACCAGCGGCTGAATAAAACTAACTTCGCTTTTTCGATTACCCCAGGTCCGGATCTGGGTTTTTTTGTTAACGTATCCCGATTGAACTTTTATTGCGCGGTATGTAATCTTTTTCTTTACCCCGAAATTTGCGGAGGCTTTTTTTGTCTAACCAACACGAACTCATTCTAATCATTGATTTTGGATCCCAGTATACCCAGTTGATTGCGCGGCGCGTCCGCGAGCAGGGAGTTTATTGTGAGATTCACCCGTTTCATCTGACGCTTGAAAAGATTGCTGAAATTAATCCGAAGGGAATCATTTTATCGGGCGGCCCTTCGAGCGTCACCGATGAAGATGCGCCCCGGCTTCCGGAAGGTTTTTACGAGAAGGTCGACGCACCGCTTTTGGGGATCTGCTACGGGATGCAGCTCCTCGCGATTGATTTGGGCGGTCAATCAGAGCCGGCGATCGAACGCGAATACGGGCACGCTTCCCTAAAGCGCCTTAGCGGAAAAACCGCCTTATTTACCAATCTGCCGGAGGAATTGGATGTTTGGATGAGTCACGGCGATCACGTCACCGAATTGCCGGTAGGGTTTCACAAGACGGCGACTACCGGAAACGTGATTACTGCGATCGAAAATCCGGATGAAAAGATTTTTGGCGTCCAGTTTCATCCCGAAGTGGCACATACGTCGAAGGGCAGCGAGATTCTGCATAATTTCTTATTTCAGGTCTGCGGCTGCAGGGGAGACTGGACTCCGGCGGGGTTTATCGAAGAAGAAGTCGCCAAAATCAAAGAGATTGTCGGAAAAACCGGGAAGGTGGTGTGCGGACTTTCGGGGGGAGTCGATTCGACCGTGGCCGCAGCGCTTGTCCACGAGGCGATAGGTAACCGTCAAACCTGCATTTTTGTCAACAACGGCCTTCTTCGTCACCGGGAATTTGAAGATACGCTCCGGCTTTACAATGAAAAACTCCACCTAAACGTCATCGGGGTTGACGCCGGCGAGGAGTTTTATAAACAGCTAAAGGGCGTGACCGATCCCGAAAAGAAACGAAAAATTATCGGCGGAAAGTTTATCGATGTTTTTGAAGCTGAAGCGAAAAAGATAGGCAAGGTAAAATATCTCGTTCAGGGAACCCTCTATCCGGATGTGATCGAATCGGTCTCGCTCCGCGGTGCCTCGGTAACAATTAAATCGCATCATAATGTCGGAGGCCTGCCCGAGAAGATGAACCTCACACTGATCGAGCCGCTCCGGGAATTGTTTAAGGATGAAGTACGTCTGATCGGGAAGGATTTGGAAATTCCCGATGAAATTCTGGGCCGGCACCCGTTTCCGGGTCCCGGATTGGCGGTAAGAATTCTCGGCGATGTAACACCGGAAAAGGTCGAACTTCTGCAAAAGGCTGACCGTATTTTTGTCAATGAACTAAAACAGGAAAATCTCTACGATGAGACATGGCAGGCATTTGCCGTGCTGCTTCCGATCGATTCGGTAGGCGTGATGGGAGACTTCCGGACTTATGAAAAGACGATCGCCCTCCGGGCGGTCAGTTCGACCGACGGGATGACTGCCGACTGGACACGCCTGCCGCCCGAGTTTCTGGCCAAGGTGTCATCCCGAATTACCTCGGAAATCCGGGGTGTCAACCGCGTCGTATTTGATATATCATCAAAGCCGCCGTCGACCATCGAATGGGAGTAACGTGGAGACCGGGCAGTATCCGTACATATCGATTGACTAACCCATTCAATTACCAACGCTGGAGGATTTTGTATGACGTTGCCAAGAATTTCTAAAAACCGTATATCAAGAAAGGCAGCCAGTTTTGCCGAATCCGTTATCCGCGAGATGACCCGCGAGGCGATGAAGTACGGGGCAGTAAATCTTTCGCAGGGATTTCCCGATTTTGCCGCTCCGGAAGACATTAAAAAGAAGGCTCAGCAGGCTATTGCCGAAGACTTCAATCAATACGCGATCACATGGGGAACCAAGGATTTCCGTGACGCGATCGTCGAAAAGACGAAATGGTTTCTCGGCCTCGATATCGATCCGGAAACCGAAATTACCGTCACCTGCGGTTCGACGGAAGGGATGATCGCGGGGTTGATGGCGACGGTAGACGAGGGCGAGGAAGTAATAGTTTTTGAACCATTTTATGAGAATTACGCTCCCGATGCGATTCTTTCAGACGCCAAACCGGTTCATGTTGCGCTTAAGTTTGACGAGAACGGCTGGAACTTCGACCGCGCCGAACTCCGCGACGCGTTCAATGAAAAGACCAAGGCGATAATTCTTTGTAATCCAAATAACCCGACCGGCAAGGTGTTTTCGATGGATGAGATGGAGTTTATTGCCGGGCTCGCCAGGGAATTTGACGCAATTTGTTTTACCGACGAAATTTACGAGCACATCATCTTTGATAAAACGGAAAATGGCGCGAAACCGGAGAAAGCTGACCGGCCAAAACATATTTCGATGGCCCAGCTCGAAGGGATGCGCGACCGAACGGTGGTCGTTAATTCATTATCAAAAACATACTCGGTCACGGGTTGGCGGGTGGGATATTGCATCGCCCCGCCCGATATCACGGGCGCGATTCGCAAGGTTCATGATTTCCTGACAGTCGGCGCCGCGCATCCGCTTCAAAAGGCCGGGGCATATGCCTTGAGCCTGCCTCAAGGTTACTACGATGAACTTCAAAAGGAATATCAGAAAAAGAGGGATTTTATCGTTCCGGTCTTAAGGGATGCCGGGTTTAAGTGCGATTTTCCCGACGGCGCCTATTATGTGATGACAGACATCGGAGATTTCGGATTTGAAGATGACCTTGCGTTCACCAAACATCTGATTCGCGAAATCGGTGTCGCGGTCGTGCCGGGATCATCCTTTTATCATGACCCGGCCCTGGGAAACCAGCAGGTCCGGTTTTGTTTTTGCAAAAAGGACGAAACTCTCGAGCAGGCCGCAGAAAAGCTGCAAACGCTCAGCGCGCGCGGTTGATTTCATTAAGAAACATCATCTGAATTTTTCCCGACTTTAAGCAACCTTTTTTTCCGTTCCGCGCAACAAATAACAAAATGCACTCGCATAGTCTTCAGTAATCTGGAGTTGCTGAACAGAATTTAAAATTAAGTTCAATATAGGAGGTCATATGATTCGCAAACCATTTGCATTCATTTTGCTTGTATTACTTACGGCCGTCTTGGCAATCGGCCAGACGACCCCGGAAGCAAAAAAAGACAAGGAATCAAAAGATAAAGACGCGACTCGACAATATGCGATTTCCGTCGGCGGATTTGGCGGCGGCAGCTATTTAGGCGTTTACATGGAAGAGGTCACCAGTCTCAACTTTTCTAAATACGGATTAAAAGAAGTCCGCGGCGTAGCAGTCACAAAGGTTTCGGACGATTCGCCGGCGGCTAAAGCCGGTATCAAAGCCGGCGACGTTTTGGTTCGTTTTAACGGAGAATTGATAACGAGCGTTCGCAAACTGAGGCGGCAGATTTCCGAAGTAGCGCCCGATCACTCGGCAAAAATTACGATTGTCCGGGGCGGAAGCGAACGTGACGTAGACGTTAAGGTCGGCAGGCGCGAGGGAACGATTTTCTCGACCGGCGGCTTAGAAGGCCTCGGCCGACTTTACGAAATGCCCGACATCAGGATTCCTGATGTGCCACGCGTACCTTCGGTTCCACCGGTACCCGAAATCGGTCCGATGCCGAATGTGCGGATCGCGCCGGGAACGGGTAATTATTTGTTCAGGATATCAAGCCGATCGATTGGGGTTAGCGTGACTTCAATTACCAAACAGCTAGGTGAATACTTTGGCATCCCTGATGGAAACGGATTACTCATCAGAAACGTTACCAAAGACGGAGCCGCCGATAAGGCCGGCTTAAAGGCGGGCGATGTGATCACCGAAGTTGACGGAAAGAAGGTAAACCGGACCTACGACCTGATTCACGCGATGGGCGAAGACGATAAGGGCGATGTAACATTGACCGTTATTCGCGACAAGAAAAAGCGAACGGTCAAGGTGACGCCTCAAAAATCAAAAGGAATTGGCGACGTTTTCTTTAATGAATTCGATTTTGATCTGGAAGACGACGAAAATTAGTCGTCAGACGGGTTTGAAATCAGACCGGGCATTTCCAAAAGGAAATGCCCTTATTTATTTTCAGCCTCTTTCGCAAGCTGATCGGCGTCTTTATTAAGCTCTTCCGCCTGGGCCATATATTTTGCAAAATTTTCTTCGTTTTTCTTGAAGATGCTGGCGGCGCGGGCCATCTGAGCTTTGTCAGCCCCGCCAAATTGGTCCCTGAATAATTTTGCCGATTCGCGGCGAAAATCAAAAGCCTTGATCTGCATATCGAGACTAGATTCTTTCAGGCTCAGGTAGTCTTTCCAATCCTCGTTAATATTGAGCTGCTGCGCCTTGGCGATTTTCTCTTTGGCGCTTTCTGCAAAGACATACCCGTCATTAATAATCAGCGAGAGATCATCGGTCAATTTCTTTACTTTTTCGGCATCCTGTTTTTCCAGCGCCGCTTTCAGCTCGTCGACCTTTGACTCATTTTCTTTATAAAGCACCCGTATGCTGCGAAGATTTCGGTTTGTTTCTTCGATTAGTTTGATCGCCTCGGCCGTGTCATCCGACTCGAAAACGTCAAAACCACCCGACTCACTGCCCGGAAGGCCGCACCCCGACGCTGCGGCGAGCAATCCCGCCAAAAGGCACCGCGAAACGACGGCAAATTTCTGTGCTGACTGTCTCATCTGATTCTTCTTCCAATATTACTTTATCAAGCGGAAGTTTGCATTATTCCTGCGTTTCCAGATAAACCCGTCGAGCACATAATGCGTAAGCTGCGGTACGGCCAGAAGCGGAACCAAAAACACTTTCCATTCCTCAAGATCCCAGTACGACCCGAAAAGCCAATTTCTTTCGTGCCACACCCCGCGATGCCAGAAAAGCTCTTCAATATATGCCAAAAACCAAAGTGTCGCCAGAAACGCAAGCCAGTTTCCGGTTAGCGCGCGGTAGACTTTCGAGGAATCCTGACGCCTCGCCCGGGCGTAGAAATAGATTAACGCAAAATAGGGAACGCCGTGAATGATCACGTTTGTGACCGTGAAGGCATAATCGGAATTCAGCGCCACGATTCCCGTATACCAGCAGATTGCGGTGGTTGCGACAATGATGTCCTTACCCGGTGTCGAGAATCCGCGGGTTAGATACTGATAAACCGACTTGCCCGCATAGGCCGCCAGAGCGAGAACATACACGGGAAAAAGAACCGTTTCGACGATCTGCGGAATGGATATGAAATCGCCTTCTACAAACCAATTAAAATTTCGTTTCGAAGCAGTCATCCAATAGGCCAGCGGGTAAATCGTCGCGCTATAAACCGCGACCGCATCAATCCACCACGTGAGCCGCGACCCTTCTCCCGCTTTTGCCCGGTAAAGCGCGACCCAACCGTACTGCTGTCTGACAAAATGAAAAACGGCGATGTAGGCGAGTACCCTCCAGAAGGTCATCGAACCTTCAGAATAGAGGACGACCCCGAAAATATAGCCGAGCAGCGGGACCAGCGTGTAGAGCCAAATCCGCCGTCGGAATTCTTCGGTGTCAAAATAGACCCGGAAGCTGGTCGACCAGACATGGGCGACATCGATCAGCAGAATCGCCGAGATCCAGGTCCAGTCGGGCGTTTCGGAATTCAGGAATCCAAACTGCCAGCCTACCGCAATCAGAAACAGCGCGGCCAGGGCACTGCCAAGAAAAACGCTCAAATCCACCGTGCGAGAAAAAAGCCAAATTGGTTTAGCGGCATCCATTATGAATTTCTCATTTTATCAAGAATTTCCCGTGCCGCCCGTAATCCGTGATAAAAGGCCTCTTCAAAGATCGCGATTCCGCTCAAATCCGAATGCGCGAAATGTATATTTCTAAATGGTTTAAGGGCTTTTTCCCGTTCGCCTTTCCAGATAAAATTTGGACGCGGCGAAATCATCGCATGTCCCCAGCGCATGATATCGATCCGTTTTGTGACCTGACGTATGTTTTTATGGGCCCCGGATAAATCCGTCAGACAGATGTCGGCGAGTTCCTGCCAGTCCAAACTCAATAGTTTTTGCATCCCAACACGCATATTTTTCTCCGCCATCGGGTAATAATAGGTCAAAACCGTTTCCCCGTAATCAATTCCCTTTTGATGGGTCGCGACGACATATCCGAGCGATTTGCTCTCATACAAAACATTATCCCAGGCGAGCGGGAAATCCCTGGCAAAATTGTTGCTCGGCCGGTCATTCAGAAAAAGGTTGGCGACAAACCACGAGTTATGTTGAAATTCTGCGGCCTCAAACCCCGGACTTTCGCGAAATCCCCGGATCAGGAAGGGCACGGTAAACAGCGGAGCGGAATAAACCACCGTTTTTGCGTGAAGGCCGTTGAGCCGGTTAGTCTTTGTATCGATATAGACCACGTCGACGCCGTCTTCACCCGGAATCAGTTCGACGACAATATTTGCGCGCTTCAAATGTTTTCCGGTTTTTGAAACGAAATGGTCTACAAACCGTCCGTTGCCTTCGGGAAACGTCAAAAAAGGCTGGGATTCTTCACCCGATTTTTTAACCCGTGAACAAAAATAGAAAAGTCCCGCCCAGGCAGATGTCTGCGAAAGCGTCATACCGTAATCGTCACGGCATGCATAATTGCAATACCAGAGAAGGCGCGGCGATTTGAATCCTTGTTTCGCGAGCCAGTCGGCAAACGAAATCCTATCGAGATTGGTGACTTCCGAATCAGGAGAACAATTTGCGATCGGCACCGCGAACGCGCGCCGCCCTGCCGAATCTTTCCAGTTGACCCAATAATCCACCTTTTTCTGAAATGCCTTGAGCTCATTAAGGTCTTGGTCCGATGCGCCGGCATATAGATACAATCCTTCATACCAGCGGCCCTTATGGAAGACCCTTTCTTCAGGATCCCGCGTCAGGAACTGCTCGGGAATGATCAGTTCACCCGTCTCGCTTTTCGATTCGATCAGAGCCATTTCATCGAGCAGGCCGATCAGCTCGGTGTTTTCCTCAAACGGAACCGGCAAGTAATGCGCTCCCCACGGATAGCTGACCACTTTTGATTTACCGCTGGCCGAGGTCCCACCGATTTTTTGTTCGAGTTCGAGCAGGAGAAAATCATCGAATCCCTCCTTCTTTAGTTTCCAGGCCGAAGTCAAACCGGCAATCCCGCCCCCAACAATCGCCGTGCCGATCTTGTCCCAGCTCTCGCCCGGAACTTCAAAATTTCTTTTTTCGCGGAGGAGGTGCCCGAGGTTGTTTGAGGCGCCGACTATCTCGCCTTCGATCCCGGCTGACAAAGAATCCGACTTGCACGCAGCCAGCGCGACCGGCAAGCCGAGGAATGACTTTAAGATTTCCCGACGTGTAAACATAAAGACCTGTTGTTCTAGATATAAGCGATTGTCGAACTCGGCGGTACCCGGGCTTTGATCATCCAAAACATCGCTTAACCCCGGAAACCGATTTACTCAAACCGTTGCCATTCGGCTTCGTAATAACGGACCAGCGCCTGGTTATCAAGCCGGTTGATTTCCAATTCTTCGGTGGGTTTTGCAGCGTCGACAGGAAAATCGAACATTGCCGACATCGAACCGGAATCGAGAAACTTCAAATCCAGTACTCTCGGAACCCGCCCGGGACTGTCAAACGGCATCCGAGCCGCCAGAACGTAACCCCAGATGCCGAATGAGGGAACCGTGGTCTGGTATGGCATCACGCTAAAACCAGCGGATTCAACGGTCTTGACGATGCACCAGTAGGAATTTCGTGCGTAGAGCGGTGACGTGCTTTGAATCGAAACAAAAGAATCCGGCCGTATTCTTTCTTTTAAAAGCTTGTAAAAGCGCGAAGAATAGAGTTTTCCCAGTGCGAAGTTGTTAGGATCCGGAAAATCGACGATTACGACATCAAACGACCCTTTCGGGTCTTCATCAAGCCACACAAAAGCGTCGGCATTGATTGTTTTTACCCGTTTGTCGGTTAAGGCATTCTGATTCAATTCGGCCAGTACGGGAAGCCTCGTGGCAAGTGCGGTAATCTCCGGGTCCAGATCGACCAGGGTGACCTGCTCGACGGATTTGTATTTTAGTACTTCGCGAACCGCAAGCCCGTCACCTCCGCCGAGGACAAGGACGTTTTTGGGCGGCCCCTTAAACGAGAGCATCGCAGGATGGACGAGGGCCTCGTGATAACGGTATTCATCAAAGGAATTAAATTGCAGGTTTCCGTTTAAATAAAGGCCGAACCCGCTTCGACCGCGGGTGACGATGATCCTCTGGTATGGAGAGCTCTTTGAATAGATTATGGTATCGGCGTAGAGCCCTTCCTCCGCCAGAATCGTCAGACTTTCGGACTTTATCGCTCCGATCGCCAGCAGAACGAGGATGATTCCGGCCTTGATTCTCAAAATCTGTACTTTTCGCGGAGTCAAAAGGGAGAATAGCAGCCACGTACCCCAGAGCCCGATCGCGGCGTTTATCATTCCGAAAACCAACGAAGTCCTGACCAACCCAAGAGTCGGCACGAGAAAAATCGGAAACAGGATTGAAGCAGCCAGCGCCCCGATGTAATCGAACGTCAGGACCCGGGCGACGAGTTCCTTAAAATCGAGTTCGTCCTTTAGGATCCGCATCAACAGCGGAATCTCCAGGCCTACCAGCGTACCGATACCAAAGACGATGCCGTATAAAACAACGCTGAAATAAGAGAGATTGGCGAAGGCCAGAAACAAGATCGGTGCCGAGGCGCCGCCGAGCACAGCGACGGCGAGTTCAACTTCGATGAAACGTTCGGCGACGTTTTTTTCCACAAACCGAGAAAGCCAGGATCCGACGCCCATCGCAAACAGGTAGAGCCCGATGATGATCGAAAACTGGGTGACCGAATCGCCCAGGACGTAGCTGGCGAGGGTGCCGGCAAGCAGTTCGTAGATCAAACCGCAGGTCGCGATGATAAAGACGTTGAGAAAAAGGAGCGGTACTTTTTTATTCATTTCCGTCGCGGTAAATACAAGTCGGAAAATGGTGTCGGGAACAAACCGCGTTCACGTTCCGCTTCCACTTAGGTTTTCCGCCGACTTCTAGCCTTGTATCGCCGCCGCAATGATGATTGCGATCCCAATCAACATCGCGCCAATAACGATGCCTAGCGCCGTGTTTTGATCTTCCTCGATTTCCTTGTGGATTGAAAACGGCGTCGCTTTATCCAGCACGTAAAAGGCGACCGCAAAGACGACCAGCCCGACGATGACAAAAACCAATGTCGTAATCAGTACGTTCGCTAGCTCCTCAATTTTGACGATAAAGCCCAGGACACCCGGGTTAAACAAACTCATTAACATTATTTTCCTCCACGATATCCGCTAGAAATAAACGGAACTCCGATAAACGAACGGTTTTTTCCGGAATTGGCAAACTCCCAGCCAAACCACGCCGATGCCGCATAGACAACGATTACCCCGATCCCAAACGCATAATATATTTTTCTTAACATATCCCTTAAATAGTTGAGCGAGTTTAGTGAGTTGAGCGAGTTGGGCGAGTTTAGTGAGTTGACTGAGTTGAAAACTCGCAACTAACAGCTAACTTCCAGCCAACCCGGTAAACTTTCAATCAACTTCCACCAAATTTTCAATCAACTCCCACCAAACTTCAGTCAACTCTCACCAAATTTTCAGTCAACTCCCACCAAACTTTCAGTCAACTTCCACCAAACTTTCAGTCAACTCCCACCAAACTTTCAGTCAACTCACAGTCAACTTCCACCAAACTTCCCGCCAACTCCCGGGTTAACTCCCAAACATGCTCTCGCTCCAACGTTTCGATTCAAAAGATAACTTTCGGATAAGCGTGACCACGGGAACGATCGCCAGCAGAATAAACGCCAGCCAGAAATTTACTCCGCGGACCACACCTTGCTCGACCTTTAACCTGACCGGCATTGGCCTGGTCCAATGTTCCCAGGTTGCCTCAACCCTGAGTTTGTACTTTCCCGCCGGTACCGCCGAAATCGTTGCCGAACTGCTGGTCCCGCCTTCGGACCACGCTTCTCCTTCGGCCACGCCGTGATAATACTCGACCGGGATGACGACTGACTCAATGTCGCTATTTGCCGAACTAATGAGATCCACACTGTATTCCGCCCAGGAATTATTAACGGGGGCAGAAGCCGAAATCTCGACATTCTGGTTGGCGTTAAGGTCAAACTCAAAACTTTCGACAATCCTCGGTGATGCCGGTCCGGTCAGCGGGCTGAGCACGATTTCCTGTTTTAGCTGCGTTTTACCAACCGTAAACGGCAGCGTGAAGATCGCGGTTACAAATAACACAAGAAGCAGCGCAAATCCGTATTTGATCAAATTGCCGTTTGGAAACGGCTGATTCGGTGCCACGTTCCACGGTTTTGGAAGTCCCGAAACTCCAAACGCCTTTTGCACCTCTTTTACCGGCACATAAGTGCCGAGTGACCAATTGGATTCCTTTTCGGTCAACTCCTGAGAAAGCATAAACGGCGGCGAAACAAAATCCGCGGCCCGAACCTGTTCCCCTACCTCAACCCGCCAGTAAAATTCACCCTTGACATACTCAACCGTAGCCGGAGCATCCTGGAAAATCCGGTAACGCCTGCCGTTGTATTTTACGCTCGGATTAAGGCCCGCAATACCGGCTGATACTTCAATATCGGCCATGTTCACGGAATCTACAAAATTCCAGTGGTTATCGGAATGGACCAGCCACCGAAATCCGATTTTTGGATTATAAAGCAGATATTCGTGCCAGAAATAAGTAATGCCGTCGATCACCACGCTCCTGACAACCGCGCCGATAATTTCCATTTCGGTTCCGGCGGCAAAATTTTTAAACGAGCCTTTGCTTCCGATTTCAAGAACAAAATTGGCCGGCGCGGCTGACGGATCCAGCGCCCGAAGGTATTCCAAATTACCCTGATTGACATCGAGAAGTGAGCTGCAGTAGGGACACGTGACGCGTTCGGTCTTATCCGGCGCTTTGAGCTCGAGCGTCCCGCCGCAATTGGGGCATCCCATCGCTTCCGCTGACACCTCACGCGGCTCCCTTCCCGCCGGCCGCTTGTCGGCGAGCCCGATATCGGCAAGGGTTACCTCCTGGCCGAAAAAGACAAACGGCGGTTCGGTACTGTAATCAATTGTCGCAAAGACACCCCCCTTTCCGGTCAGATCGGCGTAATTACTCTTTTCATTGGGCTCGAGCTTAAACGGTATCTCCCCGTCAGCCGCGATATAACTCGCCGTTCCCTTTTCGGCAACCAGAAGCGGTGTCTCGCCGGGAATCTCCACAACCTCCTGCCCGATCTGGAGACCCGCAAAATCGGGAACCGTAACTCCTTCAGGAAGCGGCTTATAAAAGGTCATATAAAACTTGCCCTGCGCCTCCGCCAGCCATCCTACCCACCCGTTTGAGAATGTCGCGTACCATTCATCCCAAACGCCCCCCTGCTGATGTCTGATCTGCGCCCGGCCGGTAAGTTCGAATTTGTTTCCGTTGTATTCGCCGCGGAGACCCAATTTAAGCGGTGATTTTGACTGAACGATTTCGGCGACCTTGCCAAGATCCTCGAGTTTGCGGTCGGTCCGCGCCACCGCCGAACGGCAAAATGGGCAAACCACGACTATCGTCGAGCCGGCACGGAATTCGATCGGCCCCGCGCAGGAGGGGCAATTCGCCTGAAGCTTGCTCATCCGAGGCCTCCCTGTCCGGCTGCAGAGGATACACTGCCCCTTTCAATTTTCGAGACCGCAACCTCCGACGCACCCAACAGGGACCGCAGCTTTTCTTCCCAATTCCATTCGGGGCGGGTCCGGCAGCAATAGAGGTTAAAGGTCGCAATCTTGTGCTCGGGATATGTGTGGCAGGTAAGGTGTGATTCGGTTAGCATAACCAAACCGGTTACGCCGCCTTCGCCCGGAAATGTGTGCCAGATCTCTTTTCCGAGTGTCTTGAGCCCCAGATCGGCGATCAAGGAAGCGAATACTTTTTGAAGGGTGGCCTGATCACGCAGGAGGTTTTCATCGCATCCTTTAGCTTCAACCAGCCATTCTGTTCCAACTGTCATCGGGGCTTTCACTAATCTAATAAACGATTATTATTCAAAAAAAGTTTTGAACCTTGAAAATGAATTCTACGTTATAATGCAAGAATTGAAGTATGTTTTACAAAACTATATCTAAAAATAGCATTTTTGTCATATCTCTTTTATTTCTTAGCGTTAACGTCCTCAATTGTACGCCGGGCTTTTCCGAAAACGGCTTTAACGCAACTCAAAAAGAAAAGATTTCGGATCGATTTAAGGCGCCGGAAGTCGTCGGTAAGATCGGTTCGAGCGAGATTACCGAGAGCAGCGGCCTGGCCGCTTCACGGTGCAACGAGGATGTCTTCTGGACCCACAACGATTCCAAGAATGATCCGCTGATCTTTGCGCTCGATAAAGAGGGCGGCCGGCTTGGAACCTGGAAGGTGGAGGGAGCCGAAAATATCGACTGGGAAGATATGGCGGCGTTTAAGGACAAATCGGGAGAATGCTATTTGTTTATCGGCGATATTGGGAACAATGCCAGATTTCGAAGCAGTCTGACCGTTTACCGCGTCAAAGAACCAAGAGTTTCAAAAAAGGATTCCTCGTCGAGTGAAAAAGATCCGCTGAAATCTGATCGCGCGGTTCCGATTACCTTGTCATTTCCCGATTTTCCGTTCAACTCGGAAACGCTGTTGGTCCACCCAAAAACGGAAGACATCTATATTGTTTCCAAGATGTTCAGCGGGTCGGCAGCCGTTTACAAGCTGCCCGCGGCCAGCCGTAACGGCAAGAACGTACTCGTCAAGGTAGCGGATTTCAGCGTACCTGCAATTCCGGGAGGCCTCTTTACCGGCGGCGAAATCTCCTCCGACGGAAGGCGGGTCATTCTCTGCGATTATTACAACGGATACGAAATTTCATTGCCCGACCCGGCGCTTGATTTTGATGAAATATGGAAGGAAGAACCGACAATTATTGACCTCGGCAAACGTGAACAGGGCGAGGCAATCTGTTACTCCGTCGATATGAGTGCGGTTTTTGCGACCAGCGAAAAGAAAAACTCGCCGTTTATAAAAGTGGAGCGAAAATAGGAGCTGCTATTTTGCGTTTTCCCGGGTGTCGAGGTTGGCAAGCAGGACGACGATTTCATCGATCGTATTTACCCGCAGCCGCGAATTCGGGATATTGTTTGTCAATATGGAAAAAACAAAAGCCTCTCCCGATTTAGCTGTGACATAGCCGGATAATGCCGAGACCTGGTCAATCGTACCGGTTTTTCCCCGCGCGTTCGCTTCCGCCGACGTTCCCTTGAATCGGTTCTTGAGCGTCCCGTCGACACCGCCGACCGTTAATGAGTTGCGCCACAT
This sequence comes from Aridibacter sp., assembly GCA_041576495.1. Lineage (GTDB taxonomy): Bacteria > Acidobacteriota > Blastocatellia > Pyrinomonadales > Pyrinomonadaceae > Aridibacter. Next base: position 13,153 of record JBFGKW010000030.1, on the reverse strand, counting down.
CAATGCATGGGCGCTTCGATTCATATAGGTGTAAAGACTGACGGCCGAATCAGGGGTTATAAGATTGTGACGTGAGAGTCCGCTTCCGTCGTACTGGACCACGCTCTCCGGCTCCGCGCCCGCCTTTCGCAAAAGCTTCTGAACGACCTCGATTCCTTTTTGAGCGCTCGTTTTTTCGAGATCCGTCTTATCACCGCGTTCTTCACCGAGCACTCGCAAAATCAGTTCGGTATAAAGGTTTTGGCTCGGTTTCATCGTTTTCTCCGCGATGAGCCCGAGCGGCGGTGACTCGAGGCTGGCGATTTCGGTCAGATTGGCTGTCGAAAACCTAATCCCGTTGCGTTCATCGAGGTTTACCGCCCGGGTTTGGCCTTTTACCATCACGCCCTTTAGCTGGAGCCTCTGTTTTAGTATTTCGAGAAAGATGTTGGCCGGGCGCGAAACCGTGATATTGCCGACATAGCCCGTGTCCTTTTCCGGCATCGTTCCGGCGATCTCGACGACATTTTCGTCAAGCTTTTTCCTCACACGAATTTGCCGGCGCGATTCCCCGGGCATTGTAAGACAGTTGTTAATAACGCGAAACTGCCGGTTGACCGGCGAAATATCGACAGCGCACGCCATCCCCGGCGATCCGGGCAAAATGCGCAGCCTGACGGAATTGTCATTAATTGACAACGGGGAAATCTCCGCTCCGTAATACCACTGAAGGTCATCCCATTCCCAACCGTACGGGATCGGTTCAGTCGTAAAATATGTCTCATCGCCGATAATGCTTCCGTTAATCTGCTTTACGCCTGCCTCCACGATCCTTTCGGCAAGCGCATCAATTCCCTTGTAATCATCTCCATCGAAGAAACTCGACGAAATACTCGGATCGCCGCGTCCGTAAACAACCAGATCTCCCAACAGAATCCCGTTTGAATCCGGTTTTGAAACAGAGTAAACACCGGTCACAAATCTAAAATTCGGTGTCAGGGCTTCAAGCGCCGCGGCAACCGTATAGCTTTTCATATTTGACGCGGGCATAAAATACTTGTCCGAATTGTGACTGTAGATAACCGCATCTTTACCGATCCACTCTATCTTGACGCCGATCCGGCCCCGTGCCAGGAGCGGATTGTTGAGAATCGTGTCAATTTTCGGCCTGATCTCGCTTAAGATCCTTGGCAGGCGGGGATCGCACCCGGTCCCGGTCGGGGCGCATGGCTGCGGTGAAACATCGGGTAGTTTGGTTGTCGGGTTGGGATTAGGTGTCGGCGCCGGTGACCGGGCCGGTGTCGGAGTCGGTTTTGAAACTCTCGGGCGGTTTGAAGTCTGTGCCAAAGCATCAGCCGGTGAAGCCCCCAGCGTCAAAAGCAGGCACAACGTGACGATCACATTTGAGAATCCGAATGCTGATTTCATAGCGCTATATATTACGAAATCTTCCAGAGAATAAAAACTCCCGGAAGACCCTTCTCGAGATCGTCCCCCACAAAAAAGGCTGTCAGCAGAAAAACCAACAGCCGGAATTATAAAGTTTTGCCATTTAGCTACTTTTTGCCTACCAAAATGTCAATATCACTTTTTGGAACGGAAAGATCCAGCATCACCGCATTTGCGTCCCGCTTGATATCAGCGTTTTCGATCACCCTTGCATAAACTTGTTTGTCGGGGCTGGTCGAATTACCGAATATCGCTTTACCGAGTATCTGAAATCCGGTCAGCGTGGCATGCAGGTTCTCAGCATCGTCGTTTCCGAGTGTCTTTGCCATTACGGAAACCGACGCGATTTCATCGGCGACGGTCAGTGAGCCCTGCAGCTGCCGGATTGAATCGAGCGTTTTGCCAAGTTCGTCGTTACCGAGTTTGATAAACTTCGAAACCCCGTCAGGCAGGATCGCACCCATATTCGCAACGGCGTCCGATTTGCGGTTGAGCAAATTTAATACGGCGGCGTCGACCCGGGGAGATTTTCCGATCAGTTCACGGACCCTGGCCGGAGTTCCGATTGCGACCGTATGCTCGTCGTAGGCGGTTAAGGCAATCTCATTTGACAGGCCTCCGATGATACTGTCAAGTCCCTTTTCCAGGAACGATTTTTCGTCTTTCTTGTCATCCGCCTTCGGTTTGTTTTTTTCGATTATCTCTTCCGCCGAAAAAATATAGATCGTCCGGCTGCCGATCTTTTCCGTCGTATAGGTCCCGTTTGAAACGAGCCGCGCAACGGCGATCAGCCCTTTCGAATCGATCTCGCCGCGAGCCAGTATAACCGGTTGATATTGGACCTTTTTGCCCGAAATGACCTTCGCCTTTATCCCAACCGCCACCTGCTTGAAATTTCTCAAATCGACCCCGGTTTCCGATTCCAGTTGATCAAGCTTTTGGTTGATCTTTTTCATTGCTGTCGGGTTCGCCGACAAGATTAGCGGAAGAGCCTCGTTAAATAGCCGGTTTGAATCGAGCGTAATTACGCCATCAGAAGCAGGAAGCAGCTGCGCCAATTCGTTTGACGGGCTGCCGGAATTGGCAACCGGCCCACTCGCAACTGCGTTTAGCGCAAAAGCCAGTATAACCAGCGCCGTAAGTATTCTATATTTCATCATTTGCTCGCTTTTTATTTAATTAATCGTTCTCTATTTGGTTAAAGACGTTGCATCCGGGGGAAATGTTACCACCTTTCCTTAAAGATGAACGAAAACACCACTAAAGTTGGCTGCAAATTACCAATTTAGCGCCAATCCATTACGATCTGCCAAACCGGCGCCGGATCCGTTTCCTGGCCTTTTCTGCCTCGGCTTCCCTGTTTTTCGGAGGGGCGCTGGTTTCGAGCGAATCGAGCAGGCGCCTCGAAACCTGCGAGATTTCGTTGACGGCGTTTTCAAAAACGGCGGTGTTTGCGATCGACGGTTTAGTAAATCCGCTGATTTTGCGCACATACTGTATCGCCGCCGCTTCGATCTCTTCCTCGGTTGCCGGTGGCTTAAAGTTGTATAATGTTTTAATATTCCTGCACATAATCGATAAGCGGATTTTACCATAGACGCTGTCTGGCGGTTTTTCGTCATACGGCCGGAGAAAAAAATGATTAAAAAGATCGTTGGGATCGTCGCCGGCTATATCGCCATGTCGGTTGCGCTGTTCGCAATGTTTTCGCTTTTGTACACGATTTTAGGAACAACGGGCGCATTTCAGGAAGGATCGTATTTCGTTTCAAACGTCTGGCTGATCCTGGGTTTTATCGTATTTTTCTGCGCCGCCGCGCTGGCCGGGTTCGTGGCCGTATTGATCGCCGGCGAGCCGAAAGCCGCCACCTGGATGGGAGCCGTGATATTGGCGCTCGGAATCGTGATCGCCATTTCTCAAATCGCCGGTGCGCCAGCAAGTACGGTGCGTGAAGCAGCTGACGTTCCCCTCATCGATGCGATGAATCTCGCGCAGAATCCGGTTTGGGCGATTTTTCTCAATCCGCTTATCGGTTTTGCGGGTGCCATATTCGGGGGCAGGCTGCGTAAATGAAAGGCGGCAGTAAAGCGGCAGCTTTTGAGACGGTCATTCCTATCTTCCGGATATTTGATCTTGAGAAGGCCCGTCAGTTCTATATCGATTTTCTAGGATTCAAGGAAAACTGGCTTCACCGGTTTGCCGAAAATATGCCGGCATATGTCGAAGTCGAACGGGACGGCTTTCGCATCCATCTCAGCGAACACCATGGCGACGGCACGCCCGGCTCCTCGGTTTATGTAATTATGAAAGGCGTCAAGCAATTTCACGAGGAAATATCCGCCAATGATTATGGGTACCTGAATCCGGGCATCGAAAAGACCTTTCAGGGAACCCTCTGTGTCGATGTCATTGATCCGTTTAACAACCGGATCAGTTTTAATGAAGAACTGTTGGAGAAATAGCCATGGCTAGACAAACCGTGATACACACCCCGACCAGCGATCTCGAATCGAGCAAAGATTTTTACCGGAGGCTTGAGTTCAAATTGCTTTCCCAAGATGATCCGACGGTTTTTACTGACGGGAAGGCACTCATCGAAATCAATCCCGACCGGCACGCCCGGGCGGGAGTTAAAATTTATTTGGACGATCCATCGAAAACGGTCTCGAGTCTTCGTGAATTCTCCGAAGTATTGGAAATCGAGAATGGATTCTTGGCGAGCGACCCAAACGGAGTCCGTGTTTATTATACCGATCAGCAGTTCGGACTCGAATTTGAACCCAAAGAAGAATCGTTTGGGTTGACCGGCAATTACGCCGGGCTCAGCATCGAAGCGCACGATATCGAGCAAACGGTGAGATTTTGGGAGGCGGCGGGTTTTGAGCAAAAAGGAGGCGATCTTTCCCAGGGCTGGGCGACTTTTTCAGACGGATCAACCGTCGATCTCAGCCTGATGAAACCCTTGATGTGTCCGCATCTGTTTTTTAATCCCGGGATCACCTATTTCAACGGGGGCAAGAATTTGACCAATATCGGGAAAATCCGGGAAGCCGGAATCCCGATCACCGAAGAAATTACTCATTTCAGCACCGACGGTGTCGCCGACAACATCATCATCCGCGACCCGGGCGGATACGGGTTTTTCGTGTTTAATGACTGAGCTGTGAATTTCTCCTTCCTGTACTTTCCGGCTAACTCCCCTCCTTTTTTGGAGGGGTGCCTCGCTTCGAGGCGGGGTGGTAAAAATTAAATATTGAGTGGAGCAACCAACCCCCGGCAACAACAACCACCCCCCGGCTAAGGCCGGACCCCTCCTTCGTAAGGAGGGGAGCCGACAAGAATTACTATTTGTTGGGCGGTAACCGCGAAAACAACAACTCCCCTACCATTCTAGGAGGGGAGTCGTGTGAAGCTTCGAGGTGGGGCGCTAACCGCGAAAACAACAGCTCCCCTCCTGTTCTAGGAGGGGTGCCTCGCTTCGAGGCGGGGCGGTAAAAATAATTAGTCCCCGCTAATCAGATCCTCGCCCGGTTTTGCATTTTCTTCGGGTTCGGGACTCGGCCGTTTTTCCATCACCGTCTTCAACTTCCCAAGCCCCTCTTCGAAATCCTTTCCGACGATCGCTTCGAAATCGGTAAATACCAGCATCAGATTCATCGGACGGGCCATCGTCCCCTTGAATCCCCAGGTCACCTTTGTCTTACCTTCACCGGCATCTTCAGAAATCAAATACCCGTAATTCGTCGCCTCCCAGGGCTGCTTAAACCGAAGCTCGGTTTCAATCCGCTCGCCCTCTACGATCTTTGTAATCTCCTGTTCGCCGTGACCGATTTCCTCAGAATCGCTTTCCCATTTCGATATAAACCCGACTTCGCCGTCATTGCCGGTGTAGGTCAGTTTGATGTTGGGATCCTTTTGAACCCACGGTCCCCATTCATTCTGGTTTTTCAAAACCTTTAGATAATCGAAAACCTCGGCCTTCGGCTTGTCGATCACGACATCCCGCTTCACGTCAAAATCGGTTGGCGAAACGAAGATCAACACAGCGCAAACTAAAATCAATAAAACTAAAATCCCTCCGGCCACTTTCAAAATCGTTTTCATATTGAGCCTCCCTCATTCTTCAAGCTTCGCCTTGAGCGCCTTTAATCCGTCGTCGAATTCCTTTCCCGCCTCCGCATCGAAATCCATAAACAGGAACATTATGTTGATCGGCCGCGGCATCGATCCGCCAAAGCCCCATTTCACCTTAGTTTTGTCTTCCGCGACCTCTTCGGTGATAAAGTAACCGTCGCTGGTTGATTCAAACGGCTTCTTAAACCGGAGCTTGGTATCAATCCGTTCGCCATCGACTATCTTCATGATTTCCTGCTCGCCCTGACCCACCTCCGAATTGTCGCTGTCCCATTTATAAACAAAACCCACTTCTCCATCCGTGCCGATGAAGGTCTGCCTGAGCTTCGGGTCCTTTTTTATCCACGGACTCCAATCGTTTTGATTCTTGACCAGCAACAGATAATCAAACACTTCGCCCTTTGGCCTATTGATGACGACTTCCCGCTCAACCGCAAAATCGGACGGCGCTAAAAGCGACATCACTCCCAAGACCAGAACCAGGAACAGTACAATTCCAACCAGCCCGGCAAATATTTTCTTCATAATTAACTCCTCATTTCCCGCGTGAGAGTGACTGCCCCGAAAACAGACGACTGCATTTTCAACCCGTCCGGTATTTTTTTTAGCTTTTGATGTTTTTTTGATTATAATGTTTAGACGTCTTTATACAAACTTTTTTGGCAAGCATTATCCAGCGCCGTTTGCGCGGGAGCAGTCGGGTGCGGGCGAATTGATAATCGGGGAGAAATATGAACAGAAAAATTTTTGTCGGAACGTCAAAGGGGATGTTTACCTTTTCAAAGGCCGATGGATGGAAAAGCGAAGTTTGCTTTGAGGGCCAGGGGGTCTTTGCAATCGGCAAGTCGAACGGCCGGGTCTGGGCCGCGCCTTTTACCGAATGGACGGGAACGTCGCTTTCGTATTCCGACGATATGGGTAAAACGTGGGAAGCGACCGATAAACCGCTCAAGTTTCCCGACGGCAAGGACGCATCGCTGGCCAAGATCTGGCAAATCGCTTCCGGCAGCAACGGCAGAATGTTTTTCGGAGTCGAGCCTTCGGCGCTTTTTATTTCGGATGACGGGGGAAAGTCTTTCGAGCTCTGTGAAGGGCTCTGGAATCATCCGCACCGGGCCGAGTGGACGCCGGGTTTCGGCGGTTTGTGTCTCCATACGATTCTGCCTTTGACCGAAACCGAATGGATGATCGGCGCATCGACCGGCGGCGCCTACCGGACGGAAGACGCGGGCAAAACATGGGAAGCGTGCAACCAAAAAATAAAGGTTACGTTTATGCCCGAAGAATTCCCGGAATTCGGACAGTGTGTTCACAAGGCCGCGTATCATGACTCAAATCCGGAGCAGCTGTTTCTCCAGCATCATTGCGGTGTTTACCGAAGCACCAACGGAGGTAAAACCTGGGACAATATCAGCGACGGAAAAGATTTACCCTCCGATTTTGGATTCGCCTGTGTTTCAAACAATCCGGACACGGCATTCATCATACCGATCAAAGCGGCTGAATTCCGCGTTTTTCCTGAAGGCAGGCTGAGGGTCTACCGGACCCGGGATGCCGGCGAATCGTGGCAGCCGCTCGAGAAGGGGCTTCCGCAAAAAGATGCTTATGATTGTGTCTTGAGAGATTCGTTCAGTTCGGCCGGAGATTCGGACCTTGCGTTCGGCACAACCGGCGGCAGCCTTTATTTCTCGGAAGACAACGGAGAATCCTGGGAGACGATTGCCAACCACCTTCCCCGGATCACCTGCGTAAGAATTTATTAGAGCCCTCGACTCGCGGCTCGCATCTTTTTACCGGCATTGGAAGTGCATTACGCAGTCAATTAATCGACCGATCGAAGATATGATAAAAATCTGGATGCATTCAATGTTTCGGGCCGACTCAACAAAGGAGGAAACGGAATTGCGCCTCGAAACCGATTCCGAAATTTCCGTCTACGAACTGCTCGACAAACTTTGCCAAGGCGACGAAAACCTCTTTTTCAAGCTGGTTGACGAGGAGAAAAACCTTCGTCCCCATGTCAACATCTTTATCGGTTCCAAAAACTGCAGGAATCTTGACGGCATTGATTCAATGGTGGCGGAAAACGACGAGGTCTCGGTCTTCCCGGCCCTCAGCGGCGGATGACAAGGAGTCACACTGCTCCGGTTGATCCGGATTGCAATTCAACCTGCATTTGATTATTGTTTTTTCGTCAGCATTTATTCAGCGCCCCAAAGCAATCCTGTAAAAAGTGAGGACAACTGTGAAAAAACTGTCGCTCGACGCATTTATGAAGGGTGTCGCCGGACGAAATCCGGGAGAACCGGAATTCTACCAGGCCGTTTCCGAGGTGGCCGAAACCCTGGTCCCATACGTCAATACCCGTCCCGAATATCTGGCCGAGAGAATCCTTGAGCGGCTGACGGAGCCCGACCGGATGGTGATCTTCCGCGTCAACTGGGAAGATGACGGCGGCGATATACAAATAAACCGCGGGATGCGCGTTCAATGGAGCAATGCGATCGGCCCGTACAAAGGCGGCCTCCGGTTTCACGAAAGTGTAACGTTGAGCGTTTTAAAATTCCTGGCATTTGAGCAGACCTTTAAAAACAGCCTGACGGGCCTCCCGCTGGGCGGCGGCAAAGGGGGCTCGGATTTTGATCCAAAGGGTAAATCGGATCGCGAGGTGATGCGGTTTTGCCAGGCGTTTATGACCGAGCTGTTTCGTCATATCGGCCCGTTCAGGGATGTTCCGGCGGGTGATATCGGCGTCGGTGCCCGTGAAATCGGCTATCTTTACGGGCAGTATAAACGGCTCTCAAATGAAGTTACCGGGGTAATGACCGGAAAAGGGATGGCATATGGCGGGAGCGAAATACGGCCCGAAGCTACGGGTTACGGTTGTGTTTATATGATGCAGAACATGCTCAATCATATCGGCCAAAGCGTGGAAGGAAAAATCGCTCTCGTTTCGGGCTCGGGAAACGCGGCCCAATATACAGCTGAGAAAATCGGCCAGCTTGGCGGGAAAACGGTGACACTATCGGATTCATCGGGTTTTGTTTATGATCCCGACGGGATCGGCGGTGAAAGGCTCGAATTTCTAAAAGAACTCAAAAACGTAAAGCGGGGACGAATCTCGGAGTATGCCAAAGAATTCGGCGTTAAATTCTACAAGGCCAAAAAACCCTGGAGCGTACCGTGTGATCTGGCCTTCCCGTGCGCAACGCAAAACGAGATAACCGAAACCGATGCCCGCAGCCTGGTCGAAAACGGCTGTATCGCAGTTTCAGAAGGCGCCAACATGCCGACGGTCAAGGCCGGGGTCAAAATGTTTCGGGATGCCGGTATTCTTTACGCACCAGGTAAGGCTGCGAATGCCGGCGGGGTTTCGGTCTCGGGACTCGAAATGAGTCAAAACAGCCTGCGCTTCTCCTGGTCGCGAACCGAGCTAGACGATCGCTTAAAAAGCATCATGGCGAAGATTCACGAAAGCTGCGTCAGATACGGACAGAGTGATAACGGCGTCGATTATCTCAAAGGCGCGAACATCGCCGGGTTTATCAAAGTCGCGGATGCAATGCTCGCCCAGGGCGTTAGCTAGTTTCATCGTCAAATATTCTCCAACGCATCGATCAGGCTCGTCATAATCCCTGCCTCGGAAGGATGAGCGCTGGTCGACGCCAGTTCGAGGGCCGTGAATTGACCCCCATAGAGGTTTGCTACGGAATGCCGGTCCGCACCCACGGCGATCAAGTATCTTGTCATTTGGGGCAGATTGAGCGGCACACGCTGCCGTCTCATTTCAACACCGTTACTCGAAACATAGTGAAGCAGTGTCGCCCGGTGGCCGTATTTTGAGCGTTCGGTCAGGAGCGATTGATCCAGCTCGATTTGATTCTTAAGCGACTGAAAATCGCCGCTCAGGAGAGTGTCTATAACCCGTTCAAACGCCGGGTTAAATTGCGCGGTTCCCCTTTCCGAGACATCCGGCCAGCCATCAAATCCGTGTCCCCGCGCGATCGTTTCCCTGGCGTCACCTATCCCAAACTGCGCGCTCAGAATAGTTTCGCGGTCCGCTCCGATAAACCCGGGGTGCCAGTTCTTGATCTCGGTCGTGACGGCCGGATTGCGTTTGTTAAAATGGGCAAGCAGGTTATCCGAAAGCGACTCAAGCTGCTCTTTAACAGTGGTTTCAGCCGTCGTGCGTTCAATTACGGGCTCGTGCAGTTCGATGACTCGTTCTATTTCTTGATGTATATAGATTTCAGTCATATGCCGGGTTCATTGAACATTGACCAGTGAACATTGACCAATTACCCTAACTCCCCTCCTTACCGGGGAGGGGTGCCTCGTTTCAAGGCAGGGTGGTTTTTCATTTATTGCAAACAACCCGATATTACATTAATATTTCACCCACCGAAAAATCCCGGAGTTTGCTATGAAAAAGATTCTTTTAGCAGTCCTGCTGTTGATTGGCGTATTGATTGTCATATTCCTGTCGCCTTCGGTCTTAAGACCTACCCTGACTCACGAAACAAAGGTAACCATTGGGAAACCGCTCGAAGGAGTCTGGGATAAATTTTCGGATCCCGGTAATATGGGAAAGTGGCTTGACGGGTTTAAGAGTATCGAGACGATCAGCGGCGAGCCCGAAAGGGTCGGCAGCAGACACCGGATCGTCATCGAAAAAGACGGCCGGCGTTTTGAAGCCATCGAAACGGTAAAAGAATTCGTGCCGCAAAAGCGGGTCGCCTTTGAGCTCGACGGCGATATTATGACTAACGACGTCATTATCACGGTCGATGGCCGCGGAAATGCGACCGAGATCATACAGGCCGAAACCATTAAACCCAAGGGATTTTTATATAAGGCAATGATGTATCGGATGCAATCTTCGATGCAGGAGCAATCCGAGACAAATCTCACAAACCTAAAGAAATTTATCGAGAAAGGATAGAAATTTATGAATCACTGGCTGATGAAAGAGGAACCCAAGAAGTGTACTTTCGAGCAATTTATGAAGGACGGTAAACGGGTCTGGAAAAAGGTAAAGAACTATCAGGCGCGCAATTTTATTCGCGAAATGAAAAAGGATGATCTCGTATTGTTTTACAACTCGGGTGATGTGAAGGCCGTGACCGGAGTCGCCAAGGTGGTTTCAGACGGCGGCTACACGAGTCCGGAAGATGACCGCTGGTCGTGGGTGGATCTTGCCCCGGTCGAAAAATTCGCCAGCGATGTGACCCTGACGGATATCAAGGCGGATGATTTCTTCGAGGGATTAAAACTCATCAGGCAGACACGGCTCTCGGTGATGCCGGTTTCAAACGCCCATTTTGACAAGATTGTCTCGATGTCAACTAAATAGAATATTTAGGCGGTTACATTTTATTTTACCACCCCGCCCAAGGGGCACCCCTCCTAAAACAGGAGGGGAGTTTTTTTCTTACCACGCCGCGACTTAAATAACTTGGCGGCTCCCCTCCTTACGAAGGAGGGGTACGGCTTTAGCCGGGGGGTGGTTGTTCTTGAGTATTTTCGTTCTCCTGCCAACCAAAATTTCCTTTAATAACATCAATCACCCAGATCAAGTCTTCAAAAACATACTTGTTTTCAAAACGCAGCACCTTGATCCCTAGTTCCTTAAGAAACAAGACCCTTTCACGATCACGATGGCGCGTGATCCCTCCGAAATGCCGAATGCCGTCCAACTCGATTGCCAGCTTTTCAGACGAACAATAAAAATCCAGGATATAGTTTGCGACACTGTGTTGCCTTCTGAATTTCCTGCCTTTGAGATTTCCATTCCGGAGACACGTCCACAACGCAGCTTCCGCCGGCGTTAAATTGTTCCGCAGTTCTTTCCGATATTTTTTTAGATGAGGGAGATTACTTAACTTTCCCCCATTCTTGGGGATTTTTTTCATGACGTTGCCTCGTGAGATCGGCAATTACTTTATTGTGTTTACCACCCCGCCTAAGGTGCACCCCTCCTAGAACAGGAGGGGAGTTTTTATTCTTACCAACCGGCCTCGAAGTGAGGCACGCTTCTAAAAGAGGTTGCGCCCGGTAAACACCTCCTACATATCAGGCTCATCCGCCGAGGGACCGTAAATAGAAGGCACCAAGACATCGTTGAGCCTCATATATACCGACAACTGTCCGCGGTGATGAATCATATGGCTTAATACAAAACTCCGGATTACGGCCGCTTTGGGCATCGTAAGATAAACCTTTTCCCCATCGCGCATGGTCCAGGGCTTCATAATCTCTTCATCCGTTACATTCTTGAGAATCTCAAGAGCGGTCTTTACCGAACTATCCAGTTTTTCCAAAAGCGCCGTGGTCGTCGTCAAATCTTCCGGTTTGTGGTCCATCGCGCCGAAATCGAGCTCATCCTGAAGAATACTCGGACCGGTCCAGTCGAATGCTTCGGCAACGTGATTTGCCAGCCGGCCCAGCGTCATCGATTTTTCGTGCGGCTGCCAGTCAAACTTCTCATCCGGAAGCCGCTCGATCATCTTTCGGGCGATCCCCGCTTCCATTTCCATTTCCATTGCCAATACCTGGCCCAGTGTCGTACTTCTTGCTTCTGCTGTTTCCATTTTCTCTTACTCCTTTTCTGTTTTACTTCTGTCGATCGATTAGCGAATCCAAAATCAACGGGTAAACTGCCAACGCATTCTTAAAGGCTCACGTTCAATTCCGTGAATCGTCGGGTTGCGGCCCGATCGATTCCGCCCTTTTTCTCAAACTTTGATTCCAGCCCTTGGCAAATTCCTCGAGATCAAAAAACATCGACATAAATACCTTTGCGATCCAGCTTTTGACGACCAGTTTGTCAAACGTCTTGACTCTCGTTTTTCCCTCTCCGGCGAACGTCAACTCGCCTTTCCACTCGCCGCTGACGCCGCTCGGTGTCGAGTATTTAAGTTCGATCGCTTTCGGCTTTTCCTTTCTGACAAACTCGAACTCGATCGGTCCGGCGTCCTTGCTGATTTCGGTCCAGGTATTTGCGTCCCTGATCTCGACTGTGGAAATCTTTTCCTGCCATTCCGGATACTTTTCGCGGTCGTTGAGCACCTGCCAGACCGTTTCGACCGGGGCGTTTATCTCGGTTTCCTGCGAAAATGTCTGTTCGGCGGGAATCAAGATTCCGGCGGCCACAAAAGCCGCAATCAACAGTGCGATCAACGCCAAAATCAGCTTAATCAGAGATCTAACCAAACCCTTCTCCCGGTCTCAGTACTCTCTCACTAAGAGGACACACTCCCTTGCGGTCGTGTTTCTGCCTGTATATCCATCTCAGTACTCAGCACCCAGCAGTCTAAGAGTACACACTCCCTCGCGGTCGCGGTTCTTCCTGCCTGCTCGCTGGTCAATGTTCACTGGTCAAGGTCTTGGCACACTCCCTAGCGGTCGTGTTTCTGCCTGCCTGCTCGCTAGTCAATATTTCGCTGGTCGATGTGGCATACTCCCTCGCGGTCATGTTTCTGCCTCCAATTCCACCACTCGGGACTCGGGACTCAGGACCCGGGACTCAGGACTCGGGACTCAGGACTCGGGACTCAGGACTCAAGACTCAGGACTCAGGACTCGGGACTCA
>JBFGKW010000029.1:0-32638 GCA_041576495.1 Aridibacter sp. | reverse complement strand
GTCGACCACCCCCCGGATCTTGACAGCAACCTCCCGCACACTGTGTACTCGAACTGCACGGACACATTTCAGGACGATTTGTTCGCGACATGCAGGTTGGAGCTCCAGATTGCGCTTGAATCGCTTTTGGAGCAATGATTGAAGATATTAGAGGCAATGCGATCGCCGATGTCAGTCCGATCTTCTTTATAACTTCTCTTCTCGAGGTACGCGAAATCTCCTCGATATTCACGCTTTCATTTTGAAGGAGATTTTCTTTTGAAAGCTGGCGTAATGCAAGTGAAACAAGTTCCTCTGATACAAACTCCTTAAACTTGACTGTCAATATGTCGCTGATTTCAGCCGCCGTATTCTTTCCGTTACAGTTTTGCCAAACCAAACTCGAAGTCTGATTCAGACAAATACCTCGGTTTCTCAACAAATCATAAACTAGAGTCTCGTTTTCAAGCTCTTGAACAACAATTTCTTCTTGCCGTGCAATCGGCATAAATTTCTTGGGCATTGGAATATTTTCTCCCTTCTTTGGAAAGTAGTCTTTTCGGACTAAAAAAAATCTTCAGGTTTCGCCGTAATGCGAATTACTTCTTGGAATGCTGTGTCGAGATCATATCAATCAACACTTTCATAATCAAGCGAATTTTATAGTGGCTTTCACAGGAAGGAATGATTACCGGTGTGACGTGTCTTAGGTGTCTTTCTTAAGGGTGTGAGCCATTGATATTGACCTGATTAGCCTCGCTTGGCAACCGCTTATTCAAAGCAAACGGATGTAAAGCAGCCCGCGAAATTTGATGATTATTTTGATCAAAGGTTCGGTACCTGTGAATCGGATAAAATCGGCGAGCAGCTTAAATTTTTAATGGGAGAATTGTCGTGCATCGTTGTAACCGGAATGCTGCCTTGCGGTACTCAACCGGCGGTTATTCCGCGGATTGCTCAAACATTATTCCCAATTCCCGACCGAGTCCGACTTTCCCCTTTCCATACGTTTGTGCGGTTAAATATTAGGATGAGATTCTTTCGAAACGGTTCAACATCTATTTCGCGGATTATTCATCCTCGATCAGTTTGATCTTTAAATATTTCATGCCACGGCGCTGCGATTTCTTCGAGGATCTTGCAATCGCAATATCCTCCGTTTTGCGAAAGCCATCCCGAAACTTTCGGAAAACTGAGCATCTTTTGCATCAAAAACTGCATTGTAAATCGCGATGTGTGGTCGCAATTGCCGGCTTCGAGCTTTGCTTTCAAATAATCGAATAGGCGTTCGAATTGATCTTTTGTAGCCGGAAGTTTATCCAGATACCGCTCCAATTCTTCGCCGTTCAACTGCGCCATTACTTCAATTTCTCTTTTTTTTACGATTGCCATAAATCTCTCATTGGGTTCGGCACTGCGGCCGGGCCGGTATATGAATCAGATGGAAAAATTCTTTCAACTTCACGCTGGATTGTCCGATGATCAAGTGTCTCAGATTTCGTCATTATTCGCCAAAAGGTTAATCGCATAATCGCGTCTGACCGCCCTGCTGCAAGGAATTTCCAATTTTGGTTTGAGCACTTAGATTTTCTTCATCAACGTCCTGCGGAATACCCGTCTTCCGCCTTTTTATCCTCAATCATCTTCTTTTTGACCCCTTCGCGTCCATCGTAAGCGATAAATCGCGGCAGGAGCAAAGCGAGCACAAATGTCCCAACCACCGCCAATACGCCGCCCGAGACGATCGAGGTCTTGACATTCGAAAAATATGCAACGATTCCCGACTCCGCATCGCCAAGAAATGGTCCCGACATAAAACTGATCATCTCGATTCCCGCCAGGCGCCCCCTGAAACGGTCCGGTATCGATTGGTTCCAAACCGTTTGACGGAAGATTCCGCTAATCATATCGCAATAACCGGCCAGGCCGAGAAAAAATAACGCGAGATACAGATTATTTGACAGCCCGAAAAAGATTATCGCGATTCCCCAGCCCGCGGCGGCAAGCGTTATCAGCAATCCGTGACGGTAAACCCGTCCGGCCCAACGCGACGTAAATGTCGCCGCCATCGCGCCGATCGCCAGCGCCGAATAAAACCACCCGACCGATGCTGCAGCGCCAAAAGCGACCGCCAGTGCCGGAAAGAGCGCCTTCGGCATTCCGAAAAACATGGCATTGATATCGATCAAATAAGTTCCCAAGAGCTCTTGGCGGCTCATCGCGTAACGAAAACCCTTCTTTATCGATTCAAGGTTCGCGCGATCGGCATTTGGCGGAGGAGGAACAATGCGTATCATCCAGACTGCGATAAGCGATCCGGTAAAGGTCAAAACATCAATTGCATATGCCAACGACGCTCCGTATTTGGCGATGATGAAACCTCCGAGAATCGGACTCAGGATAAACCCGACTTCAAAGCGGATAGCGTTAAGCGAAGCTACGGCCGACATATGCTCGAGCGGGACGATCTTAGGAATAAGCGCCTCAAATGAAGGTCGCTGGAGCCCGGCCAGACCCGCGTGAATGCCGACAGCAACGAACAATACCCAAATCCGCGGATTCGCGAGGAGCGCGTTAAACAACAGGACGAGTGTCGTCAGAGTTTGGCCGACCTCGGTAAGCCGCAGCATTCGCCGCCGGTCAACCGAATCCGCCAGCGCGCCTCCGATAAAGGCCAGAAAAAACATCGGGACAAACTCGGCAACCCCCAGCATGCCTACGTAAAGGCTCGACTTCGTCAGCTGATACATCTGCACCGGAACGACGATAAATGTCATCATCGTGCCAAAAAAAGAAATCAGCTGCCCAAAAAAGAGCAACCGATAATCCCTTGAAATTCTTAGCGGGGCAAGGTCTAGAAACATTTAGAGCATTTTTACTTGGTGGAATTGAGCTTTTCGTTAAAAAACCCGATCGTTCGTTCCCAAGCCAGTTTGGCGGCCTTTTCGTCATACCTGGCTTCATTCGTGTCATTGTGGAAGGCGTGGTTTACGCCGTCGTAAATAAAGAGTTTATAATCGATATTATTGTTTTTAAGCGCTTGTTCGTAAGCCGGTATTCCGCTGTTGATTCGTTCGTCGAGCCCGGCATAATGGAGCATCACCGAACCTTTTATCTTCGACACGTCGTCGGTCTTAGGCTGGCTCCCGTAAAATGCAACGGCCGCCTTCATATCCTCGCTCCTGACTGCAAGTTGATTCGCCATTCTGCCCCCCCAGCAAAAGCCCACACACCCGACATTTCCGTTTGACCGGTCGTTTGATTTCAGGTATTTGACTGCCGCGATAAAGTCCTTTTCCGTCGTCTCGCGATCGAGCGTTCCGATCATTTCGCGTGCCCGATCCGAGTCCGCAGGGGTGCCGCCAAGGGGCGACAGCGCATCCGGCGCCAGCGCGATAAAACCAGCCAACGAAACCCGTCGTGCAACATCTTCGATATGAGGATTTATCCCCCTGTTCTCGTGGATTACGACGACTGAAGGCAGTCCGTCCGCAGGGCTCGCCGGTGTCGACATATATCCCCTCATTTCCCCTGAATCGCCTGTATAGGTGATATACCCGGCTTCAATCCGCTTATCTCCTTCCGACACTAATTGGGCCGCCGCGATATTATTCTCGAGAGCCGGCAGCAACGCCAAAGCCAAAGCGGAACCCCCCGCAAGTCTGGCCAAACGGTCCAGAAATTCCCGCCTGCTCATATCGCTCGAATGAGTATATTCGTCATATAGATTTATGTATTCCTGTTTCATCTTTACTTCTCCCGTACTGAAAAAACTCTTAATTTTTACCCGCCGTCGAAATATTAACGGTACGTTCCGCTCAATCGGTACCGGAGCCGGCCTTACCCAGAATCCCCCGCGCAAAATCGATCGCATCATCGAGGCTTTCAATCTTTCCATCCAGTTGTTTTTCAAACACTTTGTCCAGGATTTCCTTAAATCGCGGCGACGGTTTTAATCCAAGATCGATAAGGTGCCGGCCCATCAAGAGCGGTTGCGGCGCCCGTTTTTCGACATCCAATTCCCTTGCTCTCCGGATAAACCACTCCTGCGGTTCGGCGTCAAAATGCTTTTCCTCCGGCAGCCAGGATGCGTTTCTTCCCAGGCTGTCGGCTTTGGCTACGCGGTACAGGAGATCCGGTTCGACCTTCCGCGCCAAACGCCTGAACGCCCCGTCGCCGATTTCATCTCTTACCTTATAAAACATCCCCGGCTTCAGATGATACCGGACGAGTTCGATCACCTGCCGGCGGACATCGTAGCCGTCAATCGTATGGATATTCAGTTTGTCGAGGAATGAGATCGATGGTTCGACTCCGGCTTCATCATGTCCGTGCGAACGCCAGCGTCCGTCGAAAAACTCGGTGGTCGCCGGTTTCCCGAAATCGTGACAAAGGGCACCGAGCATGACCGAAACCTTTTCAGGATAAGGCAGGTCGTCAATCAGTTTCCGCGCCTCATCTACTACGAGCAGGGTATGGACATCGACGTCGCCTTCCGGATGCCACTCTTCGTCCTGAACGACGCCCCGCAACGCATCCATTTCCGGAAAGAGCTGCCCTACGACGCCGAGTTGATAGAGCAATTTCAGCCCCACCGAGGGTTTGCGGGCTCGGAGCAGGAGTTTTTCAATCTCGCCCCAGATGCGTTCGGCAGGTAGATCAGAAAGATCGATTGACCGGCAGAGTTCGAGTGTAAAGGGCTCGATCGTGAATCCCAATCGGGCGGCGAACTGCGCGCCCCGTAATACTCGCAGCGAATCTTCGCCAAATGTTTTTTCGGATACGGCACGAAGAATTTCGCTTTCGATGTCCTTTTGACCGCCGAAGGGGTCGACGATCTCGCCGGTCAGTACATTCTTAAGAATCGCGTTTACCGTAAAATCCCTTCGTTCTGCGGCTTCCGCGAACGACATCTCCGGGTCGCCTTCGATTACAAAGCCTTTATGACCGCGGCCGAATTTTCGTTCTCTTCGGGGGAGCGAAATATCCAGATCCTGGTCTATCTTGTAGACGGTAAACGCCTCGCCGACTGCATTCACTTCACCAAAGCCTTCAAGGATTTCCTTTAGCCTGGCCGGTTCGACACCGTAAATTTCGAGGTCCCAATCGGTAGATTCAACCTCCATCAATTCATCGCGCACCGAGCCGCCGACAAGCATCGCATTTCCGCCCGCTGCGTCGATCGCTTTCGCAATCTCAGTGATTTTCTTAGGGATGCTCATAGAGTTTATCCTTGATACGCGTTGGGCGACCGGGGCCGCTGGGCAAGCCTTCTCAATACTTTACGGAGCCTCCGGGCATAATTCTGATCAAGATCAGATTCCGTCGCCGCCGGAATTCAGACTCTGCTCCAAATAACTCTTGAGGCCCCCCGCATCGATCCGTTCCTGCTGCCAGGTGTCTCTATCGCGGACGGTGACCGTGTTGTCTTCAAGCGAATCGAAATCGACGGTCACGCAAAACGGCGTACCGATTTCGTCCTGTCGAGCATAAAGTTTCCCGATGCTACCTGTGTCGTCATAGACCGAACGCATCGATTTCGTTAAATCTCTTTTGATATTTCGCGCAAATTTGACGATACCGTCGTGATTTTTTTTGAGCGGCAAAACCGCGACTTTAATCGGCGCAAGTTCGCGCGAAAGTTTCAGAACGACCCGGTCCTCTTTTTCAGTATAAGCGTCCATTAAAATAGCAAGCAGAGTCCGGTTTACCCCGATAGCAGGCTCGACTACATAAGGATAAAAGCGTTTGTTGGTGTAGGGATCATGATATGACAGGTCGTCTGTCGAATCGGGGTTGATCCGATTTCCCTCATCATCGAGTGATTTTTTCGAGTGCGCTTTGGTATCGAAATCCGTCCGGTTGGCAATTCCCATCAGTTCGTCCCACTGCTTTTCTTCGTCATCGCGCTCAGGGAAATATCGGTACATGACATCGATCGTACGCACCGAATAATGAGCCAAATCCTCCGTTGGCACTTCATACAAGTTCAGATTCTTCTTTGAAATTCCGAGTTCCTCAAACCAGGACATGTAATTCTCGACCCATTCTTCAAAGATTTCCGGTGCCTTTTCGGGATGACAAAAATACTCCATCTCCATTTGCTCAAATTCACGGGTCCGGAGGATAAAATTTCCGGGGGTGATCTCGTTACGAAACGATTTGCCGACTTGTGCTATCCCAAAAGGCAGTTTCCGCCGCGATGTGGTGAGGATGTTCGCAAAATTTATAAAAATCCCCTGAGCCGTTTCCGGACGTAAATACGCCGTCGACTGGTAGTCTTCATCGTCGGCCACAGCCCCGAGTCTCGTGCTGAGCATCGTCAAAAACGGGCGAGGTTCCGTCAAATCGCATTGGTCCGTTTCGCCCGGATGTTTTGAAGGCTTAAGCCCGCATTCCGAATCCTCGAGTTTATCGGCACGGAATCTTTTTTTGCAGTTCCGGCAATCGGTCATCATATCGTTAAAGGTTTCTTCGTGACCGCAGTGCTTCCAGACAAGTCGGTTTTGGATAATCGAGGAGTCGATACCCTCTATATCGTCTCGTTCATGAACCATCCATCGCCACCAAAGCTGTTTGATGTTGTTTGCGAGCTCGACGCCAAGCGGTCCGTAATCCCACGCGCTTCCCAGCCCGCCGTATATCTCTGAAGCCGGAAAAACAAATCCTCTGCGTTTGGATAGATTTACAATTGTCTCTATATTCGGTGCTGACATAATATTGGTAATTGGTAACTGGTAATTGGTATTTGGTAGTTGATTTTTGGTAGTTCGCCCTACGCCGTATTTTATTCGCGATTCGCTTCTTCGAACCGCGTCAATTGAATTCCGCTTCCAGCCCGGCGGTCTGATTACCTTAGAATTTTAATAGCGTTTCACCCCTGCGACGCGCTATTCCTTTCCATTTTCAAATCTTAAAACTGAAATTTTTGTACAGGCGTTTCGCTAAACTCGGTAGCTAAAGGTCAATATTTTAACAAGTACATATAAACATTTACCAATTAGCATATGTCTTTTATATGGGAAGTGAGAGCGATGAAGCGAACCGTTAAATGATAGCGGGATGCGAGATGCCCTTTGTCAGTTTGAAGCATTCGAACTGAAAGTGAGGCAATATTCGGGGGATCTAGGATATTTCGTAAGCAATACTTGCAATGTGCCTTTCATTGCCCACCGCTAACCGGAAAGAAAAACGGACGGCCGGAGCCGTCCTAATTGAGATTAGAATTGTGATCGTATTAATCGGTCGGAACCGGATTGACTGCCCCCGGGGGAACGAGCCAGATCTGGTAAGTCGTTACCGGACGCGTTCCGGCCTGGACAACAGTTAATCTGCTTGGATCCACACCCCGTTCCTGAACCAAATAATTTAGCGCCATCGAGGCCAGTTTTTCAGGCGTTCGTGTTTGGCTCTTCTTGTCCGTACCGCGGTACATAATGATGTATCCCTGGACATTTGGGCTATTTTGGAGTTCGATCGCTAAACCATCGAGCCGCGCCTTATCATCATCATTTGAGATCGTCCAGAATTCATCAAATTGAATCGGCGGTAGCGGCGGCGGAAGTTTTTCGACTGCCGTGCTCCCAACGACCCGTTGCCGGCAGCTGGCGTCATAGAGACCATCCGTAACTTCAAGTTCGGCGGTGATGATCTGTTCGCCGAGACCCGTTGAATCAACGGTAATCGCGTCCGTTCCGATGCCGCTTGTTATCCGTGCGGAAGAGGGCGTGACTTTCCAAATATAATTCAACGCAGCGGTTCCGCCAACGGCATCGAGTGCCGCGAAAGTTACCAGATCTCCGTCACGCACGACATCGGGATTACTGACGCTGATGTTATACGGACACGGTCTCTCCGTAACCCGTTCAATCACGTTAATACAAATACAATTCTTGACGTTTTTGACGATATTGATTTCCTTGGAAAAGGTCTTGCCGTCGGGTCCTTCTATTTCAACCAGATGTATTCCGGGAGTCAGATAAAACTCGGCTCCTTCGACGGTTCCGCTTCGACCGACAACCTGCCCGTCCACCTTCACGGTCATCGCGTAGGGTGTACTTTTAACGGAGAGAATACCGGTGTTTTTCGGTTTTTTGACTTTGTCATTGCCACCCGCAATTGCAGTCGATAAACCCAGTGTTAGCATGAGTCCCAATATGACAATGAATTTGTATCGTGAATTTCGCATTTCTTCTAACCTCTCAATTTGTGTCGGTAATCGGTTTAACCGACAATATCAGCCAAGTTGATCTGTATTACAAATCATTTGAAATGAAGGCCGCTCATATTGGCAGACCCTCATTTCAGTTTCCTTAAGACTCGTCGCCTTCATCTTCTTCCCGCCGGCCAAATCGTTTCCGCGCGGCAAGTCCTACTGAGGCGAGTCCGGAACCAAACAACAAAAGTGTCATCGGTTCGGGTATCGGATCCGGTGTCGGTCCTGGCGGTCCCGGAGGTCCTGGCGGTCCTGGAGGTCCCGGCGGTCCCGGAGGTCCCGGAGGTCCCGGAGGTCCCGGCGGTCCCGGAGGTCCCGGAGGTCCCGGAGGTCCCGGATCACCATCAGGAATCAAAAACAGAAACGGAATCGCTCCAAGACCGAGCAGCGCCCAATATGGAAATCCGCCTCCTTCTTTTATTGGCTGATCACATTGACAGTCGCCGACTTCCTCGATTTCGATGGAAGTTTCCTTGATAACACGATCATCTTGTCCCGTTGTCGTCGATGAGGAATCATCGTTCGGCTCGCCGTCTCCATCGCCCGGGGGAATCAAATCGTTTGATAAACGGAGTCGCGTGTAGTTAGCCCCGTTCGACTTCCCGGGTTTTGGATTTACAATTTGTGTTACCTGATTGAATCGGACAGGTGCAGCGCTTATCGAAACAGTTGCTACCAACACTATCGAATATATGCTTACGCCCGAGAGGATAACTCTTAAAGTCTTATTGATCATTTTGTATGTACCTGGTTAATTCTTACGTGTAATTTTTTACATTTCCACGACCACTAAGTTGCACTAAGACTCGTGATTAATAAGATTGTTGGCGGGGCTATTCGATAGAATATATCAAATTAACAACAAAAGTTCCATCATATTTCGAATTTTCGAGATTCTGGCGCTTTTGCGTAACTTCCCAACTTATCTATGTTGTCGTTCAATGGTTAAATACAACCAATAGCTCGGTAATTCCAATAAAATCCAGGGTATTTGAAATTATTTTTCAAATAACACTACTTTTGTTGTAAGTTACTAAGTTTCATATATTTAAGAGAGGCCGAAATTAGTCTGTATTCCAGGAAAAACGCACCTCAATCGAGCGATTTAAATCGAAATCGAAATTTTTTTACAAAGTTTGTTTTTTAACGGGCGACCGGCTCCGTATGAATGAAGGATCGAGGTCGGTTAACCAAA
This sequence comes from Aridibacter sp., assembly GCA_041576495.1. Classification (GTDB taxonomy): domain Bacteria; phylum Acidobacteriota; class Blastocatellia; order Pyrinomonadales; family Pyrinomonadaceae; genus Aridibacter. Next base: position 23,249 of record JBFGKW010000029.1, on the reverse strand, counting down.
AACAAAAAAATTGGTAACCGGCGAAATCAGAAAACTCGCCGGTTACCTTCTTAATTTCTAAAAGTGCTGGTATCAGCTTCCACTGGCCTGCGCTTTTTCATCGCGCAAAACGGCTTTTCTGGAGAGCTTAATTTTGTTTCCTTCTTTACCGATACACTTAACCATAATTTGCTGACCTTCCTTAAGTTCATCCCGCACGTCTCTGATCCGGCGTTCGGAAATCTCGGAAATATGGAGCAGCCCATCGAGTCCGGGAATGATTTCGACAAATGCGCCAAAATCGACGATGCGCGATACCGTTCCCAAATAGGTTTTCCCAATTTCGGCTTCAGCCGTAAGCGCCTTTATGCGCTCAACTGCCGCCTCGGCAGCGTCGCCGTCCGCCGTTGCGATATTTACCGTTCCATCATCATCAATATCGATTTTGGCACCGGTCTCTTCGGTAATCGAACGGATCATTTTTCCTCCCGGGCCGATGATGTCGCGGATCTTGTCCGGGTGCACCTTGATCGTAATAATTCGCGGCGCGTATTTCGAAATGTCTTCACGTGGGCTCTTAATCGCCTGCGACATTATCTCCAAAATATGAAGCCGTCCTTTTCGGGCCTGTTCAAGTGCCTCGACAAGGATTTGAGCATTGATTCCGCCAACCTTGATGTCCATTTGGAGCGCGGTAATGCCTTCGACCGTTCCGGTAACCTTGAAGTCCATATCGCCGTAATGGTCTTCAGCTCCGGCAATGTCAGAAAGAATTGCGTATCGGTTTTCCTCAAGGACTAGTCCCATCGCGATGCCCGCGACCGCCCGTTTGAGCGGAACGCCCGCGTCCATCATGGATAAACAGCCGCCGCATACTGAAGCCATCGACGACGAACCGTTGGATTCCGTTATATCCGAAACGATACGAATCGTATAAGGAAATTCTTCATCATTGGGAAGAAGCGGCTCAAGCGCCCGCCGGGCAAGATTTCCATGCCCGATTTCCCGGCGGCTTGTGCTGCCGAACCGGCCGGCTTCACCAACCGAGTAAGGCGGAAAATTATAATGAAGGATGAAACTCTTTCGGAGCTCTCCGGTTTCAAGATTGTCCATAAATTGTTCATCTTGCTTGGTCCCGAGCGTCGTAGTTGCGATCGACTGGGTTTCGCCGCGCGTGAATAACGACGAACCGTGGACTCTCGGAAGCCATCCGACCTCGCACGATATTGGCCTGATTTCACCGAATTTTCTGCCATCCTGACGCCGCTTGTTATTCAAGATATCCTCACGAAACACCTTTTCCTTTAACGCGGCAAACACGATGCCGGCGGCCGTGCGCTTTTCAGGTTCATCTTCTGAGAATCCCTCGACCACTTCCTTTTTTAAGGCATCAACAGCTTCATAACTGGCAAGCTTGTCCTTTCCTCCGGTTGTGTCCAGCGCTTCGCGCATCTTGCCTGCATATTTCTTTTCAATCTGCTTGAAAAGCTTTTCATCAATTTCGGGTTCCTCACGGGGCCGTTTTTCAATTTCGAGCACCTTGAACAGTTCTTTTTGCCAGAGACACAACCGTTTGATTTCTTTATGGGCGAGCATCATAGCTTCAACCATTATGTTTTCGCCAACTTCGTTAGCCTCTGCTTCAACCATCACGATCGCTTCTTCGGTTCCGGCAACGATCAGATTCAAGTCTGATTCACGTCGTTCATCGTAGGTCGGATTTACCAGATACTTTCCGTCTACCAGCCCGATGCGTACTCCGGCAATCGGATTAACAAACGGAATATCGGAAAGGTAAAGCGCGCATGACGCACCCGTTATCGCAATTACATCCGGATCATTGTCGGAATCCGCCGAGATGACCGTTCCGACGATCTGTGTCTCGTATCGGTAGCCATCCGGAAACAATGGTCGAACCGGACGATCGATCAGCCTGCACGTAAGCACTTCCTTTTCATTCGGACGTCCTTCGCGCCTGAAATAGTTTCCGGGTATTCGACCGGCCGAATAACTTGATTCGCGGTATTCGACAGTCAGGGGAAAGAAACTCAAGCCTTCACGCGGCGTTCTATCACTAACTGCAGTAACCAATAACATCGTATCGCCGTAACCAATCACGACCGAACCGTCGGCTTGTTTGGCGACTTTACCCGTTTCAACGGTCAGTTCTTTACCGCCGAGTTTGATCGCCTCTTTTAAATATTTTTTCTTTGACATGTTTTATCCTCTAAATAGTAAAAAGCGACCGCAAGCTCACGCCGTGATGCTTACTGCCGCTTTCGGTTTTTTTCCTTGCGAACGATTCTCATTTGTTTGCAGCCAAGCGCTGTCACGTTCAGCAGCTGCAGCAAAGTCTTCGAGAGAATCCTATTTTTTTGACTCGAAGAGGTCAAAATTAAGGAAAAATTCAAAAGTAAAAAGTAAAAATGCTTCCAATTCCAATTATCAGTAACGGATTCTCGCCAGGTTTCAAAACCTTAATGACACTATCAACTATCGAACAAAACGACGATACCCTCAAAAATGCACCTTTACTCTTTACTTTCTCCTTTTACCTTTCCTGTTTTACCTTCTTAACTTCAATTTCTTGATTATCGTGTGGTATTCGCCGATATCCCTGCGTTTTAAATAATCAAGAAGTTTCCTTCTGCGAGCGACCATTTTGAGCAGTCCTCTCCGAGAATGGTTATCTTTCTTATGGACCTTAAAGTGTTCCGTAAGCTCGTTAATTCTCTGTGTTAAAAGTGCTACCTGCACCTGTGATGATCCGGTATCGGAATCGTGTGTCTTATAATCACTGACGACTTTTTCTTTTACTTCTTTTGCTGTTGGCATAACTACTTAAAATGATCTCTCTCCTTTATCGCAGTACGTTACCCTTTTGGTGATAACAACCGCAAAAACATTAATTTTTAAATGGTAAATGGAAAACGTCTGCGGGTCAATTTATCAACCGGCAATTTCGGCCTTTTTCTTAACTTGTTCGTCCGCCAAAAACTCTTCCATAAACTTCGTTGAAAAGTCTCCTTTTTGAAACTTCTCGTTTTCCATAATCTTCTGATGAAGCGGAATCGTAGTTTTGATTCCCTCGACAACCATCATTTCCAATGCCCGTTTCATTCTCCTGATTGCCCCTCCCCGCGTCCTGGCATGGACGATCAGCTTGGCAATCATCGAATCGTAATAGGGGGGCACAACATAATCGGGATAGGCGGCTGTATCGACTCTAACGCCGGGCCCGCCGGGAATATTAAACGCCGTAATTTTTCCTGGGGACGGCGTAAACGTTACAGGGTCCTCGGCATTGATCCGGCACTCGATGGAATGCCCCGTAATCTGAACTTCTTCCTGTTTGAAACTCAGCTCCTCTCCTCGTGCGATCCGAATTTGATTAAACACGATATCGGCAAGTGTGACCATTTCGGTAACCGGATGTTCAACCTGAATCCGTGTGTTCATTTCCATAAAGTAAAACGAACCGTCTTCATCAAGCAGAAATTCGAATGTCCCGGCGCTCCAATATCCTATGTCTTTACACGCGTTAACGGCGGCCATACCCATTTGTTCGCGCTGCTCAGGGCTGATCACGGGCGACGGTGCTTCCTCAAGGAGCTTTTGATGCCGGCGCTGGATCGTGCATTCCCGTTCACCAAGGTGGATGCATTCACCAAATTCATCGGCCAGTACCTGGATCTCAATATGGCGCGGACGTTCGATGTATCTTTCGATGTATACCGAATCGTCGTTAAAAGATGCTTTCGCTTCCGCCCGGGCCGTTCCGAACTGGGAAATCAATTCCCCGGATTCCCTGACGATGCGCATCCCCCGGCCCCCGCCCCCCGCCGCGGCCTTGATAATCACCGGCAAACCGATTTCCTTGACGATCTCTTCCGCTTCTTCGGGGGTTGCAATCGGATCGGGACTTCCGGGGAGTATCGGAACACCGGCGGCCTGCATAGTTCGCCGGGCTTCAACCTTATCACCCATCATCTTAATGATCTCGGGTTTAGGTCCTATAAACTTGATGTTGCAGTCTTCACAAATCGTTGCGAATTTCGACGATTCTGCCAGAAACCCGTAACCGGGGTGAATCGCGTCTGCGTCCGTAATCTCAGCCGCACTGATTATCGCGGGAATATTCAAATAACTTTCGGACGACGGAGATTTTCCAATACAGACCGCTTCATCCGCAAACCGGACATGTAAAGCATCCCGGTCAACCTCAGAATGAACCGCTACCGTGCGAATTCCCATTTCGCGGCAGGTCCAGATTATCCGGCAGGCGATTTCACCGCGATTGGCGATCAGTATTTTCTTTATTTCTCTCATAAAAAGCGAGCAGTAAGCAAAAGCACTTAAACAGATCACCCTCGTCCGCGAGAATTTGTCTCTATCTGCTTACGGCTCAATACTTACTGCCTACTGTTTTACTCCAAAAAGTGGTTGTCCGTATTCGACCGGCTGCCCGTTTTCGGCGTATATCTTGACAATCTCACCGGCGGTTTCCGCTTGAATCTCATTCATCAGCTTCATCGCTTCAACAATACAGACGATTGTATTTTCGTTAACGTTATCGCCTTCCGTTACATAAGGATCCTTATCGGGTCCCGACGCCCGGTAAAAGGTGCCGACAATCGGTGAGTTGATTTTATACAAACCGTCATCGGCTGCCATTTCCGGATCTGCCTCACCAACGCTAGATTCCGAAATTTTTGGTGCTTCTGCAGGCGGTGCGGAAGGAACCGGCTGCACACCGGTTGACACCAGGTTCTTGCTCATTCGAACCCGTATTCTTTCGTTTTCAAATTCGAAATCCGTGAATCCGCGTTCTTCTATCAAATCTGCAAGTTCTCGCAGTTCTTCCATATTGAACGAAGGATTCGTGACATCCGATTTGGTACCCTTGGTGCCTTCCTGAGGATCCCCTTTCCCTTTATTTTCTTCTTTTGGTGTTGCTGAAGCCATTGCATTGCCCCTTTTCCGCCGCTTACGACACGCCAGCGGCTTTCTCACGTGGATTATCGACGAGTTCGATCACGGCCATCTCGGCGTTATCACCCTTTCGGCGTCCGCCGATTCTCACAATTCGCGTGTAACCGCCGTTTCGATCTTTGTATCGTTCACCGAGTTCATCAAACAGACGTTTTACCGCTTTAACACCTGCAGTTCTTTCAAGCGAGAGGTTCGAACCACCCTTAAAACGGCTTTGCTCCCGCTTGAAATTCCGGTTTCCGGAATAAAAGTAGGTCGCCGCCTTTCTCCGTAGGTGCACTTCCCTTGCTTTTGCTTCAACACCGTCAAGAGATTGGGCCTTTCTTGCAAGCGTTATCGCCCGTTCAACAAATGGACGAAGCTCCTTCGCCTTTTGGACGGTCGTGACAATGTACTCATTTTCTGCGTTTATCAACGATGCCGCCATATTTCTAAGCATCGCCTTTCGATGAGCTGACGTTCTGTTTAATTTCCTGTGTGCTTTTAAGTGTCGCATAGCATTACACCAATATTAATCTAATTTTATAAACCACGACCGCCCGAACCCGGAACCGGATTTCCCTGTTCATCAAAATCCATACCGAAATCGAGGCCCATGCCGTGAAGCATATCCTTAATTTCGTTGAGCGATTTCTTACCAAAATTCTTGGTGTTCAGCATATCCTTTTCGCTGCGCCTGATGAGATCTCTGATCGTCCGCACTTCCGCGTTTTTAAGACAATTATATGAACGGACGGAAAGCTCCAGTTCATCAACCGATCGATCAAGCAGATCATTTCTCAGAAGCGGCGGACGGGCAATATCTTCAAATGCGAATTCTTCTTCATCTTCCTCAAAGTTGATGAAGATCGACATATGGTCTTTGACGAGCTTTGCGGCAAGACCGATCGAATCGTCCGGTTTTACAGACCCATCCGTCCAAACTTCGATCGTCAGCTTATCATACTCCGTGTTCGATCCCTGCCGGGTTTTTTCCACATTGTAGTTAACCTTTTTGATCGGCGTATGAACCGAGTCAATCGGAATATACCCAAGTGAAAGATCTTCGTCGTTATTGAATTCTGCCGATACATATCCTCTTCCACGTTTGAGCCTCATCTCGATGTTCAATTCGCCGTCCTTGCTGAGCGTTGCTATATGAACATCGCGATCGAGGACTTCGACATCTCCATCCGCTTCAATATCGGCGCTCGTAATTTCACCTTCACCTGATTTTGTTATCATCAGCGTCTTGGGTTCGTCACTATGCAGCGCAAACGGAATCTGTTTTAAGTTCAGAATAACATCCGTGGCGTCTTCTGTAACACCCTTGATCGATGAGAATTCATGCTCCACACCTTCTATTTTCACCGCCGTTACCGCGGCTCCCTCAATTGAGGAAAGCAGAGCACGCCTAATCGAATTGCCGATTGTTGTGCCAAACCCGCGTTCGAATGGCTGGGCGTAAAACTTCCCGTAACGTTCAGTAAGCGTATCTGATTCAACATTCAGCCGACCCGGAATCTGAAAATTCGTCCAATGATTATTTTGTGTCATATTTTTGGTTTGAAGTTTTCTTATAAAACCCGATAAACACCAATAAGCGAGAGATTGGCCCCGAAAGCCAACCTCCGCCTCTGGAATAAACTACTTGCTGTAAAGTTCGACAATCAACTGCTCGTTGATGTTTGCGTCAATATCGTCACGCTTCGGTAAATCGGAGACAGTTGCGCTGTAGCCTGCCTCGTCGGCCGATATCCACTGCGGACGGCCGCGCCCGACCGCGGTCTGCCACGCGCTGTCGACGTGCACGTTTTTACGGCTTTTATCCTTGACGGTTACGACATCGCCGACGCGAACCTGAAACGAGGGAATATCGACTTTGCGGCCATTGACTTCTATATGTCCGTGATTCACGAGCTGCCGCGCCTGCCGCCGGGCGGTCGAAAACCCTGCTCGATAAACCACGTTATCAAGCCGGCGTTCGAGCATAAATAACAGGTTTTCACCCGTTATGCCCTTTTGCCGTGACGCTTTTTGAAAATAATTGCGGAATTGCTTCTCAAGCACGAAATAAATCCGCTTGACCTTCTGTTTTTCCCGAAGCTGCTCACCGTACCCTTGTAATACCCTGCGACGCGCCGTCGGCCCGTGCTGTCCGGGAGCCTGCGTCCCGCGCTTTTCAATCGCGCAAGAAGGTTTGAAGCACCGGTCACCTTTTAGAAATAATTTCCCACCTTCGCGGCGGCACAAACGACACACCGCGTCTCTATATCTAGCCACTTAATTGCCTCCAGTCTTTTGACGGAAAAGTTTACGAATAGCACTGCCTAAACTATCCTTCGTCCTTTCGATATTAATTGTTCGTAACGAATAAAAAACCTAATCTTGTTTCAAAATGCCTCGATACCCGGTAATTCGCCGAGCACGAATTCCGTGATTGATCAAACTCTTCTGCGCTTGGGCGGACGGCATCCGTTATGCGGAATCGGCGTCGTATCGCGGATTGAGGTTACTCGTATTCCGGAATTATTAATCGCCCTGATTGCCGACTCGCGTCCTCCTCCTGGTCCCTTGACCCTGACTTCGACTTCTCTCATTCCCACATCACGCGCCTTTTGAGCTACGTCGCTTGCGGCTTGCTGTGCAGCAAACGGCGTTCCCTTGCGTGAGCCTCTGAATCCCCTGGCGCCTGACGACGACTGTCCAATCAGATTCCCCTCCGTATCGGTTATAGATATCAGCGTATTATTAAAAGAGGCCGCAATGTGAACAATTCCTGCCGGAATATTTTTCTTCTCTTTCTTTTTACTGTAACTTTTCTTGCCTTTTGCTTTAGCCATATTTATTTCGTAAGCCCAATGTTACGATACGCTTTCAGGCTTCAGGCCGGCCGCGCATCAAGTTGTTAAATTCCTTTATTTCTTACCCGGAGCCTTCTTCTTAGCAACCGCAGCCTTCTTCGGCCCCTTTCGGGTTCTTGCGTTGGTATGCGTTCGCTGCCCCCTCACCGGGAGCCCACGGCGGTGCCGCAACCCGCGGTAACAACCGATGTCCATTAAACGTTTGACATCCATTTGGACACGCTTTCGCAGATCGCCTTCCACTTCAGACTTTTCATCGATGACCGCACGTATCCGGCCAAGTTCTTCTTCGCTCAAATCTTTGATCTTGGTCTCAATCCCGACATCCGCTTCGGTCAAAATTTTGGTTGCCGAGGATTTTCCCACGCCGTAAATGTAGGTTAAACCAATCTGTGCTCTCTTATTTGGTGGCAAATCAACGCCTGCTATACGCGCCATAATCTTATTTCGATGCTCCTATCCTTGTCGCTGTTTATGCTTCGGATTCTCACAGATCACCCGCACAACGCCTTTTCGATGAATAACTTTACACTTGTCGCAAATTTTCTTTACTGATGGACGAACTTTCATAACAATTTCTCCCTATCCGGTGACGCGAAATAAGAACCGCGTTACTTATAACGATACGTAATTCGTCCGCGACTCAAATCATAAGGCGACAATTCAACCAGAACTTTGTCGCCGGGCAATATCCGAATGAAATTCTTTCGCATTTTCCCGGAGATGTGTGCCAAAACCTGATGGTCATTATTATCGTCTAATTCAACCTTAAAAAGGGCGTTTGGCAATGTGTCGATGACGGTCGCTGTGACCTCTATTGCTTCTTCTTTCGACATAAATTAATGCTTTACCGCGTTTAGTCGGACAAACCGTAAATGTTAGCCTTTTTCCGGCTGATCTGCAAGTTAAGCGGCGGTTGATTCCGTCCTTCTCTCTAACAAACGCTTTTTTTGCTCCTTCGTCAGTGTCAATATCTCGGGACCGTCGTTGGTAATCGCAACCGTGTGTTCAGAATGGGCCGACGGTTTCCCGTCCGTTGTAACCACCGTCCAGCCGTCGCTCAGAGTTCGTGTTTCCGCCGTTCCGAGGTTTAACATAGGCTCGATCGCAAATACGAATCCCGCCCTTATTTTTTCCTTAGTCCCCGGCCGGCCATAATTCGGGATCTGCGGCGCCTCATGCATATTTTTGCCGATTCCATGGCCCGTATAACCTTGCACGATGCCGTAACCATATTTTTCCGCATGCTGCTGTACCGCCCAGCCAATGTCGCCGACACGTTTACCCGGATAGCACTGCTCGATCGCCAAATCAAGCGACTCAGCGGTCACCTTTACCAGTTGCGCAACTTCATCCGATATCTTCCCTACCGGAACGGTGGTTGCAGTATCTCCAACAAACCCGTTGAGAGTCGCTCCCATATCCATCGAAAAAATATCACCTTCTTTAAGAACGTACTCACTTGGAAAACCATGAACAATCGCGTCATTGACCGAGGCACAGATCGAATAAGGATAACCCTGATAGCCCAAAAACGTCGGATAAGCGCCGGCATCCCTGATCATTTTATCGGCCGCATTGTTTAAATCCAACGTCGTGATTCCGGGCGCAATCATGTCCCGAAGAGCCTCACGAACTTCGGCGATAAGCTCGCCGACGACTCTCATCTTCTCCAGATCTTTTTTCGACTTTGAAATAATCATACGGTTTCCAAAAAACTGTCGGGCAATACTCCTTATCGACACGTATTTACGAAACATCCCAGCCAAGCCAAAACATAATTTAAAATCGCCGGCATACAATGGCTGGCCGGCAAACACTAAAATCTCTTAGACAAACTTCCAATCTTACGCCGCCGCATTGTTGGCCGCGACCAGTCCCGCGAGTTCGCGGTAGATAACGTCTGGCCGCTTTGTTCCGTCAACGGTTTGAAGCCGCCCTGATTTCTCGTAATAACGGAGCAACGGTTTTGTATTCTTTTCGTAAGTCTCAAGCCGAACCTTGACCTTTTCTGACGTATCGTCCGCACGGTGAAGAAGTTCGGTGTCCGGATGAAAATCACAAACGCCCGGATTCTTAGGCGGTTTGTAATAAATATTGTAGATCTCGCCGCACTTCGAACAACTTCGGCGTCCCGTCAGCCGTTTTTCCAGTTTTTCAAAGGGTACGTCGACCAGGATTGCACTGATGACTTTTCCTTGTTCTTGCGAAAGCGACTCCAGCATTTGAGCCTGGTTCGGCGTCCTCGGGAATCCGTCCAAAATATAAGACCCTTTACAATCTTTCCGGCTAGTTCGTTCCCTGACCATCGCCAGCGTAATCTCATCAGGTACCAATTTGCCGGATGCAAGGATCTTCTTGACGTCTTTCGCCAGCGGCGTATCGGAATTCTGAATTTCCCGAAACATGTCCCCGGTTGAAATCTGTGGGATATTCAATTCGGCTTGCAACAATCTGGCCTGCGTCCCCTTGCCGGCGCCCGGAGCACCGATTAAAACTACGATCTTTGACATAAACATTAAACTTTAAGTTTTCCCGCGCCCCTTTCTAATTTCTTCGTCCGCGAAGTCTTGATCCGGCCCCCAGGAATCCTTCGTAATTACGCATCACAAGTTGTGCCTCGATCTGCGCCACCGTATCCATCGCAACAGCTACAATAATCAAAATTGAGGCGCCGCCAAAGAAAAACTGGTAGCCCATGCCGCTGATAATCCATCCGAGACCCGGTGTGGAACTTATAAACCGGTCGAGGGTCTCGCCAATAAACGGTAAACGGCCGACATTAAAACCGTTAAGAAGTACCTGAGGGACAAAGACAACCAGCGCCAGATAAGTCGCTCCGATCGTTGTTAAACGGGTCATCACCGTATTTAAATAGTCCGCCGTTTGTAAGCCGGGCCGAATTCCGGGAACGAATCCGCCGTGTTTTCTCAGATTGTCAGCGACTTCGTCGGTGTTGAAAACGATTGTGATATAGAAGAACGTAAACATCACAATCAGCCCGATAAAGACGAAATTGTAGTATGGATCGTTGCCGTTAAACTGCTGGAAAAATGACGCGATCTTGTTCCAAATCGAATCCGGGTTGTCCGGATCGGTGGGCAAAACGGTCAAAACAGTCTGCGGCATGGCCAGCACGGACGATGCAAAAATGATCGGGATCACGCCGCCCATATTAAACTTCAGCGGCAAACTGGTCTGTTGTCCTTTAAAAACCTGGTTTCCCACGCGCCGGCTCGCATAACTAATCGCTATATTGCGCCGGGCAGACTCCATATAAACGATCAGCCCTACCAGAAAGATCAATACCGCCAGCAAAAATAATACGCCCAGGGTTTGAAACGCGTCGCCGCCCCTTACCTTTTCGACAACCTGTGATACCGCACTCGGCAGACTGATTACGATTCCGGCGAATATCAGCAGTGAAATACCGTTGCCGATCCCGCGTTCGGTGATTTGTTCGCCAAGCCACATGACAAAGATCGTCCCGGTCGTCAGAGTTGCGACCGTCAACACCGACAACCACCACGTATTCTCTATGACTCCGTTTCTTTGAAGCCACGTTGCGACAAAAAATGACTGAACCGAACATAGACCAACGGTCAGATAACGTGTCCACTGGTTCATCTTTTGACGTCCGACCTCGCCTTCTTCCTGTACTTTCTTTAGCTGCGGATACATTACGGGCATCAGCTGCATAATGATCGATGCCGTAATATAAGGCATTACCCCAAGCGCGAGGACAGAGATCGTTCTAAAATTACCGCCTGAGAATATGTCGAGAATACCCAATAGCGTTCCGCTGACCTCGGCCCACACCTGTTCGAGACGCGCTTTGTTTACTCCGGGTGCAGTAATGTGGGCGCCGAGACGATATATGGCTACGAGCCCAAGCGTAAAAAGAATTCGCTTTCTAAGCTCGGGAATCTTGAAAATATTTTGAATGGCCGAAAAAAACTTGTCCATACGTTCCTCTTACACCAACCCGGATGATTTTATCCAACTGTCGCAAACTCACCCCTGCGACTTGTACAAACGAGACAAATCAAGCAATCATTTCTTCTTATCCGATTCTGCTGAAACGGGGTTAACAATTTGATTTGCGGTCCCTCCGGCTTTTTCAATTTTTTCCTTGGCTGCCTTGGTATAGCGGTGGGCGGAGACCGTAAACTTCTTTTTAACATCGCCGTTACCAAGAATTACCAAATCGTGCTTTGCTTTCTTAATCAAGCCGCGTTCACGCAAAATGTCGGGAGTAATCTCGTCACCCGGATTGAAATTGTCCTCGAGCGTCGAAAGGCGAACTTCGATCCATTTCTTCTTGAAGATGTTTGTAAAGCCACGTTTTGGAAGTCGGCGCTGCAAAGGCATCTGTCCGCCTTCAAACCCGGCCCGCCTTGAATATCCTGAACGGGATTTTTGACCCTTGTGACCGCGGCCCGCAGTTTTTCCAAGCCCTGATCCCGGCCCCCGGCCGAGGCGCTTTTTCTTGTGCGTCGAGCCCTTTGGCGGCTTCAAATTGTTTAGTGCTAATGCCATTTTCATATCCTCATCAAACGGTAAATGGTAAAGCGCGAAACCAAATGGATGTCATCAGCCTGTTTCGCTGCCATTCGTTCTGCAATTTACCATTGATCAAATCTATTCAACTATTCTCAATATATGCGGGATCTTTGCGACGACCCCCCGCATAGAATTATCGTCGGGCTTTTCAACCACCTGGTTTAGTTTGCTGAAACCTAAGGCCTTGACCATCGCTTTTTGTTTTTTGGAGTATCCGATCACGCTCTTATAATATTGGATCTTGATATTTCCGACTTCTTGCTTTTCTGTTTTCTTCGTCATTTTTCTGTGATCTGCATTTAAAATTCAATTACCGGCGTTAAAGCAATTCTTCAACCGGCATCCCGCGCAGGCGGGCAACGTCCAACGGATCTTTCATCCGTTTGAGCCCGTCAAATGTAGCCCGTATAACGCTGTGGTGATTTGTCGAACCCAATATTTTCGTTCTGACGTTGTGAACGCCGAGTGACTGCATGATGGCCCGGACCGCTCCGCCGGCGATCACTCCGGTTCCCTGTGCAGCCGGTTTCATCAAAACCCTTCCGGCACCGAACCTCCCGACCAGTTCATGAGGCAGCGTGTCGTCAATCAGCGTCACGTGGATCAGATTGTTTTTTGCCGATTCAATCGCCTTTTTGATCGCATTCGGAACTTCCTTTGCCTTTCCGGTTCCAAATCCGACATGACCCGCACCGTCACCCACTACGACCAGGGCCGCAAATGAGAGGTTTTTACCTCCCTTAACAACTTTTGTGACACGATTTATCGAAATCAGCTGATCATTCAATATCAGATTGTCCGGCGAAATTCTTTTTCTACTCATCTTTATGTCCTGTGTCGTAAACTACTTTCCTTTTTTCTTGGGAGCCGCTTTTTTGCCCCCTTTGGCCTTGGAATCCTTAGCATCCTTCTTCTTCGGCGCACTCTTATTGTCGGGCCCTTCGCGCTTGGCTTCCATTTTTTGTTCCTTTGCTTTCTTTTTCTCGGCCGCGGCCCGGGCCTTTTCGCTCTTCGACGGTTTATCGTCGCCCGCGGCAGAAGTTTTTTCCTCAAACCCTTCGTTTTTGTTGAGACCCGCTTTACGCGTGGCATCCAAGAGCGCCTTAACCCGGCCGTGATATATGTAACCGCCCCGGTCGTAAACTACTTCTGAGATTCCGGCGCTCAACGCCCGTTCCGCAATTGCCTTACCGATCGTCGCCGCCCCTTCAACGTTGCCGCCGGCTTTGACTTTTAAGCTTTTCTCCACTGAGGATGCCGAGGCTAATGTCTTACCGCTGTCATCATCGATTACCTGGGCGTAAATGTGACCGATGCTGCGGAATACGGCTAACCGCGGACGTGCTTCCGTTCCCCTTACCTTTTTTCGGATCCGACTGTGTATACCCCGTCTAATATCTGATCTACTTTTGTTTGCCATCGTAATTTTCTAACGGTTATGCTGCCGTTTTTCCTTGTTTCAATCTATAGTATCTGTCCGAATAACGGATTCCTTTTCCCTTATACGCGTCCGGTTTTCGCAAGTGGGCCAATTCCGCGGCTACCTGTCCAAGCTTTTGCTTATCAATACCACTCAACGTCAATGTGGTTTGATATTGCTGAATGTGCGCTTTTGTATTCAGACGTTCCGATGTGACATCAATTCCTTCCGGCAGCGAGTACTCGACCGGATGGGAATATCCGAGTGCGAAAACCAGTTTCCGGCCTTGGATTTCGGCTTTATAACCTACTCCGACAACATCCATCTGCTGCGAAAATCCTTCCGTCACCCCTACTACGGCGTTATTCGCCAGCGCCCGGGCAAGGCCATGGGCAGCTGCGTCTTTCTCGTCGGCCCTGATCGCCGTCAGAATCCCGTCTTCCTGCTTAAACTTAATTCCAGCGGGGATCAAGGTCTTGACCGTACCCTTGGCACCCTTGACTTCAAGCTCATGTTCGTGAATCGTAACCGTTACTCCCGACGGAACTTCGATTGGTTGTTTTCCTACTCGTGACATAATTTAATTTTACTCTTGGCCCTGGCCGTTTTAGTCTTCATCCCTGATGAGTCACCGGCGAAACGCCAGCCGGGTGCCTGACATTTGTTTTAATAAACGTTCGCGAGTATTTCGCCGCCGACATTTTCCCGACGGGCGTTCTTTCCGCTCATCAAGCCTCGCGATGTTGACAGGATATTCACGCCGTAGCCGCCGAGCACCTTGGGAATTTCCATCGCTCCGACATAAACCCGTCTTCCCGGACTCGAGACTCTCGAGATATGCGTAATTGACGGAACACCCTTCGCATCATAGCGCAGGAATATTCTGATCGTGAACTTTGGCTTTTCGCCTTTGATTACAAAATTATTGATGTAACCTTCGTCCTTTAAAACCCTGGCGACTTCCACCTTCAATTTCGAACCGGGTATGTCCACACGCGCGTGCTGAGCACTTATCGCGTTACGAATTCGCGTGAGCATATCGGCGATTGGATCTGTCATTCTTTATTAACTCCTATTAATTTCAATCCGAAAATTCATATTCAGAATCTGAAATATTCCTACCAACTCGATTTAACAACGCCCGGAATCTGACCCTGTAATGCCAGTTCACGCAAGGCAATCCGGGAAACTCCAAATTTTCGCAAATAACCGCGTGGGCGACCCGTTTGCGAACAACGGTTTACTACCCGAACCGGGCTTGCGTTTCGCGGCAGCTTCTGCAGCGACATCTGGGCCGCATCGACTTCTTCGGGCGTCGACTGGGGGTTATTGATCACCTTTTTCAACCCCTTTCGCTTTTCCGCAAATCGGGCGACGGTCTTTTTGCGCTTTTCGTTTTTTACAATCTTGCTAATTTTAGCCATAACGTTTTACTGTTCCTGCATCTACTGCCTAAAAGGCATTCCCAGAGACTTGAGCAGAGCTTTTCCCTGCTCGTCATTGTCGGCGGTTGTGACAATTGAAATATTCATTCCTCGTGTTTTATCGACTTTGTTGAAGTCGATTTCCGGAAATATCAGCTGTTCCTTCACTCCCAGCGTATAATTGCCTCGTCCATCAAACGCCTTTACCGAGATTCCCCGAAAATCACGTACTCTCGGCAGGGCAACGGAAATCAGTCTGTCGAGGAATTCGTACATTCGCTCACCCCGTAACGTAACCATCGCGCCGATCCGCATTCCTTCCCGCAGCTTGAAGGCGGCGATCGATTTCTTTGCCTTCGTAACTACGGGTTGCTGTCCGGTAACTGATTTAAGTTCGTCAACCGCCAAATCAAGTACTTTGGAATTCGATATCGCCTCACCCATTCCCATATTTACAACGATTTTAACAAGCCCCGGGATCGCCATGCGGTTTTTAATATCAAATTCTTTCGCCAACGCGGGAGCAATTTCTTTATTGTATTTATCTTTCAATCTTGCCATTGTCTTTTGAGTTTCTCCTCAATTTGCGTCTGGGACCCGGCCGTTTCGAAAAACTATTATGTCGATTGCGGCAGTTACCAAACTTCAAAAAACTCCTACTCGTCTTTCGCTTTTTTCTCTTTTTCCTTCGTCACTTTCTTTTTGGCCGTTGCCTTAACCTCACCGGTTTCGGTTTTCGCCGGCTTTGCTTTCTTCTTCTCCGTTTCGCCGGCTGGTTCTTTGGAAACATCCGGTTCTTCAGTTTCGTCCGCTTCAGGTTTCACGAAAATTCCCGGTTCCGGAATAATCGTCCCGCTTTTTCTGGCAACACGAACCTTTTTTCCGTCACGCAGCTCATATGAAATCCGGGTCGGTTCTCCGGTTTTCGGATCGACAAGGGCCACGTTTGAGACCGTTACCCACGCTTCCCGGCTTAGGATACCGCCTTCGATATTTAGCTGCGGGTTGGGCTTTTGGTGTTTCTTGACAATCATCGCGCCCTCAACCTTTACCTTACGGGTTCGTGGATCGACCGCTATTACTTTCCCGCGATGGGGGTTCCGTTTACCGTTAGAATCGTAACGGTTGAATTCTTTGCCGGCGACAAATACGACCTGATCTCCCCGCTTTATTTTGGACCGAATGGTCCCTCTTTTCGTTTCCTTTCTCATTTGCTTAAATAACCTCCGGCGCGAGCGAAACAATTTTCATAAAATTCTTCTCGCGTAATTCGCGCGCAACCGGCCCAAAAACGCGTGTTCCGATCGGAGAACCGTCTTCTTTGATCAGTACGGCGGCGTTTTCATCAAACCGGATATAGGTGCCGTCTTTACGGCGAACCTCTTTTCGGGTTCTCACAATTACCGCGTTATGGACCGTTCCCTTTTTCACCGTCCCGTCCGGAGTCGCTTCCTTGACGGTAATTTTTATGGTGTCGCCGATTGATGCCGACTTGCTGGTGTAACCGCCAACCGGCATGATCATCTTGACCTTTTTTGCCCCTGAATTGTCCGCAACCATCAGAGCGGTTTGCATCTGAATCATATCTTTACTCCGTAATCAGCAATTTGTAATCCGTCTTTTATGATTCCGAATTTCCAAATGCTAAATCGCTCCCTTTATTTCTCGGCCTTTTGGATAATCTCCACTACTCGCCAGCGCTTTTTCGCCGAGAGCGGCCTGGTTTCAACAATCCGTACCCTGTCACCGATAGCCGAACCCAATTCGTCGTGCGCCATAAACTTTTTGCGTCTCTTCATGTATTTGTGATACATGGGGTGCTTAACCACGCGATCAACCCGTACAACGACGGACTTCATCATTTTGTCGGACCAGACGATTCCGACTTTTTCCGCCCGCTTTCCCGTTTTCAAAGCACTTTCCGCTTCCGCTGTGTTGGCAGCTGCCGGTTTGGCTCGTTTGGGTGCAGCCGTTTTTGGCTTTGCCTTAGCGGTCGTTTTCGGTTTATCTTTTTTTTCGTCGGAAGGTTTCGCCTTCGAAGTCTTTTTCGGCTTTCCTTTTGACTCTTCAGCGGCACTACCTTCATTGACCGCGTCCGCCTTTGCGTCCAAGGCGTCAGTCGTCTTCGATTTTTCTTCTTCGTTTTTCTTAACAGCCATTTTTTAGTCTTCCACTCTTATGCTTGTACTTCTTTCGCGTCAGCTTCCCTCTGCCGAATTAACGTGTGAACCCGGGCAAGCGTCTTACGCTCACGCCTGATATCGCCGACGACCTCGCCGACACCCATTGACTTTCTGAATTTGAGCCGAAACAGCGACTCTTTCAGAGCATCGGCCTGTTCCTTTAATTCTGCAAGATCCATTTGTCGGAGTTGCTCTAACTGTTCATGTCGTTTCATATTTAAACAAGTCCTCCTTCAAGATCCGCCCGGGTCACAAACTTCGTTTTGACCGGCAGCTTTTGGGCGGCCAGCTGAAATGCTTCCCGGGCCAAACTTTCTTCAACCCCCTGAATTTCATAAAGAATTCGTCCGGGCCTGACGACCGCAACCCAATGATCGGGTGCCCCTTTTCCCTTGCCCATACGGGTTTCAGCCGGCTTCTTTGTGACCGGCTTATCCGGAAACATTCGGATCCAGATCTTTCCGCCACGTTTGACGTGCCGCGTCATCGCAACACGGGCGGCTTCAATCTGGCGGTCCGTGATCCATCCGGGCTCCAGGGTCTTGAGTCCAAAATCGCCGAAATTCAACTTGTCGCCGCGGTGAGCTTTCCCTCTCATGCGGCCCTTTTGCTGTTTACGGAACTTAACCTTTTTCGGCATCAACATAGCGAATTACCTCGAATAAATCTTGAGAATCTATCTTCTATTAAATTTCCCGTCCCGGCGCGGTCTTCTTCCGCGTCGCGCACCTTCTCTTACTTTCGGTTCGTTTATCGGATCGGTGGTCGTTCCGCGTGCCATATTTGCATCAGGATCCAAAATCTCGCCCCGGTAAATCCAAACCTTTACTCCGATGATACCCATCGTCGTATATGCTTCAGCCAGCCCGTAATCAATATCGGCACGAAGCGTATGAAGCGGAAGCTGGCCTTCGAGCGCCCATTCCGATCGGGCAATTTCCGCGCCGTTTAGCCGTCCGGAAACCTTTACTTTGATTCCATGGGCGCCGAACCTCATGGTCTCTTCCATCGTTTTTTTCATCGCGCGGCGAAACGCAAATCGTTTTTCCAGCTGATAAGCGATTTTTTCCGCCTGCAGCTGGGCGTTTAGCTCCGGCTTACGAATCTCCTGAATGGATACGATCACTTCACGTCCCGTCTTTTTCGACAAATCGGTTTTAAGCTTTTCGATTTCCGAACCCTTTCGCCCTATGATTATCCCCGGCCGCGAAGTGTAAATAATGATCTTTAGTCGATTTGCCGCCCGCTCAATATCAATATGCGAAACACCGGCGCCGGAAAACCGCCTCTTGAGATCGCGCTTGAGCTTTAAATCTTCAGCCAGGAATTCGGCGAATTCGTGTTTGGCATACCAATGTGAATGCCAATCTTTGTTGTAACCGACTCTGAATCCGTATGGATGTACTTTTTGTCCCATAAAATTATCCGTTTAGATTTCTTATTTCTGTTTGTCTTCCTTTTGCTCCGGTGCTCCCTTTTCATCCTCTTTTGACGATTTCGCTTCTTCTGCCTTCTTGGCCGGCGAGGCCTTCTTCGGAGCTGGTTTTCGCGGGGCCTTCTTCGCGACTTTCTCCGGTTTTTCCGTTACCGGCTGCCCAGTTTCCGCCTTTTCGTCCGATTTTGGTTTCGAAACCTTTTTCTCAGCATCCTTTTTTGCAGGCTTCGGCGCGGCCGCTTTTTCAGCGCCCCCGGCGGGCTTGCTTGCCGCGGGCTTCTTGGTCGCAGAAGTTTTTTTGGTTTCCTTTGACGGTGCAGTCGCGGATTTCTTCTTCTTACCTCTTTTCTTATCGGCGTCCTTAGTTTCCGCAGCGTCACTTGTCAATTCGATCGTAATATGACAGTAATGCCGTCTTTCCTGATGCGCCCGTCCCTGCGGCGCCGGTCTTAGCCGGCGGCGGTTCTTGGTAGGTCCGATATCGACAAAACACGTCTTTATCCAAAGATCATCCGGATCAATTGCGATGTTTTGCTGTTCGGCCGAATACGTTGCATTGGCAACCGCCGATCGAATGCATTTAGCAACCGGGGTCGCTGCCCTTTTGTTTGTAAACTTAAGAATCGCCAGGGCCTGCGAGACATTCTTTCCTCGCACAAGATCAATCACAAGCCGGGCCTTTCGCGGCGAACCCTTCAAATACTTTGTCTTTGCTATCGCTTCCATAACTTTACTAATCGTCGTTTCGAACCCGCAATCTGTCTCATCATCGTTCGGGCTCCGATTTACTTGTCGGCGTCACAATTATGCGACTATTTCCGTTTGGCGGCCTTTTCAGCCTTGGTGCCCGGGTGACCTTTGTACATTCGCGTCGGTGAAAACTCGCCAAGCTTATGTCCCACCATATTTTCCGTTACATATACCGGAATATGTCGCATCCCGTTATGCACGCCGAAGGTCATTCCAACCATACCCGGCGTGATCGTCGATCGCCTTGACCAAGTCTTTATAGCCTGGGGCTTGGCACCGCCTTCCTCAATTCGTTTCAAAACCTTTTGGAGGCTCAAGTCCATAAAAGGGCCTTTTTTTACTGAACGTGGCATAATATTATTTTCGTTTCACTGTCTCATCCGGGCAATCAACGGTTTCCGGTTGACCCACCGTTAAACATTTGTTACTTCCTTCGTCTGTCGCGCACGATCATTGAAGTCGTGCGTTTGTTTCTTCGAGTCTTATATCCCTTTGTCGGTGTGCCCCACGGCGTCACCGGGTGCCGGCCACCGGACGTTTTACCTTCACCACCGCCGTGCGGATGGTCAACCGGGTTCATCACCACACCCCGGACTTTCGGACGGCGACCCATCCAACGGCTCCGGCCGGCTTTACCTAATGAAACATTCTCATGTTCGCGGTTGCCAACCATTCCGATAGTGGCCATGCACACCACGGGGATTTTCCTTACTTCGCCTGACGGCATACGCATTTGGGCGTATTTTCCTTCTTTCGCTACGACCTGGGCATAACCGCCTGCCGAGCGAACCAATTGACCGCCTTTTCCGGGCCGCATTTCAATATTGTGCACCTCGGTTCCGAGCGGGATGTTTAAGATCGGCAATGCATTTCCCGGAAGGATATCCGCCTCGGGACCGCTCATAATCTGCTGCCCGACCTCGATGCCGGCGGGTGCGAGAATGTAGCGTTTTTCGCCGTCGATATACGTCAGCAGCGCAATATGGGCCGAACGGTTGGGATCGTATTCGATCTGCGTCACTTTTGCGGGAATACCGGTCTTGTCACGCTTGAAATCGATCACCCGATAAAATCGTTTATGCCCGCCGCCGCGGCGCCGAACCGTGATTCTGCCGTCATTATTACGGCCCGAAATCCTCTTTTTCGGCTCGAGTAATGACTTTTCAGGCTTGGCACCCTTGGTTAACTGCTCGCGTGTCAAATAAGTCTGATAGCGTCTCGCAGGTGATGTCGGTTTTAGTTTTCTAATTGCTGCCATAACTCAAATTCTTCTTAACGTTTATTCAAACAATTCCGGTTTCTTATATCGCTTCCGCATAATCTACATGCGGTTCGCCCACCTTAAGCGTGATATAGGCCTTTTTCCAGGCCGGCCGGCGGCCTTGGTGACGCCCTTGTCGTTTCATCTTGCCCTTAAAGTGCATCGTTCGAATCTTGGCTACTTTAACGCCAAAAATCTCTTCGACGGCCCCGCGTATGTCTTCCTTGCCAGCCTGACGGGCAACCCGAAAAGTCAAAACCTGGCCCTCGTCGAGTTCGCTTGTCTGCTCTTTGAGCAAGACCGATTTTTCAGTAACGATCGGCGACTTCAATACGTCCCAAACATTCATCTTTTCCATTTTACGCCGTCTCCTTCATCGCGCTTTTTTTCTCCCTCTGAGGATCAAGCAGCGAATCCAATTCGGTTGCCGCCGTCTTAGAAAGCACTATCTTTTCGTGATAAACGAGATCGTAAACGTTTACTCCATAACTGTTTACCACTTTGGCATTTTTGACATTACGCGACCCCAGGATGAGATTATTATTATCCAGCGAATCGACGATCAGTGTTTTAGTCTGTTTCTTGCTATCCGCCAATTCCAACGTCTTCATCGTGTCGACGAATTCCCGGGTCTTCGGATTTTGAATGCTGATATCGTCGATAACGATCAGATTACCTTCACGAAGCCTTTCCGAAATCGCTGAACGCAAAGCTCCCCGGCGCATCTTTTTCGGCAGCCGGTATGACCAATCCTTTGGAATCGGACCGTGAACACGACCGCCTCCCCGCCATAACGGTGATCGGATCGAATGAACCCTCGCGCGTCCGGTGCCTTTTTGTTTCCAAGGCTTCCTGCCGCCTCCCCTGACGTTACCCCGCGTTTTTGTCTTGGCGGTTCCCTGACGTCCGTTTGCCAGATAATTGCGAACAGCCGCGTGAATCAAACCCTCGTTTAACTCCGCGCCAAAAACGGCATCGGACAACTTTACGTCGCCGATCTCTTTATTCTTTAAGTTGCGAACCTTCACGGTAGGCATAATTTACTCCGTTTGAAATGCCGGTTTAGCAGACCTCTCCGTTTTCGGCTTCGGGACTGCTTCAACCCCTATTTCCTTCTTTGTCGTTCTGATTTCTTAACCACAACCAACCCGCCGTTCGGCCCCGGAACCGATCCGCGGATCATTATCAAATTGTTTTCCGGTTCCACCTTGATAACCGTCAGCCTGCCGGCCGTCACCCGGGCATGTCCCATATGTCCCGAAGATTTCGTGCCTTTGAGCACTCTTGACGGGGTGGCGGACTGTCCGATCGAACCGGGTCGACGAACGTTCAACGAACCGTGGGTCATCGGACCACGCTTAAAACCATGGCGTTTTATGGTACCGGCAAAACCTCTTCCCTTAGATTTGCCAACCACTTCAACCTTATCGCCGTCGCTGAACAAATCGACCTTGACCTGATCGCCAACTTCCGCTTCCGGCTCATCTTTTAATCGAAGTTCTCTAAGTACCCGCGTCGGCGGTACGCCGCCCCCGGTCTTCTCGAAGTGTCCGCGCATCGGTTTTGTAACGTTCTTCAGCCTGATCGGTTTATCTTCGACTAATCCGAGCTGAACTGCGTTATACCCGTCGCGGCCGCTGGCGACCTTTTTCTGCGTGATAACGCATGGCCCTGCCTTGATAACGGTAACGGGGGTAACCGTACCGTTCTCATCAAAGAGCTGCGTCATTCCAAGTTTTCTACCGATGATTCCGTTAATCATCTATTTTTTTCCTCAAGTCTAGGGTTGTAAAATCACCGCCGGCGGCCGTCCGCAAAGCGGAGAATTTCAAATTAGGTCCTCTTTTAACAACTGCCGGGAAACTTAGGTTCCAAATGCCTTGATTTCGACATCGACACCCGCCGGTAAATCCAGTCTCATCAACGCATCCACCGTTTCCGCCGTTGGATCCAAAATATCCATCAAACGCTTATGAGTTCTGATTTCGAACTGCTCGCGCGATTTTTTATCGACGTGCGGCGAACGCAGAACCGTCCATTTGTTTTTAACGGTTGGAAGCGGAATCGGCCCGGCGATTCGCGCACCCGTTCGTTGCGCTGTGGCTACGATTTCCTGTGTCGATTGGTCAAGAACCCGATGATCGTATGCCTTTAACTTAATGCGTATTTTTTCGTTTAGCATAATTCGTTTGTTCGCCGTTCGCTTTTCACACCATTCAATTTACCGGAATGTGTAACTGCGATTCGCGTCTTTCGTCCTATTCAACAATCGCGGAAACGGTTCCGGCGCCTACCGTCCGGCCGCCTTCTCTGATCGCGAATCTCAATCCTTTCTCCATGGCGATCGGATTGATCAATTCGATTTCCATTTCGATGTTGTCCCCGGGCATTACCATCTC
>JBFGKW010000028.1:0-32952 GCA_041576495.1 Aridibacter sp. | reverse complement strand
TGACAGCTTCGAAATCCGAACTTTGATTCGTCCATTTCCAGCTGCCGTTTTCTTTGATAAATTTCAGCGGGACCCCGTTGGGATAAGTTTGTGTGATGACGGTCGCCTCGGCCGTATTCCCGACTATTCTTTCATTTATTACGTTGCAGGTATCACCGATTGGCTCGCTTGCTGCCAGATATTTTGCAACCGAGTTTTTACCTTCGGACCGGGCGTCTGCCGATAGTGATTTCCAGGCGGCCCGCGAAAAAACGTTTCTTAGTGCGGTGTCATCGCCGTTGATGATAGCGGTGCAATATGCATTTACGACCGGCTTGAGGGTCTCAGCCGCTTCAATCTCCTGCTTCGGTTCCGGTGTCTTAACCGTTCCCAGGGGATCCTTGGTATTAACCTCGGTATTGGAATCAGCCTTCGTATTTTGATTTTGCCCGCTTTCCGAATCAGACACGGCATCGTCCGAGCACCCGGTTATAATTAGTGATAACGTCATTAATGATATCAAAAGTAAATTGTGAAAACGCATCGTTTCTCCTTAAAATTGCAGTTCGGATATAAAGAAAATGAGTATAAAACATATGGATGATATTTTGAAGGATATGACGAATGCGAAGTTTGCTTACTTCGAGTATCGCCGCAGTTTTATAGTCAAGGGCCTTCCGGAATCGATGACGCCCGCAGATCCGCATCTGCAGATTTTTGACAATTATATCCGCGATACGTCGATCAGACTTAGATCGGTGCGTGAGCCGCAAACAAACCGTTGGGAACGGATGCTTCAAAAACAAATTCTGGAATCGGACGGCGTCCTAATCCGGCGGGGGGTTTTCCAAATCGCGATTTCGGAAGACGAACATGCTGTTTTCAGGACCCTTGAGCGACGCGAAATCCGGAAAAATCGTTATTTTTATACTCTCGGGCGGAGCCAGGTTAAAATAGATGTTTTTCTTGGTCCGCTGTGGGGGTTGAATATTGCAAATGCCTGTTTTGATGACGCAGATGACGTTGGTAAATTTCCTGTGCCGAAAATATCATCACTCGAAATATCGGACAGCGAGTTTTTTCTCGGTAATAACCTGGTTGATAAGTCGCTTGAAGATATCAGGGCTGAATACGGGAAATTGATTGGAAATCGCTAGTATTCGCCGCCAAAGGCAGCACCCAAGTAAAATACGGAAGGTTAGGAATACAATGAGGGCCGTCTTCGACAAGACGGCCCTCTATTCATTCTATCGCGATTATTACCTCGTCCGTGAACGCATCGGAACATAACGTTCCACCGAATCAAAGATTTGAAGGTATATTTTGGTCTCGCGTGGAATCAGACTGGTCCAACCCGGGCCGCCCCTTCTTATATAACCGGAAAGCCGGGAAGGATTTGAATTATAACCGGCGGCCATCAGCTGTTCCTGGGTTGCATAACCGTTTTCCATCGCTTCGCGAATCGTGCTGCTCGAAAGCAGGTCGTTCCACGTCATCTGCATATACAGAAGCATAGCCTGAGCCGCATTTGAATGATTTCTCATACCGGAGACAAAATCCGGCATCAAGCCGATCTGATAATATCTTGACCGGATCATTCGATACGTGGCAGGAATCATCTGGATCATTCCGCCGGCTCCAGCACTGCTGACCGAATAGCGGTATGTTTGGCCGCGGTTGAACGCATAGAGCGCATACACGTCGTTATAAATTCGCGGATGATATTCGGTCCGGAATCGATAATGATCGACATGCTCCACCAATGCCAGGCGTTCGGCGATATCGGCCACCTTGGGTTGAATAAAAATTCCCTTTGCCCGCAGTTTTGCCCGAGCGACATCAAGCACGTTTCTGACGTATGTTTGACCGGCACCTACGGTTTCGGGAGTCACAATTCCTGGATGCGTCGAAACGTAGTATGCCATTTCCCGGAACCGTCCGAATTTTTCTATCGGATACTGAACGATCAATGGCAGGTGCGCCCGATTGTAAAGATCAAAGATCATAACCGGCGTATTTACGCCATTACCGCGAATCG
This sequence comes from Aridibacter sp., assembly GCA_041576495.1. Lineage (GTDB taxonomy): Bacteria > Acidobacteriota > Blastocatellia > Pyrinomonadales > Pyrinomonadaceae > Aridibacter. The sequence continues at coordinate 30,935 of JBFGKW010000028.1, read as the reverse complement.
TATGAACCCTGACTGTTTGACCGCTCTCGGTCTTGACAAATGAGCTCGAATCCTTCTCGAGAAACAGCGGTTTTGACATGACCAGATAGTCAATCTCGTTGGTATTCCAATTGTGAAAGGCGATTCGAACTATCGAGGTAGTTTGACTTTCGTCATTTAACGAAATTCGCAGGGGTGAAGTCCGCATCTGCCGTTTCGCTTCTTCAAGTTTGCTTTGGATTTCCGCATAACTAAGGGTCCTCGGCTGAACGGTTTCATCCGTCGGCTCAAATGATACCGGATCGTTTTCGGGTCGCGCCGGCGGGGTTTGCGAATCGATTTGATCGGTTGGACCTGCGCTCGGAACGATTACCACTTTCCGGGGCGTATGTGGCTTAACCGGAAACTCATCGGTCACGATCACTCTCGTGCGTTTTGAGGGCTGTGATGATTCTCGCTCTTGCCCGTTCGATAATGCCGGTACAAAAAACGAGGTTGTTATTGCAAAGAAAATAATTTTGTACATAAGTCAGTTCAAGGTGTGTTAGGTCTTTCAGGGTCGAACTTTCTTAAAGAAAGGAAATTCTATTAACGTAGGCGAAAGCAAACTTTCACATCAAATGGGATTCTCCAGAGATTCAATAGGTTGTCATTATTCAGAATAATTATACAATCTACAAATATTTATTATGGATATTTTTCGTGTGGCGTCAAGGTAAATTCTGAGATATAAGTAAGTCGGAGATCAGGTTTGCTATGTCCGGACCTGAACCACCTACTATAAATATAAATAATAATTGCATAATTAACAACCATTCTCTTAATCGACATTCTATGGAAAGGCTTTTTGGAACGGACGGAATAAGAGGGGAAGCCGGAAAATTTCCTCTGGACAAAAAAACAATATGGACGATCGGCATATCGCTGGCGAAGCTGTTTGGCGACGAGCGAAACGGGTCAACCAGATTTGTGATTGGCCGGGACACCCGCGAATCCGGCCAATGGATTGAATCTGCATTTGCAGCCGGTGCCTTTGCCGGTGGAGCAGAGTGCGTTTCGGCGGGAATCATAACGACACCGGGAGTCGCATTCTTGGCGAGGGAGGGCTTTGACGCCGGCATTGTAATCAGCGCTTCGCACAACCCATACAGGGATAACGGCGTAAAAGTGTTTCTTCCCTCCGGCAGAAAGCTCAACCAGGAATTGGAACGGAGCGTTGAAAAATTTGTTTTTGAACAGACTTTTGAGTACGAGAAATCAGACGATTTCGAGGTTGAAAGGGCAGACGGGCTTCAGTCAGACTATGTCGATTATTTATCCGGTAAGTTTAACGGCCTGAAACTTGCGGATTTACGGATCGTTGTCGATTGCGCGAACGGCGCCGCTTCGGAGCTTGCCCCGCAGTTGTTTCAACAATTTGGGGCAGAAGTCGTCAGCATTAATGTTAATCCTGACGGCAAGAACATCAACCGGGACTGCGGTTCGCTGCATTTGGAGGAGTTGAGGAAGCGGGTTTTGCAGGACCAGGCGCAGTTTGGCGTGGCGTTTGACGGGGATGCCGACCGGGCATTGTTCGTAGACGAACATGGCGCGGTCGTTGATGGCGACGCGACACTTTGGGTGATGGCCCAGCATTTGAAAAAGCTCGGAAAACTTCCGAAAGACATCGTGGTGGCAACCGTAATGAGCAATATCGGTCTCGAGATTGCCCTCAATTCAATTGGGATCAATCTCCTGCGGGCTTCAGTAGGTGACAAATACGTACTTCAAAAGCTGCTGGAAACCGGTTCTTCAATTGGCGGGGAACAGTCGGGACATATAATTTTTCCCTTCCACAGTTTGGTGGGCGACGGTATGCAGACGACTCTTTTCTTACTTGATACGCTTATGGAAAACGGAAAAACCCTCGCGCAAATGGTAACAGGATTTACCCGCTATCCTCAGGTCCTTGTAAACGTCAGGGTTAAAGAAAAGAAAGAGTTTCGCGAGGTTGATGCAATCGCGCAGACGGCCAAAGAAATTGAAGGCGAACTCGGTCAGAATGGAAGGCTCTTGCTTCGTTACTCGGGAACGGAAAATCTCGCCCGCGTTATGATTGAAGGCAAAGATCAGGCCGAGATAGAGAGAATGGCGAACCGGCTGGCCGGGATCATCGGGGAATCTTTGGGATAGGATCCAAGCTGGTTCTCACATTGCGAAATTCGGACTCCGGTCGCTCGCAGCAAAACTTTCCGGGATAAAAACGCTTGCATATTATTTCGAAAGAATTGTATATTTTAACAATGTGAGACGGTAATTATGTTACCGTTTCTAGCGGCAGCTGGGGTGAGGACAGTTGCTGCGAATTGGCAGGTGCGGTGCACTCCCGCGTTGCTTCACCTGCCCCACTCAAAACCAAGCCGTAAGCCGACTCAGACTTGCGGCTTTTTTTATGAATTACACGCATAACGTAACAGTACGACTTGACCGGAAAGGGCATCTCTACGATGTCATAATCGCCGATGAGGTGCTCGAAGACGCCGGCTCGTGGGCGAGAGCGTGTCTTCCCGAAGGGGCCCGGAAGATAACCCTTGTTTCAAACGAAAAAATCTTTTCTTTGTATGGAGAAAGTGTTGTCAGCAGTCTTAAATCAAACGGGTATGACACATTTATCTGGCTTATGGAGGATGGCGAAAAATTTAAGAACTTCGTTTCGCTAAAACGCCTGCTTTTATTTCTTGCTGATTCCCGGATGGGTCGAACCGATGCTGTTCTGGCATTAGGCGGAGGTGTCGTCGGCGACCTGGCAGGGTTCGCTGCCGCGGTTTACCTCCGGGGAATTCCGTATCTGCAGATCCCTACCACACTGCTTGCGATGATCGACTCGTCGATCGGGGGCAAAACTGCGGTAAACTTCGAATCCGGCAAAAACGTGATCGGATCTTTCCACCAACCGGCGGGCGTTTTGATTGATATCAGTACCCTTCAAACACTCGAACGGAGAGAATTATCCGCAGGTTTCTACGAAGCCGTAAAACAAGGAGCCGTCGCCGGTGAAGAACTATTTGGGATGACCTTTGCTTTTCTCAAAGAACATTCCCCTCAGAGTATTGCGGCAGAATTCCCGGGCGGAGAGTTCATTTCTAAACTAAAAGCCCTGCTACATGCGCAGATCAACTTCAAGCTGGATGTAGTTACCGGGGATGAGATGGAAAGCCCTGACAGAAATGACCCCCGTTCACGAAAAATTCTAAATTTTGGACACACCGTCGGGCATGCCCTGGAAAAGATTACAAACTATGATCATTTCAAACACGGTGAAGCAATCGGCTACGGTATTTTAGCCGCCGGAGAAATATCAAAAAAACTTGAAATTCTTGACATTAATAGTTTAAACTTGTTAAACGGCGCAATAGCGTCGATCGGCGCGCTTCCGAATGCGAGCCGGATTGAGGTTGCGGACGTCTTGGAAGCGCTGAGTTTCGATAAAAAGGCGATTAATGAGTCGGTACAATGGATTCTGTTAGAGGGTATCGGGCGGCCGTTAATCGTACGGCAGACAGAAATACCGCAACAAATAATAGGCGACGCCCTCACCCGGGTATTACGCAGGTAATTCGCTGCTCGATTTTTCTTTAAGGGAGTTGTAAAAAATGGATCAAGAATTACATTACAGCCATTTGCAGTCTGAGCGCGGCAGTGCCGGCGTAAAGCTGTTGATTTTTTTAGTCGTTCTGGTTTTATTGGGTAACGCCGGCGTCAACTACGTTCCGGTGGCATATGAGGCCGAAGAAATAAAACACGATATGCAGCAAGCCGTCGTCCAGGGAATGGCGGTTATGCCGGGTCAAAAACCAGTGGATTTGGTCAGGCAAAAAATAAACCGACTGATTGAGACCAGCGACGCCCCGTCAAATACCTATGTTCAGGTAAGGGAAGTCAACCAAATTGTCTACGCGACCATCAAGTATACGAAACGAGTCAATATTCTCCCCTTCGGAATCTATCAGTACGATTATGTCTTTGACCATACGGCTACGCCTTCCGGATTCCTGCTTCAATAGTTTCTTCCGGCCGATAAAGTACTGAATCAATTTTTACTTCAGAGATTCGCCCGGACTTTGGCGGGCTGGATGCTGATAAGACTTTGAGGCGCGTCCGCAAGCCAGGTTGACGGGCAAACGCCGCAGGTCGTACATTTTTCAACTGCCGGGCAGGGCAGGCTCGAGAGACTCTGATGCGCCTTTTCGTGTTCGGTTTTTAGAAAATCAAACGACAGCCCAGAATCCACTATCGACCAGGGTAAGAATTCATCATACGCTCGATTTCGGCTGGTGTGAAATTTCGGGTCGATTCCAGTTTCGCGAACTGCCGATTTTATGTTCAAATCCGATCGGGCGGCTGCCTCGATTATTTTAGCGATGCTTCGGTCGCCCGAAGAAAACAGTGCTTGTTCATGGGCAATCCTTGCCGACATAAAACGGACATCGACATTTGGAATCCGCGACAAGCCCTTGCAAACGTATCGAATCTTTTTCTTCAGTTCCTTTTCATCCGCAATCGCATCCCACTGGAGCGGCGTATTTGGTTTCGGGACAAAGCCGTTTAAGCTGGGAATAATTTTTCCGGCACGTCCAAATTTCTTGCCTGACTCAAGCATTCGGTCTTTTATCCGCTCAACCAGAACAAACATCTCGTCCAGGTCTTTCTCGGTTTCGGTCGGAAGGCCGACCATCATGTAAAGTTTCAACGTGAGCATTCCGCGGTCAAATACTGCCCCGCAAATATCCACGATTTCGTCGTTAGTCAGGTTCTTGTTTATTACGCGCCGCAGCCGGTCAGATCCGGTTTCGGGTGCGACAGCGATCTGCTGATCTTTTGATTCAACCAACGCGTCGAGCAATTCTTCTGAGATCTGGTCGAGCCGCAATGACGATACGGAAATCCGGTAATCCATCGCCCTGAGTTCGCGCAGTATCGTCGATATTTCCGGATGGTCGCAGACCGCAGTCGAAACCAAACCGATCTTGTCGGTCTTCGGCCGCCACTCCTTCGCCTTCGCCAGAATGTCTTTGGCCGGCACTACCCGAGGAGGATAATAATTGTAGCCCGCCCAGCAGAAACGGCAGCCCTGGGAACAGCCTCTCGATATCTCAATCAAAAGCCGGTCTCCCATTTCGGCTTCAGGTGACCAAACCGAGGTCGAAGGGCAGAATACGTCCTGATTGATAAGAAAATCCGCCAGCTCGGTTTCGCCGCGTTTCATTGCGCGCCGCAACGTGCCTTCCTTCGGGTTGACGGCGGCCAATGCCCGTCCGACCCGTTTAGGCACCCCTTCTTCTTTCGGGAGATAGGCCAAAACCGTGTGATCGTCGTTATAAACTACGTCGTAAAGCGCCGGTATATAAAATCCACGGCCGATCCTGGCAAGGCTTAAAAGTATTTCGTTCTTAGTCTGGTTTTCCAAAATCGCGTCCACCAGCTGATAAGCCAAAATCTCGCCTTCACCAACCGCAATAATATCAGTAAATTCCGCAATCGGCTCAGGGTTTAAAAATGAGGCGGCACCGCCCATCACGATAAGCGGATGAAAGTGATTTCTGTCCGTTGACCAAACGGGAATTTTAGCGAGCTGAAGCATTTTAGCCATGTTGAGATAATCGGTCTCAAACGAAATCGAAAATGCGACGACATCAAAATCTTTGACGGGTGTTTGCGACTCTAGTGATAAGAGGGGCTGATTCGAAGTCTTTATATATTCCTGAAGCTCGAAACTATCGGGAAGGAATACTCGTTCACAGGAAACATCAGGGATCTTATTAAATAGTTCGTACATCGTATGCATGCCGAGATTCGCCATTCCAATCTTGTGGGTGTTGGGGTAGCAAAGGGCGATCCGCAACCCGCCGACCTGAGAAGCGGTAAGATAGCCTTCTTCAGCAGCAAGTTTCTTTCGGTAGCTTTCGACGATTCGCTTATTCATAAAATTCGCAATCCAAAAGTTTATCAAAAAGTAATGATTCCGACCAAAGAAAAAACGCGATTTTCTGGGAATTCAACAGTAAATCGCGCTAACAGAAAATTTTCGGACTTGTTATTCCTGCTTTCCTTCGAGAAACGCCTTCAAACGGCGAGAACGTGAAGGATGCCGCAGTTTTCTCAGGGCCTTTGCTTCAATCTGACGAATTCTCTCTCGCGTCACCGTAAAGTGCTGGCCGACCTCTTCAAGCGTATGTTCGGAACCGGTGTTCCCCAATCCGAAGCGCATTTTGATTACCTTTTCTTCCCGGGGCGTCAGCGTCGCCAAAACTTCATCGGTGATATCGCTGAGGTTTGCGAACGTGACCGACTCCGCCGGATTCAGGATTGATTTATCCTCGATAAAATCACCGAGATGCGAATCCTCTTCTTCGCCGATCGGGGTTTCGAGTGAAATCGGTTCCTGTGCAATTTTTAGGACTTTTCGAACTTTTGAGACCCCGATGTCCATTTTCTTGGCGATCTCTTCACTGGTCGGTTCCCGGCCGTATTCCTGGACGAGGGCACGCGACGTTCTAATCAGCTTGTTTATCGTCTCAATCATGTGCACAGGGATCCGTATCGTTCGCGCCTGATCTGCGATTGCCCGTGTAATGGCCTGTCTGATCCACCACGTCGCATAGGTCGAAAACTTATAACCCCGCCGCCATTCGAACTTATCTACCGCCTTCATCAGCCCGATGTTTCCTTCCTGAATCAAGTCGAGAAACTGGAGACCGCGATTCGTATATTTTTTGGCAATTGAAACAACCAGCCGAAGATTCGCCTCAACCAGTTCGCGTTTAGCGATCCCGGCTTTCCTTTCACCGATCAGAATCGTTTGAAGCGAACGCTTTATTCGGATCGGCGAAAGATAATGCTTTTCTTCGATCGCCGCCAGTTTTTTTCGTTCAGCCGATATTATGGCGTTCAGTTCTCTTTTGCGTTTTGGCTTCGGTTTTTTCGCTATCTCTTCCTGGGCGATCCTGATCTTGCGTTCAGCCTGTCGAACTTCGCTGTTGACTTTGCTGATGGCGCCGACGAGTCGCTGCTGAGCGTACTCGGTTAGATCAAGACGTTTTATTTCATGGGATATTTCCAAAATCCGGCGGGAGAGCCTGTGCTTCAACGTCAACAATTTCTTGGTTGGTTTCTTTGTTTTCTTGGATTTTTCTGTCTTAAACTGCTGAAAGACCTTGAGCGTCTTTTTGTGGGATTCACGCAGATTCTCGATTCCTTCAAGCGTCCAGCGCAGGTATTCCTCGGCTTTGTCCTCCGATTCGTCAATTCCCTGATGTTCAGAGAAAATAACCATTTCACGAATACTCGAAGTTCCCTCTGCAAGTTCGTCTCCGATTCGAAGGAGTTCTTCGACCGCAATCGGCGAACGCGAAATGGTTTTGTGGGCCTTCATCTGGCCGCGTTCGATTCGCTGGGCTATCGTCACTTCTCCTTGCCGGGTAAGTAACGGTACGATACCCATTTCCCTGAGATAAAGTCGCACGGGATCGTTTGTTTTATCGAGTTTTCCGGCCGACAGATCCAAATCATCATCGTCGTCGCCGTCTTCTTTGCTGTTCATCGCGACGTGGGCAGCTTGAGAAAGCAGGTGCGCATCGGCATCCGCAACAGAAATCCCCGAAGCTTCGAGACGCCCCAATACTTCTTCGATATCATCCGGCGACATCATGTCGTCAGGGATTTCCCTGTTCAATTCATCGAAACTCAAAAACTGCTTTTTCTTCCCGAGCCTGAGCAGTCTTTTTATAAGTTTTTCTTTGTCGTTTAATTCTTCCGCCATATTTTTACAAGTGATTTTGATTAAATCTATGAGTTATTCGTTGTTCGTAAAAATTCTTAACGCCGCAGCCCTTAAAAAGGTTTCAGCGCTAATTCTCGGTAATTTTTGTCTGTAATTCGCGCTTCATTCTGGCCAGCTCGATTTGCTCGTTGACAAGGCGGGCCAGCGATTCGGAATCATTATTTTGTTCAGCGACAGCAAGTTCCTGGCTGATTATCAGAATCCGCTTCGAAATTGCCATTGACCGCAGGGTCGCCAGACAGTTTTCCGCTTCGGTTAAAATCTCATCGAGCGCTTCTCCCTGTTCACGGGGTTCTTCGCTCATCATTATTACGGGGATGAAGTCGGCGGCGACGACCTCGTCGCCGGTCCGGTCAAGGAGGTTTTCTCGATCGACCGGCAGGCCCTCCATTTCCAATTCGATTAAAGCCTCAAAAACGGTTGCCGTTGCCAACATCTCATAATCCGTATTCTCGATCTGGGGAATCAGTTCTTTCCGGAGTTCGCTATCATGAATTAAAAGTTCCAGAAGCCGATGTTCGGCAACAGTCATTTTTGCCTGTGTTGCCCTTGCAACATGCTGCCTGATAGCATCGGTCTCAAACTTCCCGCCGAGTTTAACCGTTTTCCAAAGATCACGCTTAAGAGCCCGGTCGTCGAGCCTTAAGAAATTCATCGCCTGATCAAAAGATTCCCGCTTTTGAATGGGATTGCGCACAGAGGCAATCAAAGGCAACACCTCCTCGATTGCGTCGGCTTTTTGCCTCGGCAACGATAGATTGCGTTCCTTTACAGATTGCTCTAGTACAAATTGGAGATATGGGTAGGCATTTCCTCTTACGAGGTTGTAGCGATCTGCGCCGTTGGATCTAACAAAATCGTCCGGATCCGCACCATCCGGCAATACCAAAACCTTTATATCAAAATCCTGTTTTAACAGCGTATCTATCGCTCTTTGTGCCGCCTTCACACCCGCGCTATCACCATCATAATTAACAACGACCTGACGTGCAAACCGTCCCATCAATTTTGCCTGTTCGGGGGTAAACGCCGTCCCCAAACTGGCCACAACATTTTTGATACCAAATTGATAAAGCGCGAGCAAATCCATATATCCTTCGACGAGGATGGCAAAGGCTTTCTTTCGGATTTCATCTTTGTTTTGAGCAAGCCCATATAGATGCTGGCCCTTAACGTAGGCCGGCGTTTCTGGTGAATTAAGGTATTTCGGTTCGCCGTTTCCAAGAGCCCGCGCCCCGAAGGCAACGGGTTTTGAATTAAGGTTCAGAACCGGAAAAATTATCCGCCCGCGGAATCGGTCGTAGACCCGATCTTTTTCCTCGTTCACCGATACCAGACCGCAGGCCTTTATCAACGATTCGTCCGCGCCTTTTGCTGTCAAAAGATTTAATACGGTGTCCCACGTATCCGGCGCGAACCCGATTCTGAATTGCTTGATCGTCTCATCGTCGAGTTCGCGTTGCGCCAAATAATCACGAGCGGCCCGTGACTGTGGATTATCATCGCTTAAATGATCCTCCCAGAACTCGAGCGCGTATTCGTTTAACTCGATTACCCGGTCAGCCAGTTTTTTTGCCTTTTCCCTTTTTACTTTTGACTTCTCGTAGGTCTCATCGTCGATCGGTTCGGGAAGCGGGATTCCGGCTTGTTCGGCCACTTCTTTCACCGCTTCGGGAAAAGAAAGTCCTTCGACTTCCATCAGGAAGGTGAATACATTCCCCCCTTTACCGCAGCCGAAACATTTAAAAAAGCCTTTACCCGGGTGAACCGAAAAGGATGGAGTTTTCTCTTCGTGAAACGGGCAGCAGGCCATCCAGCTGGCCCCCTTTTTTTTCAGCGGAACGTGACGTTCGATGATCCGCACGAGATCAGCGCGATTCTTGAGATCATCAATAAAATATTGCGGGTAAAGCATCATCGGGCGCAAGGCCGCCAGCCTCTTACATTTCGGTTATTGCGAATTCCTATTTTAGTTCGGTTTCACCAACATTGCACGTTGAGTGACTGAGAAGAAATCTGGATCGATGAGTTAACGACATTAGACGTTTGGAACGTGTTAGGATGACACGAACCCGCAGGCTCACCCGGGCCCGGCCGGGGTCAGGCCGGTTTCCTAAATGTCTTTTGATTCGATTCCCCGGATTGCGATTTTCCCGAGCGCCGATACAAAATGACCGAATCGGGAAAACCTCTTGTCGCGGGTATGTCCCGCAACAAATCTGTAATAAATTTGTTGCGCGATGACGGCAACCTTAATCGTTCCGAAGACATAAAAATACAGTATATTTGAAACGTCGCGCCCGGAAGATGCGGCATACATCTCGGCCAATTCCCGACGCGAAACATTCTCCATCAATACCCGCGGGTTAAACGGCATTGACAGCATCTCCTCGCCGGCATCTTGTGACATCCAATAGGCCAGCGTCGTTCCGAGATCCATCAGCGGCGAGCCGATAGTCGCCATTTCCCAGTCGAGAACCGCGACAGTTTCGGTCAGATCATTCGGATTGAGCATGACATTGTCAAACTTGTAATCATTGTGAACGAGCGACGCCGTTTCGTCTTCGGGAATAAGGCTGGAAAGCCACTCTAAGGCAATTTCGAGTTCGGCATGCTGATCGGTTTTTGCGTCGAAATAGCGCTTTGTCCAACCTTCTACCTGACGTTTTATATACCCTTCGGGTTTCCCGAGACCGCCGAGTCCCGCTTTTTTATAATCGAGCGAATGGAGGATGGCGAGGTTGTCAATGAATGATTTGCATATCTTCTTAGTTGAAATCAAGGGAGGAGAGTCGTTGCGGTGAGGCGCCTTTCCCCTGATGATCACACCGCTCCGGCGTTCCATTAAATAAAATTCGGAGCCGATGACGCTTTCGTCGCCGCAATATATGATCGGTTTTGGGGCCGGCGGATAAACATTCGCGAGTTTTGACAGAACCGTAAACTCGCGCGACATATCGTGGGCGGTCTTTACCCGATTGCCAAACGGGGGGCGGCGGAGAACATAGTATTCTTCACCGAATTTTATGCAATAGGTTAGGTTGGAAGCGCCGGCCGGGAATTGTGAAACCTCAATTACACTCGCATTCCCGGATAAGTGTCGGCGTAAATACCCGGCAAGGGACGCTATATCCAGTTCCTCACCTTTTCGCATCGGAATCGTATCGTTCATCGGATTACAACTAAACCGGAAAATTGGATGAATTCCGTTCGGTTCGATTGAACACGGGTTTAACCAATAACCGAAGAGGCCGGCGAACTGGTGGGTCAAAATAAAGGATAGATATTATTTGGTTTTTTTCCAGATTCCCGTCAGTCGCCCAAAACTACTTCAAACGTTTATACTTTGGAACTATCCCCATTTATTGAATAGACTGAAGATCGTCTGATAAGTCTAGGTGATAAGTTCTCCAATTGCCACATAGGATTTGCCAATATGAAAATTTCATATCTATATTCCGCAGCCCTGTCATTCTGGTTTATTTTTTCCCCGTCAGGCGGTGCGCAGGCACAGCACCGCGAGGTCGCAGTCACTTTTGACGACCTGCCCGCCACAGGCCGACCCGAAAATCTCGGTCATCAAAAATATGTGACCATGAATTTGCTCGAAAAAATTAAATCATCCGGTGTTCCGGCGATAGGGTTTGTAAACGAATTCCGTATAATTCGATTCGGTGAAATTGACCAACGGGTTGAACTCCTCAAGATGTGGCTCGACGACGGCCACGATCTTGGAAACCACACCTTTTCACATGTTCCGATAAACACGACTCCGTTTGACGAATATACGGCCGATCTTATCCGCGGTGAAACGGTTACGCGGATGCTGCTGGAGCAACGCGGACGGAAACTCAAATACTTTCGGCACCCCCAGCTCAGAACCGGGCCTAACGAGGAATACCGTTTGAAACTTTCGAGGTTCCTTGAGCAGCGCGGCTATACCGTGGCGCCCGTCACGATCGACAATAATGAGTATATATACGCCATTATATACAACAGGGCAAAGAAATCCGGAGATGCTGAACTCCAAAAGAAGATTGTCGATTCTTATGTTGAATATCTGGAGGAGGTGTTTGTGCATTTCGAACGCCTGAGCATAGAATTTCTCGGACGTGAATTAAAACAGATATTGCTTTTGCACGCCAACGAAATAAATGCCGATCATTTTGACAAGATAGCGGGTATGATCAAACGTCGGGGATACAAGTTTATCACTCTTGATTTAGCGCTCCGGGATGAAGCTTACCGGCTCCCCGAAGTGCAGGCGATGCGCGGTCTTTCGTGGCTTCATCGCTGGATGCTCGCCAAAGGGCTGAGAATGAAGGCAGAACCCCGCCAACCTAAATGGATTGACGAATTATTTGCGCAAATGAACTAGCCGAATTCACAAGCCGTTAAGTGCTTTCGCTTAATCTTGACCCACGACGGATTCGCGAAAATCGCGATTGCAGTTGTCCGTAACGTTTACGTAATCGAAGGGCGCTGCGAACATAAAGCGTTGACGCGTCAGGCGGACTAGTATAAATATGCAGGTATGAACTTCAGTTTTTCACCAAAGGTAATCGAGCAACGTTCGAAGCTCGCCGCGTTTATGGATGAACATATCTATCCAAATGAATCGCGATATCACGAGGAAGTAAATTCCGGAGACCGATGGCAGCCTTTGGCCCTAATCGAGGAACTAAAAGAAAAAGCAAAAGCTGAATCGCTTTGGAATCTTTTTTTGCCCGATGTTTCGGGCCTCTCGATTCTTGATTATGCACCGCTGGCAGAAGAAATGGGACGTGTATTTTGGTCGGCTGAAGTGTTTAACTGTTCGGCTCCCGATAGCGGCAATATGGAATTGCTTCATCTTTACGGAACGGAAGCGCAAAAGGAAAAATGGCTGGCACCTCTCCTGAGCGGAGAAATTCGTTCTTGTTTTTCGATGACCGAACCCGAGGTCGCGTCGTCCGACGCAACCAATATAAGCGGTTCAATTATTCCGGATGGTGATGAATATGTTGTTACGGGGAGAAAGTGGTGGTCAACCGGAGGAGCCGATAAGCGATGTCGGCTTGCAATATTTATGGGCAAGACGGATGAACAGGCGCCGAAACACTTACAGCAATCGATGATCCTGGTTCCGATGGATGCCGAGGGGGTAAGCATTGAGCGAACGCTGGATGTCTTTGGCTATGATGACGCCCCCAATGGTCATGCCGAAATCAACTTTCAGGATGTTCGGGTTACCAAGCGCAACTTAATACTCGGTGAAGGCAGGGGATTTGAAATTGCCCAGGGCAGACTTGGCCCGGGCAGAGTGCATCATTCGATGCGGCTGATCGGTTTGGCAGAGCGATGTCTTGAAGCGATGTGTGACCGCGCAAAACAGCGTACGGCTTTCGGTAAACTTCTTGCCGAACAGGGTGTGATTCGGTCCTGGATTGGCGAATCAAGAGCCGATATAGAGCAGGCTAGGCTTCTGGTTCTTAAAACGGCCTGGAAAATAGACCTTGTAGGCAGCAAGGAATCCCGCAAGGAGATAGCGATGATCAAGGCGGTGGTTCCGCAAATGGCTCAGCGGGTGATTGATCGCGCGATTCAGGTATTTGGGGGTGCCGGTGTTTCCGGTGATCATCCATTGGCATTTGCCTGGGTAATCGCGAGAATGCTCAGAATCGCTGACGGACCTGACGAAGTTCATCTCGAATCAATCGCGAAAATGGAATTGAGGTGATTTATGAATATTCGAAAAGTCGAAACGAAAGATGCCGACGGGATTATTGAGATTTATAACTACTATGTAACGAACACACATCACACGTTTGAGACCGAACCGCTTCAAGCCGAAGAAATGGCGCTCAGAATTGAAAAGACCTCACGATCTCACCCGTTTCTTTTGGCAGAGGATGAAGGAAGGATCGTCGGGTACGCTTACGCGACACAATTTAAATTGCGGACTGCTTACAAGCATTCGTCGGAAGTATCGATATATGTGAAAAACAACGTTACTCAAAAGGGTATCGGATCCAAACTCTACGGAAAACTTTTTGAACACCTTCATGACACCCACATCCACACCCTGATCGCCGGAATCTCACTTCCCAACGATCCGAGTATCCGGTTTCACGAAAAGCTCGGTTTCAAAAAGGTCGCCCATTTTAAGGAGGTAGGGTACAAACTTGGCCGATGGGTTGACGTCGGCTATTGGCAATTACTTATGGTTTGAACTTTCAGCACGTGTAACGTTTCATCCGATCGAACCGGGAAACCATCCGACGGGGGAATCACAAGAAGCCTCACGGGTCGGCGTCAGCCCGATGATTTTTAGCAACGCCCGGATCCTCAGATTTTTTCCCTTATCGATCGGTTTCCCGCAAATTCTCTTAAATCTCAGATCTCATTCAAAACTGATTCACCTGTCATATTGAACGCCGTTTCTGTCAAACTGAAACATTTTTCGTTATTTTGATGTTAAACGATGCAAAAAAGTGTTGACAATTGTTGTGCGGTAAGCTAACTTAGTTAAGTGACGACACGAATGTGTTGAAACAATTCGTCACCTTGAAGTAAACGACTAAAATCCCACAAGCCCAAACGGCAATAAATTTGGGCAAACAAACGAAACGGGAGTTTGATTCTACTATCAGTTTTGCCCTGTCAAAAAAATCCTGTCTTTACGGTCAATCCAAATTAGGTGACAAACGTTGTCCTTCAATTCATCAAAATCCCGGATCGTTTATCTAAATAAAAAAACACAATGTCGGAAACAGGATCGGCTAAAAAAGCAATGAGGAGAATAAGAAATAATGCTGTTCGGTAAAAAGAAAGGCGTTTTTGGTCTGGACATCGGTTCAAGCTCGATAAAAGTGGTTGAACTTGATGGGAAATTAAACAATCTAAATTTGGTCAATCTTGGCTTTGAGAACCTGCCGAACGAAACAATCGTTGACGGTCAAATTATGGAGCTCAATTCAGTTTCCGAAGTGATTCAAAATGTCTGCAAATCACACAACGTAAAGTCAAACGACGTCGTCACCGGCGTAAGCGGACATTCCGTGATCATCAAGAACATTGTTCTTCCGATGATGAGCCGCGAAGAACTTGAGGAATCGATTGACTGGCATGCTGAAGAGCATATTCCTTATGATCTCTCTGAAGTCAGCCTTGATTATCATGTCGCACTCGAAGAAGACGAAGCGATCCAGGTAATGATCGCTGCCTGTAAACAAGAGCGACTGGACAACATCAAACAAGCGGTCCAGCTTTCAGGTAAGAACCCGGTCATCATCGACGTAGATACCTTTGCACTGCAAAACTGCTATGAAGTTAACTACCAGCCCGATGATTCCCAAATCGTAACATTGCTAAACATTGGCGCATCGACGATGAACGTAAATATCGTCCAGGGCGGCAATTCATTATTTACCAGGGATATTACGGTCGGCGGAAGCCAGTTTACCGACATCCTGCAGCGGAGTCTCGGATACAGTTTTGAAGAAGCAGAAGCGCTTAAACGCGGTGTTGCTGAAGTGGAATCGGACAATGACGAAAC
This sequence comes from Aridibacter sp., assembly GCA_041576495.1. Lineage (GTDB taxonomy): Bacteria > Acidobacteriota > Blastocatellia > Pyrinomonadales > Pyrinomonadaceae > Aridibacter. The sequence continues at coordinate 15,600 of JBFGKW010000028.1, read as the reverse complement.
GGCGATCGAGCCACTAATGAACGACGTAACCGAAACCGTAGCGATGGAAATTCAAAAGACGTTTGATTTTTATCGTGCGACTACCGAAGACGAAGACATCGGCGTCGAGAAAATTCTTATTTCGGGCGGCGGATCAAAATTGTCCGGATTGGCCGAAGATCTGGCGGAAAAGCTTGAAATACCGGTCGAAACACTCGATCCGTTCCGCCGCGTAAAAGTGGATAAACGAAAGTTTGATCCGGACTATTTGAGCGAAATAATGCCCGAGATGGCAGTGGCTGTTGGCTTGGCACTAAGAGGAGCGGAATTGAAATGATTAAGATTAACCTTCTAAATTCAGTAACAGAGCGACAAGGTGCGGCCTCTGTCGCGGTTGAAAAGAAAGTTTCCAGCCCTGCATCCCGATTACTTTTGATGAGCATCGCGGTCATTACGCTGTTTGCCGCAGTCGTCGGATGGGATTTCATCAGCACGAGCCGCGCGAGAGCGGAAGCCGATAGGCAGCTTGAAGAGCAAAAGAAAAAGGCTGCCGAGCTTGAAAAAGTGATGAAGGAGCAAAAAGAACTCGAAGAGAAGATCAAGAATGTGGATCTTCGAATTGAAGCGATCAAGAAACTCCGGTCGTCCCAGGCAGGACCGAGCGCGGTACTCGCCTCGATCAGTGAGCGGATCGGGATGACTCCGGACATTTTTCTCGAAAGCATCGAGCAAAAAGGCGACCAGCTGACCATTAAAGGCAGTTCGCCGAGCGAATCGTCGGTCACTCAATTTGGGCGAAGCCTTGAATTTTCATCCGGGCTTTTCTCAAATCTAAGCATTGAAACGCAACGAAAGGAAATTCAAATTGGGCAGGCATCGAGCAGCGATGCCGAAGCTCCCAAAGATGAAGTTATTGAATTTACAATCCGTTGTGCATATACACCTGAAAAATCAGGGTCGCCGGGCAGCGGTGCAACAACCGCATCCAGCCAGTCGAGCCAGCCCGGTGGTCAAACCGGCACCGCGGCGGGTGCGCCGAAAGTAGCGCAAAAAAACTAACTTCAAAACAAGACGACGAGTTTTTGGTCGGAAAAAGAGATCTAAGAAAAGGAAATTCGAACAATGAGAAAATTCAAAGGACTAGCTTGGCATTGGCAACTTTTGGTATTGGTCGGCATCGCGGCAGTACTATATTCAGGAGTCTACTACTTCGTTACAAGCGGTACCCGTGCGGAAACTCAAAAGGTAAACGAGCAAGTCACGGAACTGAAATCAAAAAACCAGGCAGCGCAGATTGCGACTCAGAGAATCAACGAATTTCGCTCCTTATATGCGAGTAAAGAGCAGGAATATGATGAACTCAAGGTCCTCCTACCGGAGCAACGTGAAATTACGAACGTGCTGCAGGGACTGCAGGAAACCGCCCGGGGCAGCGCGTTAATTATCAACCGGTTTAGTCCGCGTGATGATTCCCAACAGGATTTCATAACGGCGAAGCCCACCGAAGTTGAGGTCGACAGCAATTTCAATAATCTGCGTGACTTTTTCGACAAAATGGCAAAATTGCCCCGAATCGTCTCGATCACGGATTTTAGCTTGAAGCAATTGGACAAACAGAGCGCCAATAAAACGCTCCACGCACAGTTTCTGTTAACTGCGTACTACGCATCACCGGAAACGTTGAGCAATTTGAAGTCTCCATCTCCAAACGGACAACCGGGTGCTCCCCCTCCAGCGGGTGCGAATGCGCCGGCTGCCCAGCCTGTTCCCCCGGCCATCAACTAGTTATATGAGCTTAAGTAGAGAGAATAAAATGATGAACAACGCAAAATTAACAAAACTTTTTAGCTTAGCATTTGGAACATTTGCATTGATCTTTGTGAGCGGAATTTCTTCGGACGTATCTGCACAAAGCGGGCGCGATCCGTTTCAACAGAACCCGGTCTACAAAAAGAAAGATGCTCCGTCAAGGTCAGTATCTTCATCGGGCGGAAGCGGTTCAGCTTCTGTCAAGCCTGTAAAACGGGGCCCCTATGTTGTTACCGCTCCTTCTGCTGAAGCTCGTATCAATTATTTCAGACAGGTTCGCGAACAGGCAGCCCTCAGCGGCCAGCCGATCCCTAAACCGACGTCAGTAATGCTGCTTGACGAACTCTCGGTGATGGGCATCTTCCGGACACCCCGGGGATACGCGGCAATTGTTAAGGTAACTCCGATCGAACTTTCTTACACCATCTATCCGGGCGAAAAGTTCTTTGACGGTCAACTTGTAGCGGTCGAAGAAAACCGACTTGTATTTCGCAAGGTAACCAAGTGGAGCACCGGAAAATTTGTTTCATCGGTTGAAAATAAAACGCTCCGTAAATACTCGGATCAACAAACCATTCAAGGAACGGCGCCGGCGGATGCATATTCCGACAGAGCCGATTCAGCCCGGAATTCGCCTGACAATAACGAAGGCGAAGAAGGACCGGGGGCGGATGTGATTGTTTCTCCGCTCGATGAAATGAACCAAAAGGCGAATGAGGCCGAATCAGAATCGGCGAAAGGGAAATCGAACAAGAAATCCACATCGTCAAAGAAGAAACGATCGAAAGTAGCGAAAAAGAATTAACCGCTTCTATGGTGCCTGATCTAATCATCTGCACTCCGTTTAACCCATAACTCTAAATAAACGCATCTCTTCGAAACGGAAGAGAAATCTTGTGAGGTAAGAAACAATGACTTTTCTTAAGAAACCAGGCAAATTCGGCTCAAACGCGATACGTGCCTTAATAATAATCTGCTGCCTAGCCATAATGGCGACAGCGCAAAACGTTGCCCCTTCCAATCAAGGCAAAATGTACGGTGAACCGGGTTTTGTAGGTGAGGCAATAAATCTAAATGTCGTCAATGCCGACATTCGCGATATCCTGAATTACATTACTGAACAATACGGGGTCAATTTCGTAATTGATAAGTCGGTAAAACAGGTGCCCGTAACGATCAACGTCAGTAACGTCCCCTGGAATACCGCATTTGACTCGATTCTGCAGTCACAGGAACTTGGAGTTCAGGTAAACGGTCCGATTCTTCGTGTATCGGAAGCAAAAGTACTGGCAGAAGAGGGTGTGATTGCAAGCCAGGCCCGTGAAAATCAACTCGACACATCTCCGTTATATACAGAGTTTATTCGATTGAACTACGCACGAGCGACTAACACCCTGGGCGGAGAATCCGGAAGCGCCGGTGGATTCGTCGGCGGTCAGTCGAGCAGCAGTCAGGCAGGCGGCGGCGGCGCAAGCTCAAGTGCCGATCAGGGCATTCTGGGCATCCTTTCGAAGCGTTTGTCTAGACGCGGTGCAGTTGAAGTTGACGGCCGCAGCAATACCCTTATCATCACCGATGTTAAGGAAAACATCGAATCCTTGCGACAACTCGTTTTCTTTCTTGATCAGCCCGCACCGCAGGTTGAAATCGAGGCCAGAATCGTTGTTGCGACACGAACGTTCAGCCGCGATCTTGGATTTCAGCTGTCGGCTGTCCTGAGCGATACGACTCGCGGGGCCGGCGGAATCTTTTCAACATTGCCCGGCGCGGACAACAACAGCGCCGTTACGACGCCGACTAAACCCGGTGCAGGCTTTAAGTTTCCGGAACCTAACTCAAATTTAGGGGCTGCCGCAAACACGATTATCGGTTTGACGACCGGTGTTTTCGGAACCGCTAGGATCAACGCACTTCTGACAGCTGGAGAGCAAAAAGGAAACGTCAAGACGATCGCAACCCCTAGAGTCACGACCCTTAATAATCGGCCGGCCGAAATCGAAAGCGGTCAGCAAATTCCGATTGTTACGGTCCAACCCGGCGGAGCCCAGGGCGGCGGAATCGTGGCTACCACGGAATACGTCCCGGTACCATTACGGTTAGCGGTGACGCCGCAAATAACGAACGTCGGAACGGTAATCCTTCAGGTAGTTGCCGAGAATAATTCAGTACCGCCGAATGCGGGCGGAACCCCGGCGATTGCTACTCAACGGATGAAAACCGAAGTAATGGTTCCGGACGGCGGTACGACCGTTGTCGGTGGAGCATTATTTGATTCCGAAAGTGAAATCCGTGACCGAACACCGGGTCTTTCAAAGATCCCGCTGCTTGGTAATCTGTTCAAGCGAAAACAGATCGCGCGCAATACGAACGAAATCATTTTCTTCATAACGCCGCGTATCTATCGTCCGGATTATAACGGCAAACCGTTGACCGACAACAAGGTGGATAACCAACCGCGTTCGACGAGGATTGTCCAACCGGTTCCGCTTGGAAATCCGCCGTCCAATTCGGCGCCGCAAAACCGTGTTGATTCAAATCGACCGGCTGCACGACCGACACCGGCAGCAGCGGATAACAGTACGGTAAAATCCGGTAACTAGTTGGTTGTCATGGGACGTTTATTGCCGCAACCTTCGGTCAAGCCGGATGCATTGCGCATCCGGCCGAACCGGGGTAACGCAAACACCCAATCATAAGACGATCAATAGCTGGAATGAGTTCAATAGGCGTTTTTTACCTCGTCCCGTCAGATCCGTTAAGTGTCTGGCGGGATTTTTGACTTCATATCACCCTTGAATCAACATGCATCGGGCTTGAATACGCTTGAGTGGGCGTTTAATTATATTTTTTATGGAATAACAATGTTATTAATACTGATTAGATTTTGAAAAAGCGCTTGACCCCGCGGGCCCTCTCGCATCAGGTCGGACATATAATAGATGATCAAGCAATTAAATCAAAAACAATTGACACGGAAATCGATACACGGGTTCAGCATCGTTGAATTGACAGTAGTGGTTTTGATTGTTGCCATAATTCTGGTTTTTTCACTTCCCCAGATAATTTCATCAAGGCGATCGTATAATTTTTCAGAAATCCGGGAAGAGGTCGCCTCGTCGGTTCGGGAATCGAGAAAATCAGCATTGGCCCAGCAAAAACCGATTACGCTCAGGTATGAAGATTCCGGAAAGCGCATAATCACATATGGAGGCGAGTTCGGCCCGCTGGGGGATTCGAGAAACGGTATTCTGAATCTAAGCGACGGCGGTGTCGAGATTGACCAAATCAATTACGGTTACCCCATCGGAGTGACCCCGTTGCCGCTGGGTGACGGAACCGTTCTTACGCCGCTTGCCGAGGGAATTGTGGAAGTAACATTTAAAGGCGACGGTTCGGCCGTCGACTCAAACGGCAAGCCGATTGACACCGCTTTGTTCTTCCACCATAAGATAGCAGGGAAGTCGGCTGCTTTTGCGATTTCAATTGTCGGTGCGACGGGAAATGTAAGTGCCTGGGAGTATAGTGCGATCGATGCTGTTTATGTCGAGCATATTCTTTGAATCCTTATTGAAATCTTAATAAAACTTTATTTGCCGAGACAGGATTTTCTATAAACATATCGATTCCAACCGGTATAACACGCTTAAATTTAAAAAGCGACTTCTTAAACCTTCCAAAAACATAAACCGTACCCTTGATTTGCCAGCGATCTTTAGAGTTGATCAGTTCGCGGACCGCGCCCTTGAGACCCTCGCCCGTACTTACAAACACCTTGATCGGTTCCTTCAGAACGACGGGCCTGTTCTTTTTGAACCTGAATTGATGGCGATAGTCCTCGATTTGGACGGTAATTCCGTTTATCGTTACGCCTTTAAAACTCAATACGTCCACCGTGCCGCTCTGTTCCATAACCCGCAAACGGCCGTGAAAATCCAGCGTAAGTCCAAATGGAGAGACTGCTGAAAGCTGTGGGCCGTCAAAATCGAGTTGTACCGCAGGGCTTTTGTCTTCAGGCTCATTCCCGGCCTTTGACATCACGTTTATACTAACGCGGTGAACCTTGTAACCATTTATTTCATCCGGAAGTTCTTGGGCAGATGTTTGCGCCTGTAAGGCAGCGGCAACGGAAAAAACTGTAAGGAATAAAACGGGGATTCGGAGTTGGTTACAGCGACGACGCATTCGTTTTTTCGCTTGCTTTCCGGGAATCATCCTGATCTTTTGCGGGCGAGTCGGCTTTTTCCAGGTCATGCTTGATTGCGTCGAGGATGCCGTTTATAAACTGGGTCGCTTCATAAGTGGAAAAACTCCGGGCAATTTCTAGCGCCTCGTTAATGACCACCGTTCGGGGAGTATCTTCAAACAGAAACTCACTGACGGCAAGCCTGAGAATATTCCGGTCGACGATTGCCATCCGTTCAATTCGCCAATGTTCGGCGCGGGTTCGGATGGTATCATCTATGTTCGACATTTTCTGCAATGTATTTACAGCAAGATTGTTGGCAAATTCACGCGTCGCCGAATCGCATTCCTGGTCTGTCAATTCATTCCAGAAATCTCGAGTCAAACTGGATTCGCGCGTTTTGGCTACGTCTGCTGCAAATAACATTTGCAAAGCACACTCTCGTGCTTTACGCCGGTTTCCCATATTCTCTTTTCAAACTACATGCGGAAATGCTTCTTTCCGTTTCTCGTTTTTCTTTCCGCCGTCAATTTTTTTGTATAAATTAACTATTTCGACCGCTGACATTGCTGCCTCGTAACCCTTGTTTCCGGATTTGATTCCCGACCGGTTTAGCGCCTGTTCTAAATTATCAGCCGTTATTACGCCAAACAGGACCGGTATGTCGGTTTGCATCGCAGCTTGGGAGATTCCCTGTGCTGCCTGGCCGGCCACATACTCAAAATGTGGTGTTTCTCCGCGGATTACGACTCCGATGCAAATTACTGCATCAAAATTGCCGGTTGCGGCCACCTTTCTTGCCGTCAGCGGTAACTCAAATGAACCCGGAACACGAAATATTTCAATATCCTTTTCCGTTGCTCCAAGACTACTCAGTGCATCCAGCGCACCCTCGGTGAGCTTCGAAGTCAGAAAAGGGTTCCATCGCGATTCCACAATCGCAAAACGAAAACCTGCCGCCTTCAATGATCCCTGATGAGTTTTGGTTTGCAAAAAGTTCACTCCTTGAATACACCCGGATTCCAATCCCCAAGTATAATTACGCAACGCGTCAAACGCAAAAGAAATTGATTAATAAATACGCTGCTCGAATATATTATAGTGAAAACTCCGATTTCCATAAACTCCCAAAATCGATCCGGTAAAGTGACGGATTTTCGGAATCAGCCGAGTCGTATTGATATTATTCATAAACCGCGGCCCGTGAATCGGATTTCTGCTAACATGTGACCATGGCACATATCAAAGTAACAAAACCGGCATCATCAGAGTATTCTCCGTATTACAAATCATATATTGCAAGGGTTCCCGGCGATGATGTAGTTGCGGCCCTGACGAATCAGATTTCGTCATCGCAGAATCTGATCAGAGGCATTCCAGAAGAAAAAGGTGACTTCAGATACGCCGAAGGAAAGTGGAACATCAGGGAATTAATCGGACATGTCATTGATACCGAACGGGTGATGGCATACCGCGCGCTGAGATTTGCCAGAAATGATCCGACGCCCCTCGCCGGGTTTGATCAGGATCCATATGTAAAGTACTCAAATAGCGAGGGTCGGTCGCTGGATAGCCTGCGAAACGAATTCACATTGCTCCGGGAGGCCAACCTTTGTATGTTTTTAAATTTTGATGAGGACGCCTGGGGACGCACGGGTACTGCAAACGGCCATCCGGTCAGCGCACGTGCATTGAGCTATATCATTGCCGGACACGAAATCCATCACTTTAATATCCTCCGCGAGCGGTATTTGATATGAAACGCCGAGGAATTGGGTCGCGGTAACAATTAGATTGGCAGGCTTTAAGTTTCCGGGACTTTGGGTGTTCGGTTCCGTATGGTTCAAGCGGGGAGCGCCTCCCACTACGCTCCCCTTTTTTCCGCATTAACTACGGGCGTAATTATATATGCGGAAAACCGAATTTACTTGTGAGAATGCAGATAGTAATCTCAAAAAACCTTGGTTTAGAGGAAGACTCCCATCAATTGGATTCTGGTAAATGTTGCGGTCACAACAGCTTGTCGGTCTGACAGTGGAAGGGCTTTAATTCGTTATTTAAGAAGCTGACATAGAGGTCGTGAATTGTCAAGATGGAGATTTCACCGGCGGCCATCAATCTGCCTGCCGAAAGGCGTTGACATCGAGCCCGTAACGCTTGCTGATGTCTATCTCGTCCGCATCGATCACCTGTTTAATATTGAGCAACCGGCGTTTCGCCTTCATAATATGGGTCTTGGTCCGCTCGGCCATTTGCTTGAGTAGGTTACGCCCTTCAAGCTGCTCGGTGCGTACCTTGTTTCTTAAAACAAAAAGTTCCGAAAGTTCTGTCTCGAGCCGGGCTTCCCTGAGTTCGCCTATCCGCCGCTTTACCTGTGCGATCTGGCGGATAACCCGAATCAACTCGTCGCCGACCGAATCACCGCGGACCAAATCCGGAGAATCGCGGAAATCTTCAACAAGCTTATTCAACAGGTTTTGGTTTCCGTCTGAATACGCATCGTTAAGCTCGGCCATCAATACATGCCGCCGATCCTGTTCCGCTTTATCAATCGCCAGATCCGGATGGATCATTTTGGCTAGACTGTGATACGCCTTTTTTGCTTCGGGCGACGGATTCCACTTATGGGTGCAGGCCTGCCAGTTCTCGTTTTCGCTGGCTTCGGCCGATTCCTCCGCCCGGATGCGGGCCTCTTCTGCCCGCTTTATGATCTCCTCGTCATCGGGATTGAGTTTTACTTCTTCTTCTGCGATTTGTGCCTCAATATCATCGAGCTCGGCATATAGCCGTCCGACTTCCATCGTGTATTGCGCCTCGAATTGTTCAAGCTCGGCCCGGATCTCGGTCATCTCTTCTTCTCGAATTACCAGCCGAGTTTTCAGGCGGCTGAGCACCTTTCGTTTTTTCTCTAATTCGATTTCTTCGGGTGCAGAAATGTTCATATTGTCTGTTGACCACGTTAGAATCAGTGGGAAATCGGATCATCGAAACCGACCGATCGACCCGCAGGAAGTTGTTCCCGCCGCGTTCAGGGTTTATTCCGTCACCTCGTTTATCTCAAATGACGATGTTATCTTTGCAGTCGGCCGGACCGTGTATGCAACCGAGCAGTACTTGTTTTCCGAAAGCTCGATCGCATCGGCGACGGCCTTTTCCGATACGCTACGTCCATATACGATATGGTTAATGTGAAACGCCGTAAATCCGCGCGGGAATTCGTCGCGTCTTTGGCCTTCAATCTCGATAATATAATCCGTCACATCCTGCCGTTTCTTCTTAAGTATTATGACTACGTCCGTGGCCGAACAGGCTGCCACCGATAATAGCAGCAGCTCAAGTGGAGTCGCTGCAGAATTTCTATCTCCTTTGACGTCAATTGCTTGCGAATGACCGCTTGGGGTCGTTCCGATAAAAAACTGATCACCTGCATAACGAATGAGGCCTTTATATTCATTTTTTGCCATTTAAATCCCCCTGTTGTTAAACTAGTCATTCTACGCAATTTTGTCTTTATTTCACAGTTCATACACATTATTCATTTTGATATCATCTTTCCAACAAACGTTTGGCATGATAAATGCTTCTTAGTTTTAAGGCATACCCCGGCGCGATTCACAGATTTATCAAAGTTATTGGAAGAAATTGAGGAGATTAAATGAGCAGACTTACAAGCAACATTTCATTACTAATGGTCATCGGGTTGATTTTTTGCGGACTTGCTACCGAGGCTTATTCGCAGACTGAATTGGCTGGAACCTACCAGCTGGATGCCGCGAGGAGCGAAAATGTAAATGATATCGTCGAAAGCGCGACGCGAAATAACCGAACAAGCCGGGCCAACAAGGAAGATCTTGAAGACAAGCTTGAAGCGCCTCAGATCGTTGCAATCGATATCAGGGGAAATCAGGTGACGCTTTCGACATCCCAGGCTTCAAATCCAATTACATTTACGGCCGACGGCAGAACAAAGACCTCGACGCGCAGCGACGGTTCGGCTATCCGCGTACGGGTCACTCTTGAGGCACGCACGCTGACGATATCAAGCTTCGGCGGAGACACGGACTATACGCTGACATTCACATCGATCGACAACGGCCGTTCGATGAGGGTAACGCGGCGGATCACAACGGATTATTTGCGTCAGACGATTTTTGCGGACAGCTATTACGATCGGACGGGCAGTTACGCGAGGGTTAGATCAAATTCCGGCGGTTATTCGGATGACGGACAGTATTCAACGACCGATCCGGATGATTATCCGACAAATACCCGGACCACGCCGACGACAAGGACGGTTGGAACGGGTGATTTCAAGGTGCCGCAGGGAACTGTTCTGACGGCTATCCTTGAAAACAAAGTCAGTACCAAGGTTTCTCAGGAAAACGACCGATTCTCGATGACGGTACAGTCGCCGAGAGAATTTGAGGGAGCGATCGTTGAGGGCTATTTGTCTGAGGTAAAGAGATCCGGGAGGATTACGGGCCGATCATCTTTTACGATGAATTTTGAGACTATCAGAATGCCGAATGGCCGGACATACGATTTTGCAGGCGTCCTGCAGAGCGCCACGGACCGGACGGGAAAGGTGATCGCTGTCGGCGATGAGGGTGACGCGCGGGGCGGCAGCCAGACCAAAGAATCAATAAAACGCGGCGGCATCGGAGCCGGCGTTGGGGCAATTTTAGGCGCCATTATCGGCGGCGGTAAGGGCGCGCTAATCGGCGCGACGATTGGCGGCGGTGCTGGAACGGGATCGGTTATCGCCCAGGGTAGAGGGGATATCGAACTCGAAGAAGGCTCAACGATTACCGTGGAATCTACTTCGCCTAACAATTAAAATCAGATCATAGATCCAATCACCCGTCATTTATGGCGGGTTTTTTCTTTGGAGGCACCTAGCCGGAATGAACCAGAAAAAATCAGCGGCGGCCCTTGGGTTAACCGTCTCGAAATCCTAAATTCCGAGTTCATTCTTCGCATCGGCAAATTGTAAAACTGCGAAATCGAGATCTTCGAGCGAATGCGACGCGGAAACCTGGGTGCGGATTCGCGCTTCTCCTTTCGGGACAACCGGAAATGAAAATCCGATTACGTAAACACCTTTTTCCAAAAGCAGATCGGCCATTTTTGACGCCAACGCGGCGTCCCCAAGCATGACCGGGACGATCGGATGCTGGCCGGGAAGGATATCCAGGCCAATTTTTGACAGGCCCTCACGAAAATACTTGGTATTATCCATCAGACGGTCGCGAAGCACAGTAGATCCGCTCAACAAGTCAATCGCTTTTATCGAAGCAGCGACGATCGGTGGCGCCACTGAATTGGAAAACAGATAAGGCCTAGAACGCTGGCGAAGCATTTCGACAATTTCCCTTTTTCCGCTGGTGTACCCTCCGCTGGCCCCGCCAAGCGCTTTGCCCAGCGTTCCGGTGATTATATCGACGCGATCTATCACACCGCAGTGTTCGTGGGTTCCGCGCCCCGTCTTACCCATAAAGCCGACCGAATGCGAGTCATCGATCATTACCAACGCGTCATATTTTTCCGCCAGGTCGCATATCACTGAAAGATTGGCAATATATCCATCCATTGAGAAAACTCCATCGGTTGCAATCAAACGGTGTCTGGCGTCCTGCGACTGCTTTAGCTTATCCTCAAGATCGGCCATGTCATTATTATCGTAACGAAACCGGCGGGCTTTCGAGAGCCTGATGCCGTCAATTACACTCGCATGGTTTAGGGAATCTGAGATAACGGCGTCTTCTTCCGAGAGGATTGTTTCGAAGAGTCCGCCGTTGGCGTCAAAACATGACGTATAAAGTATCGTGTCTTCCGTTTTAAGAAACTCGCTCAGCTTATTTTCCAGTTCCTTGTGAATTTCCTGCGTCCCGCAAATGAAACGAACCGACGAAAGCCCGTAACCCCATCTGTCCAGCGATGTTCTTGCTGCTTCAATAATCTCCGGATGATCCGAAAGCCCGAGATAATTATTGGCGCACATATTCAATACTTCCGACCCGCCGGCAACGCGGATTTTGGCGTCCTGAGGGCTCGTTATTACGCGCTCGGATTTATACAATCCGGAGTCGCGGATACTGTTTAACTGATCATTTAAATGATTTTTGATTTTTCCGTACATTTTAATTTCTTATTATCTTGAAAGATCCTCTGTTTCGACTCATTTAACTACTTCTGTTCCCCAACCGTCATATTGACCCCCGTATTTAGAAGCGATTTGATTAAGCCGGTTCCGAATCCGAACCAATTCAGCATGAGTCGGAATCATTTTCTTTTCTGCAAGACAAAGATGGGATGATCTGTCGGCAGACGCGTCCACTTCGACGATGAAACCCCCTTCCCGAATCATCCCGGCCGCGCTGTCAGCACCGCTCTCGGTCGGGAAATACACAAAAAATTGCAACGGGTGCGGCTTTTTAAGGTCAGATCCCGCCTTTGACAATTGATCCAGAACCAGACGGTCGGGATCCGCAGGATGCGAATTTCCGGCGCATGAAGAAAGGCAAATGACGGACAAGCATACAATTGCTGTAACGATCAAAACAATTTTCATTTTCTGACAATGAGATTCGGCCGCGATTTCGAAGTCATCCTTTCATCATAATTTGTCGAGAACCGTTTTATTTATCGATCTCGCTCCAGTCGAGTATTACTTTTCCGCAATTTCCGGAAATCATCACCTCGAAACCCATTTCAAATTCCTGGTACGGGTATCGGTGGGTGATTACGGGCGCAATATCCAGTCCCGATTCCAAAAGGACCGTCATGTAATACCAGGTCTCATATATTTTGCGGCCGTAAATGCCCGTAATCGTCAACATGTTGAATACGAGTTTGTTCCAATCGATGGCAATCTCTTCGGTCGGAATTCCAAGCATCGCAATTCGACCTCCGTGGGCCATGTTGTCGATCATGCTTTTAAACGCCGAGGCATTACCAGACATCTCCAGCCCAATATCAAAACCCTCCAGCATTTTCAGGTCTTTCTGGACGTCACTAAGGTCCGTCTTGGTCACATCAACCGTCCGGGTGACACCCATTTTTTCTGCCAGCAAAAGTCGATACGGGTTGATATCCGTGATCACAACGTGACGGGCGCCGGCGTGTTTTACAACCGCCGCCGCCATAATTCCGATCGGGCCGGCTCCGGTTATCAATACGTCTTCACCCAGGACCGGAAAGGCCAGAGCAGAATGCACTGCGTTTCCGTACGGGTCAAAAAACGCCGCTACTTCTAGATCAATATCGTTTCGATGCCGCCAGATGTTGGTCATCGGCATGGCAATATACTCGGCAAACGCGCCGTTTGCGTTGACCCCGATTCCGAGAGTATTCGCGCATCGATACCGCCGGCCGGCCATGCAATTCCGGCATCGGCCGCAAACGAGATGGCCTTCACCGCTGACGATGTCTCCCGGCTTAAAATCATTGACGTTTGAACCGATATCGACAATTTGGCCGACAAATTCGTGTCCGATTGTGGTAGGTACCTTTATGGTCTTTTGCGACCATTGGTCCCATTTGTAAATGTGAACATCGGTTCCGCAGATGCCCGTTTTAAGAACCCGAATCATGACATCATTAATCGTGATCTCGGGTTCCGCAACATCTTCGAGCCAGAGGCCCTCTTCCGGTTTACTTTTGACAAGTGCTTTCATCAATCAATGCTCCGATTCCGCCGGATAATCAAATCATACGGAATTATGGTTTGGTGGCAAGCCGTTTTCTTTCAGGCACGATAAACCGAATTACCCGGTTCCGGATATTTGCCCAAAGTAAGAATCCTTATCGGTTACAAAATGCAAGAATTCGCAATTCTGGTTGAAATAGTCGTAATTGCCCGTTAACGCGTCACCATTATTGGATTTGTCTGCCGCGCTGAATTGCTCTTTTGATCGCGAGTATCGAGATACCCTCGTTGGCTTGATAAGTTCCCGTTTCCCCGTCGATACGAGGCAAGACATCACTTCCCCCGTGATGAAGCGCGACGACTTCCCAACCGAACTGATCAAAAACCGGACTTCCCGAACTGCCCGGCTCGGTCGGTGTACGATAATGCACAAACTCCTGATTTGAGCCGACCATCCGATTGTCATTCAGCGAAATTTCGAGATCCCGGCCGCTCGGATAACCTATCACATACACCCTTGGCGCAGGCTCGGACATCTGCGGGTGTGATTCCGCAATCGGCAGCGGGTCCACCCCTGGGTCACCCTTGAACGAAAGCAGGCTCGTATCAAGCTCTCTTTGCGATGAAGACCAAACGACTTCTCCAATCTCAAAGGTTTGGCCGATGCCTTGAAAATTTGCGATTACTTTATGCGGCGGCAGTCCTGAGTCGGCGGGGTTGACACTTACCACATGGGCGTTCGTGATAAGTAAAAACCCGTCAGAGCCGTCAAAAAACTCGCCGCTTTTTACCAGGCCCGCAGTTCCGATTCCTTTTCCGTCACGGGTTTCAATACGGACAATCGAATTAGACCGCTCCAGGCCGTTCTTATACCACTTGATCGTTTTTGGCGCGTTATCACCGAATATTCCCTCTAAATTTATTACATCAGCGGCAGCCTCTTTTGGGTTCAACGTAACCGACCCGCCGTTTCTGTCAAGCAATGCGGATCGTAGGATTGGCAGTAACTTGTCTCCCGGGGGGTCGTTATCGGTCAATTGCCATATTTCAATCAGCTGGCGGAGAGTGCTGTTGATCTCAAACGCATCGGTTCCGGGTGACATTACGTACTCGAGCGCGGTTTCCGCCGCCTCCTCAAAACGGCCGGTTGCGATCTGAGCTTCCATAATCGTCGCCATCTCCCAGGGATTGGGAGGTTCGACAGAATCTTCGTTTTTGGCATTGAGGGTCTCAAGAATTTCCTCAGCCAGTTTGTTGGAATCGATTTTTTCGCTCAGGTCAAGGTTATCGCGGTGTCCGCGTTTTAGTAGCGCCACGGTGTTTATCGCGTGCCAATAACTCGAATTGTCGGATTGGTAGCCGGCGAAATAGGCGCTGACGGCGCTGTCGAGGGACGATCGTTTTTGTTTGCTATGACCCGGGCTGAGGTTTACGAACCGCTGTTTAAATATACGGCCGGATAAACCCGAAGCCTCAAGTGTTTCGGCCGGGGACAACTCCGGATCACGCTGTATTTCCTTGACGACGAGTTTTGCGGCCGACAAAAAGCCCTGGTCGATAAGGCTTTGTGCATATTGACGCTTAATTTGCGGGTGTATCTGGCCCGAACCGATAATTGCTTCGGCGAGACCCGACATCAACTGGAATCGCCCTTTCCGCCGCAGGCCGGAGAGAAGCCGTTTGCCGGCGGCTACCGAGAATGGTTCGTCAGATTTGTATATATCTTCGATTATTTGATCGCAAACCCCGTTTGCCGCCGTCCAGTCATATTCCTGAAGCGCCTTGCCCAGGAGTTTTTCAAGTTCAATTAATTCGTCATCTTTCATATGTTTCCAAACTGATTTTTTAAATCAATTGAGAAATATCGGCGAAATCAAAACAATGGAGTGACAAACAAAGCGTCACTCCATGTTTAGATAAATCAATATTTTTCAAATCAAGAGGTCGTCTTTTTCATCTCCTTTTGCTCGGAAGTTTCATT
>JBFGKW010000027.1:0-34079 GCA_041576495.1 Aridibacter sp. | reverse complement strand
CTTGCAAACCTGATCGTGTAATCCTGATTGTTTTCCGAAATTATTGGCTGATTAAGAGTTGAACAGGAAAAGCATCTCAAAAATTGAGTAATATCGCAACCGCCTCGCCCGAAACGATCTTACAGGCTAATTCGATGAGCAAAACCATCTAATTACGGACAGGAAACTGATAAAAAAACGAATCGGATTTGAAGGGTTGCCTTTTTGAAAAGGTATTTGTTGAAATAGAAAGCGTGAAAGACTTCATCGAAATACTCGACCGTAGGTTTGGCGATCTCCATAGTCGTTCCCAATCGTTCATTTGTGAAATCCCGGAATCGCGCCTTTTTACCAAAGGGGTGTTGCCGTTCGGCGAATTATCCTGCGGCGGGCATATATTGCGTAGCGCGGGAAAGGTCGAACAGACTTTCGGAGGAATTACGACGCGTCTTTGGGACGATCCGATTGAGTGGTCTCTGCCGGAAGAGCTTTCGAACGCAAAAAAGATTCTTGAGTATCTGGACGAGGTCGAAGCAACCAGGAAAAAGGGATTTGCCTATTTTGTCTCCGACCAGGATTTAAAAAAGGAGATACCCGCACCCGTTGAAATGAAATCGGTGTTTGCGCTGATCCTGGAAACGATAATCGACGCCGAAAAATATCACCACCTGGCGATCGCCGCAAACCGTGCCATAGCTAGTAAGAAGCGGAGCTAATTACGCTTCTGTTGAGAACGGAACGAATCAAACCGGTTTTTAGTCAATCAGATGACCGGGGCCGGCCCGGATACAGATATAGACAATAAAAACTTGATTTCCGATGAACTCTCGGCGATAGTTGAGCGTAATGGGTTTAGACATCGGCTGCCAGCGCCCGGCGCTTGAAACTTATTATCGCAAAACGGCGGACCGGAAAACGGGCAATCCAAGGAAAAGGAAAAAGCGAAAGAGGAGCATTTATGTTTTGTCCACGTTGTGGCCAGGAACAGATTTCAGAAGATTTGAGGTTTTGCCCGGGGTGCGGCCTGTCGATGGGTTTGATTTTTGAGATATTAAATCATGGCGGAACGCTCCCCCAATTGATGGAGCTCGCCAAAAAGAAAAAGTTTTTTACGCGTAAGAAAGGCGTGTTTTTCAGCCTTATATGGTTCATTTTTATGGTTTTGATCGTGACCCCTTTCTGGGCGATCGTGGACGTTGAAGAAATGGCAGCGCTGGCTGCGGTGACGGGAATTTTCGGGAGTTTGCTGATACTTTTGTTTTCAATATTCTTTCTGCCCTCCGCCAAGTCAGTTCCGGACGGCGCATTCGCGCACCTCGACAGCCCTCAGCGGGCCGGAAATCTGACCGGCGCCGATGGCCGGCAGAACGCATTGCCGCCGAAGCAGACCCAGAATGCCGAAGATTATATTTCACCCCAATCGGCGGGGAACTGGCGAGCCCCCGATACGGATGATCTGGTGCGGCCCGGAAGCGTAACTGAGCAAACGACCAAACTTCTGCGAAAAGAAGAAGATCAATAAAGGCTCGACGGAGCTGATTGGGATTTGGAGAAAATATGTATTGCCCCAGATGCGGCCAGCAACAGGCCAGTGAAGAAACGCGATTTTGCTCGCGCTGCAGGTTTTTAATGCAGGGGATGCGCGATGTTATTGAAAACGGCGGGCTGCCGCGCGATATCGTTGATCAGGCTGATCCATATGCGTCGTCACCCAGAAAAAGGGGGTTAAAGCAAGGCGGTTTGCTGATGCTCTCGAGTATGATATTAGTGCCGCTCGTTGCAATGTTGACATTGATAATCGACGCTGAGCCATTTGCGATCGCTATTACGGCGATTATTACATTTTGGGGCGGATTTTTGAGAATCGTTTATGCGCTTTTGTTTCAGTCAGGTGTTCCGACTACTCAGGATCTTAGTTTTGTCGAATCGGTTCGCCGGGATCTGACCGGGAAAACGGGAACCCCGCAGGCGCTTCCGCCGCAGCAATCCGAACCCATCCCGGGCTCTTATGCTCCGCCGGCCGGGGAATGGAAGGAAACTAACGAACTTCAACCGACGAGCGTGACGGAAGAAACGACCAGGACGCTCGATCAGCGGGATATCCTGAAATGAAGCGATTATTATAGAGTTTAGAAGTTGTCAGCCTTCTTTTCGCTGCAGGGCTTCGTTGATCAAAAGAGTTTCCCTGATATTTTCCCGGTCAATCAAACCTTCGAGCGCACTTCCATTCATCACGACGGCAATTCCTTGATCGCTCCTCAATACTTGTTGAAGAAAATCCTCGAGTTTTGTGTCGGAGCCGACGACGATAAAATCCCGGTTCATCAATTCGGTGACCAATGCTTCCTTTCCCCGATCGGTTAATCCTCTGATTATTTCGTTTTTGCCTAACAAGCCGATCGGAACCCTATCTTCGGCCACTACAAATTCGGTTTCCTGGCTATTCAAAAGCGCGTCAACCGCACGGCCGAGGTTGTCATCCGGACTTAAAACTGTAAAACGTTTCATAAGTGCGTCTTTGACGGTCAAACCGGCAAGCGCTGATCTGGTTTTTTCAAATGCCGCTTCGCTCCCCGCTCCGATAAAAATAAACAGGCCGATGAATACGAGCCAAAAGTTGTAGAAGAATCCGAGGAAAACAAAAATCATCGCCAAGAACTGCCCGATACCGGCCGCGATTCGTGTGGCTTTTGTGCGATCCATCAAAAAGGCAAGCAACGCCCGAAGAATTCTTCCACCGTCCATCGGAAACGCTGGGATTAGGTTAAACACCGCCAGCATCACGTTTGCGAAAAACAAACCCCACAATAGGGGAATTTGGGAGATATCATTTGAATTCTCGAGTCTCGACATCGTAGGCGTCTGGCCGGAGATATTCATCGAGATCCATAACACGACAGCAATTATCATATTAACGACCGGGCCCGCTATAGCAACCAAAAGTTCCTGGGCGGGTTTATCGGGCATTTTATCCAGACTGGCAATTCCGCCAATCGGGTAGAGCGTGATATCTCTGGTAGCGATACCAAAACGCCTGGCGGTCAGCGCATGACCGAATTCGTGGAGTACGACGCACGCAAACAGCGCCAGAATAAATAAGACGCCCCATAACCCCTGCGCAATGGCTTGTCCGCCGCTAAAATGCATCAGGAATATCCAGATTATCAAGATCCAGAACGTCCAATGGACAAAGACATCAATTCCAAAAAAGTTGCCTAATTTAATGGACCAGGATTTCATAATTAAGATCGCGATTCGACACGTGTTTTACAAATTGGGGCATTGAGCGCCGGTCGCCCTATTGCCTTTACAGAAAGCTTAATCCTTAATCAACATGTTGTAAATCGTCGCCATCAGCCAGGCGAAAAAACCTATGGCCAAACTCCAGACGACGAGTCCCCAAATAAAGCCGATTGGAGACAGAATCCAGCCAAAATTGCTCATATCCATATGGACCATATGTCCGGTCGTATTCATCATCGTCCCGGGCATCGTCCAAACTAACAACGAGCAAATTATCCACGATATGGCGGTCGTAATGGCGCCTGCCAACGCGAAATTTAACGAATTGAGTTTCACTGCAATTTATACCTCCTTTGGTTTAATTCCTTTTAGCTAACGGGTTCTTCGTTGCTTAAGGCTTCACCCAGGTATCCTGCAAATTTCAGACCTCATTCCGCCTTTAAACGCGAAATCGATTATCTTTCCTATTGACCACAATTTAGCCATTCAGGAGAAATCTGATAACACATAAATCGCCAGATTAATAGGGGATTTCTATGATGAAACGGGTAAATTTCCACGGTTTCGGGAGGTTCCGCCGAGAATCATTCCATAAGGCAGCATATTCGGCGGATGCCGGGTAAAATCAAATAAATCTATTTTCGAAATCCTAACTTGCGTTTGACAAAGGCACACTCGGCCCGGCTTTGCTTCCTGAGGGCAGAACTAAATAATATCGGGACGAACATCAATACATAAAGAAGTGGAACCACATATACAAAAACGCCTGTTCCGCGCAGGAGGGCTGTGAGTCCAAAGGTCAAAATTGCATAAAGAACGAGATAAATCCCTGTATAAACGGCAAGTTGTTTCGTGCTCATATCGAATCCGAATTCCGAATCTGATTCGCATAGAATTGACGCTATTTTACGGCCCTTTCTGAATTCGGATTTAATTTCTTCAGAAATCCCGAACCTTCTGGTAGCTGCCAGAAAAGCGGACTCTTCGCTTAATCCCTCGCGGACATTCTGTTCGATCTCGCAAAAGAGATGGTCCTTCAATTCTTCGATGCGGTCGTTGCGCCCACACCAGGTGCCGGCAAAACTGCGGCTCCATTCATCTACGGCTTTATCCACATCAAACATAATCAACCTCCAATTTTTCGAGCATCACATAAATATCGCGCCAATTCTTTCGCAGTTTTGAGAGTTCTTCCTCTCCCTCGCGACGCAGCTTATAATACTTGCGTTTCCTGCCGGTGTCAGCAGTTCCCCAGTAAGACTGGATCAGTTTCTTCTTTTCTAATCGATGCAATATCGGGTAAAGCATCCCGTCCGCCCACTCCATTTCTCCCTCTGACAACTCGCGAACCCGCCGAATCACGGCGTAGCCATAACTGTCTTCGCGATTCAGGATCGAGAGAATCAACGGTGTTGCCGATGCTGCGACCAGATCTTTGGGTAGATCCATACTTGTATACCTAGAACTCCTAGGGTTAATAATACATAGAAGTGCTAGGGGTGTCAACACGGCCCAGGGCGGCTGCCTGAAGTTTTAGGTTTAGCTCTTAGACTTGGTGAAAATGGTTAAAGGTTAAACGTCCGTTTCACTTTTTCTTTTCGAGACCAATCGCCGCAGGCATCGACCGAGATCAATACCCGACCGCCAACCCGTCGCTTCTTGAATAAATCGCGCCGAGCCTGACACCGGTTTCGTCAACCGCGATGGCGGTCGCCGAAGCAAGCGATCGCGGTGTTGAACCAAAATCGTGTCCGAAGCCTTCCAAAACTCTTCGGGTGTCGGCCGAGATACCGAATTCTTCCCACATAATGTGATCCGGCAGCCACTGATGATGGATACGGGGCGAATCGATCGCTTCCTGGATATTCATCTTATGATCGATCATATTTATCGTCGACTGGAGGACGGCAGTAATTATACGGGGGCCGCCCCGGGCGCCGAGGGTAAACCAAAATCCGCCTTCCTTATTCAAAACGATAGTCGGCGTCATCGATGAAAGGGGCCGTTTGCGCGGTCCGACGGCGTTTCTCTCGCCCTGCACCAGGCCGTATAAGTTTGCCGTACCAGGCCGGGCCGCGAAATCGTCCATCTCGTCATTTAGCAGAACGCCGGTTCCTTTTGCCGTCACGGCGGAACCGAAGATGTTGTTTATCGTGTAAGTGTTTGCTACAACCATTCCGTCTTTGTCAACGACCGTGTAATGCGTGGTGTCAAGTGATTCATTCCCGACAGGTTCTCCGAATTTGATGCTCTTGCTGGTAGAGGCGCTTGTCAGGCTAATCGATTTACTTCGGTCGAGCGCATAAGATTTCTGAATCAACCGGGCGGTCGGAATAGACGAAAAATCGGGGTCTCCGATATATTCGGAGCGGTCGGCGAAGGCACGCCTCAGGGCTTCCGTCAAAAGATGGTACTTAGCGGCGGAATTGTTGCCCATCGTGCCGATATCATACTGTTCGAGCATATTCAGGACCTGAACCAGCACAATCCCGCCCGAAGAAGGGGGCGGCATCGAAATTATTTCGTGTCCCCGGTAGGTGCCGCGAACTGGCGCCCGCTCTTTAGCCTCATATTGTTTTAGATCCTCAACCGTGATCAGACCGTTGTTTTGCAACATGTCGGCGGCGATTAACCTTGCGGTTTTTCCGGTATAAAATTCGCGGGCCCCGTATTTCTTCAACCGTTCAAGCGTTTTGGCAAGATCGGGCTGTTTAAACAAATCACCTTCGCCGTAATAATCACCGTTATTAAGAAAAACTCTTTTGCTTTCAGGATATTTTTCGAGGTTTTCCCGATAAGACTTTAGTATTTCTGCCAGCCGATAGCTCAATACATAACCGTCCCGGGCCAACTTTCTGGCGGGTTCGATCAATTCGGCCCAGGTTAATTTTCCCGACCCGTACTTCCGGAGCGCATAATCAAATCCGGCCGGAGTGCCGGGGACACCGGCCGCCCGATAACCGATCACCGAGCTTCCTTCACCTTGAATTTCTTTCCCGTCCTTGCCGATGAAGAGATTTCTGGTGGCACGGCGCGGTGCCATTTCCCGGTAATCGATGGTCGTCGCGGTACCGTCTTTCAATCGAATCACCATAAACCCGCCGCCGCCTAGATTGCCGGCTTCAGGGTAGACGACTGCGAGTGCCAGTCCGACGGCAACGGCTGCATCGACGGCGTTGCCGCCTTTTTTCAATACTTCGACGCCGATTCTGGATGCCAGCTCATGCTGTGACGCGACCATCGCGTGTTTGCCCCGGACGGGTTCCCGCAGGGCAGCGAAAGCCCCCTGGTCAAGGGCCGCGATGAGCAAAAAAATGAGCAGCGGGAGAAAGCGGAAATTCCTGATGTTAGGCATAATTATTTACCGATTCAAACGAAAAATCTGTAAATCTATCATACGAATGTAACCGGTAAATACAAGCAAAAATGTTGGTTTTAGAGAGGGAACTCAACTTGTCTGAATCCTGATGACGTAAGCTCCGATAACAATCGGCTGTCCCGGAATTACGGAGACCCGCTGACCGAGCGGCAGCTCCGTTTCATTCAAGATTGCCGGATTTCTTCCTTCGTTAATAATCGCAAAACCACCCTGTTTTCCATACAAAAGGACCAAGTGCCGGCGGCTAATTTCCGGATCGCCCGCAAGTGCGATATCGACCGGCTTCGACCTTGAACCCCTGCCGATTACGATTTCGTTTGAATAAATCGGGACGTGATTCTGCCGCACATTGTCGCGCCAAATCTCCAGATAATAAAGAGCCTGGCCGCGGCTAGTGACGTGGGTCAGTTCTTCGGCATCACTTCCGGTCGACGGAACAATGTGTTGAGCCGGAGGCGCTGCCCGGGGCCGGGTAAAATTGGGAGGCGGAGGAAGCGGCGGCTTTTGATTGACGGGCGCCGGTTTTTGACGGGCAAAGACATCCGTTTTACCGCTGTGGTTTTCATCCCAACTGTGCTTGACGAGGATCTCGCCCTCTTCCATCGTGCCGTCGATTCTGAGCTCGATCGCGAATGACTTGGTCTTTAACTTCCGTTTGCCGGCAATCTCGCGGGCGCGCTCTGCCAGGATGTGATAGAGACCCTGTTCAAGTCCCCGCCTTTTGGCGCCCTGCCATTCTTTGTCGTCCTTTTCACTCAGGAAGACGATGTATTCGGTCGGTATCAGCGTCGTCCCCTGTGGCAGAGGAACCATTTCGCGCTGCATCACGTCTTCGACCTTTCTGGCAATTTCGACAATAAAGTCTTCGGCGCGGCTGCGTGGTTTGACCTGCGCGTCGCGTGCCGCTTGCTCTAAAACGGTTTCGGCGCTTTCACCGTCGATCCACCGCCGTACTTTGTCCAAAACGCTCACAGGCTCCTCCTAATCATCCAAATTTATGTACCGGCCGTGCGCCCATCCGCGATCGGCAAAACGGGGATCGGCTTTTGGACGGCCGTGCTGAATGATTACAATTTGATACCAATTATTCTGGATATTTACAACTTCAACCCGGGAATTCCGGGTGACCAGTCCGATCGCTTCACGCGTAGTATCGGGTGTTTCGCGGAGGTTGATATCGGAGGTCGCGGTCCCGAGCTGGACCGACTGCGAACCAAAAAACGAAAAGCCGGTTCCGACCAGATAATTGTAAGTGGCGTAGAGACTTCCGGCAAAAAGACCGACCAAAATCACAAAAACCGCAGCCGCGCGAAAAAAATTCTTGCGGGGCCTGTGAACTTCCGGTTTGGCCAAATTATTTACGGCCGGTTCAGCCGGCGGAATTTCAAGGACGGGCGGTCTGGCCGGTTTCAAAAGCGGATTCTTTTCATTGATCTCGACCACCAACGGTGGATTCTGTCCGATCGTCAGGTGGGGTTTGAGTTTTAAATCGCGCGAGGTATTGAACTTCGGCTTAACCGGCGTATTAGGCGAGTAGCCTTTGGCAAAATGAGGCTGCGGAGCGGCGCTGCGTTTGGCGGAGATCCGGGTGTTTAGGCTGACCTCCTCATCGATATACCTTAATTTCGAAAGTTCGTTCCAGAAGTCATTGATGTCTTGAAAACGGTTTCGGGGATCGTTTTGAGTCGCCCGGTTAAGGACTTTAGTCAATTCGTCCGCCCACGGTTCCTGACGAAATGAAAAGGGAAGTTCGGTGACCGGATGGTTTGCGAAATATCTTGGCGATTCGGATGTAAACAGAACATAGGTGGATTTTGCCAGCGAATAAACATCCGCCGCCGGGGTCAGTTCATTATAGGCCAGTTCCTGGGTTTTGCCGGCGAGCATCGGGCTGTGTTCGGGCGGAGCATAAATGTTGGTACCGACGCGGGTTATTGGTGACTCCGAATGTCCGAAACGGGCGACACCGAAATCGGCGATTTTCACGATGTCCTGTTCGGCCGTCAATAACAGGTTCTGTGGTTTGATATCGCGGTGGATGACGTTTTTCTTGTGGGCATGTGAAATACCGGAACAGACCTGTTCCAAGTAATCGAGAGCCCGGGCCACCGAAAGCCGCTGGTTTTGGCAATACTTCGACAAATCTCCGCCGGGCATATATTCAAGAACCAGATAATGGAAGACGGTGCCGCGCAAATCGCGGGCGGTTCCATGTCCCAGCCGGCTGATGGTATTGGGATGACGAACGTTATCAAGCGCGATCGCTTCGTTCTGAAAATTTTCAACCAGGGTTCGTTCGAGATCGGGATCCAAATCGTTCTGCATATAGACATTAAGCGCCTTTATGACGACGAGCTCGTGCGGCGAATTCGGCGCTGCCATCGAATCCCTGGCGACATAGATTTCGGCGTAACTTCCTCGTCCCAGAAGCTCCCGTATGTCGTATCTTTGGCTTAGTCTGCAGTTTTGTAGTTGTAAGTCCCTCATCGGAAAGCGAAATCTCTTAACATTATATCAGAACCGATGTCCCTTAACTTCATACGACCGGTGCCGTTTAAAGTTCGCCCTGCCAATAAAGCGGAGCAGCCGCAGGATATCGCGATTGCTCCGAATCGGGGTCTCAAATGAAAAAGTTTACGGAATCAGTCCATTCGTTGAAAACCCGTCAATTGAATCGTTTGGAAGAACGGCGTTCCCGGGGGAAGCCGGTTTGGATTTAGAAATGATGAGTCAAATACCCAGTTTCTGGTCGGCGGGCTGTAAACGTTGGTGCAGCACTTAAACGGGGCGTTGTTGTTGCGGGCGTTATAGAGGTTGATCATCGATCCCGAATAGTTCAGCCGGGTGCCCCACGTTTCGAGAAATCGCTTGAAATTGTGAACCCCGCCCGTCAGCTGGAGATCGCCTCCGCCCTGATCCGGCTCGCCGGCTTCAATCAGGCTGGATCTCGCGTCACCCGCGATCATCGCAAACCGGATGGTGGTTTCCGACGCGCTTCGTCCGCCGCGGTTGAAGGCGTTCGCAAATCCGTTGCCGTCGCTCCAGGCGTTTGAAAGTATCGTCACAGCGTCAGCGGCGATCGAAGCCGGGACGTGAGCCGTTGTGTTTTGCGGAATATACTGGACGGACGCCGTCGGAGTTCCGACTGCGCTGATTCCGGTGGCATTAAAGTTTCCAAGCACATAAATGCCGTTTTCGGAAGCCACGGTAAAGCCCTTCGTGTTTTCAGGAGTCACCGCGTCATAGAATCCGGGCAATGTCTGGGCGTTTATCAATCTGACGCCACGGCGGTAGAATTTCTGTTCGAGCGTGGCGGCGATTCCCTTGGCGATCGAACTTCCGGAGCCGGTATAGCGCGGGGCCTCCTTTGCATAATCAGCCTCAAGGATGCCGTTGTCGTTGACGTCTTCACCGAATTGGAGAATTCCGTCATTGTTTCCGTAGACATCCTCCATATCGTATTCCCCGTCAAAATCGAAATCTCCGCGGCGGTCCGAGATGTAGAGCACCCAGCCATTCGCGTCCGGAATCGCGTCGGCCGTCAAGCTCGCCCCGTTTGCCGCGTGATACGGCGTACCATCGGGCATGCTGGCATCGAAGTTTCCGTCCAAAAACCTTTTTAGATTCGCGATGTCGACATCGACCAGGCTCATCACGCCCGCCCAGGGGATCGTGGCCCCGTAAGTCGCCGACAGACTGATGCTGTCGTTATAGACGCCTTCGCGGACATCAAACATCTTGATCGGAAACGGTACGATCCAATGGGTGTCAGTCGACGTGCCGATTGTGGTCTGTTTCCAGTGATCCTGGTGATCTCCAAACTGGAGTCCGCTGTACGAATGACAGTGATAGTTTATATCCGTGGTAGTCAGACTGGCGCACGGGCCGTCATCCACTTTTTTTAACGCTCCGTCGTTGGCCGCGGGAATCACGTAGTTATAGTTGACACCATTCCAGGTGCTCATCGAAATGAAATTGGTGTCTGCGGCTTCTACCCTTCCGTTACCGAAAATAAACCGCTGGAGTTTGAAAATCGACCGGGAATCGGTATTTCCGTATCCCTGTATTGAAAATACAGTTGAACCGGCAGCAATTATTACGGGTGCCGGACTCGTTACGCCGAGGCTGAGGAGATCATGTGTGATATCCTGCGTGACCACCGTGTTAGTCGCCAAATCGAACCGCACTGTCTCGATTTTGATCCATGTTTCGGCGCTCGTCCCACGGTGAAATCGTTCCCCGTTGATGCGTGTTGCCTGGTAACCGTCTTTCATCGGACGAGGCCGATAGCCGCGTGATTCAAATGATGAGCTGGTATCTCCGTCGCCGGCCGCATCGCCGTCAAGCCTGACTCCGCACGCCGTGGTCACGGCGTTGGTTCCGATTCCCGATGCGCACCCGGGAAGTTTTGCCTTGCTGTCGGCGAGGGATACCCGGATTCCGTTTTTGTTGCTGAACCGCTCTTGCGCAGTGATCACCGTATCGGCCGTGGCTGCCGTAACGGGTAAGATCGATGGACTTGCGGCAGTCCCGCTATCGTCGTTGAACAGGTCGCCGGGTTCCTTACCGCGTTTTATAATCTCGATATAATCGAGCGCCGCGCCGCTCATACCGCTTGCTACCCTGAGGGGAAGGTCCAGACGGCGTTGGTTGGCGAGCAAGTTGCCGTCGAATAAAGCCTGGTAAGTTGCCCAGTTGGCATTTGCATAGGCGACCGGCATGTCGGGTTCGTTAATTTTCGGACTGCCCACCGCGACATCCCTCAATACGCTTCCCATATTAAAATCCAGATTGACATAAGTTCCCGATCCGTTCTTGATATGAATCGTATTGACATAACCGCCGGTGCTGTTTCCGTTTCGCATGACATCGGTAAATATCTCGCCGACCGATGAAATCTTTGAATCGAAATAGAGTTCGTTGGCCCTCAAAAACAGATTTTTGTTGGTGTGCACCCGCCCGCCGAAATCGAATCGCGGCCCCGGATGAAATTCGAGATCGTCTTCATAAAATACGCCGAACTGAAAGATCGGGATCCGGTTGTTGAAGAACTTTCGTTTGAGACGGACCTGAACTCCGTTATTCTTATCGGTCGCCGTCGAATCGAGCTCCCATTCGTCCCGCAGGGCGCTGAGTCCTTGAAACTGCTGCCCCGTCATTATCACCATCTCCGAATCGCGGCTTTTAATTATCCTTTGATTAAAATCGTAATCGTTGGTAAAGCCGTCCGGACCGTCTGGAAACTGGCCTTCAACTCTCGTGATGTCGGCGGTGTCGGGGTTTAGTTTTGTATCGAAGATCTTATCGAAGTTTTGGGTCATTATTTCGAGGCTCGCCTGCGTTGCCTCGAAGGTCCGCGTTTCTGCGGCGTCGTTTGCCGAAGCGACGATTTCATTACTTGTCCGGGAGACCGCAAGCGCCACAAAACCCATCAGCAGCAACATTATCAGCAATGCAATGACGATTGCGGTGCCCTCCTCGCCGGAAGCCTGTTTTGCAGCGGTTTCCCGACGGATGTTACATATCCTCAAACGGTTAATGCCGATTTTACGCATAGATTCTCCTCAAATTTCCCGGCCTAGCCCTGATCGTATTCCAAATTCCTTGTGCTGAACGTCGCACTTAACCGAATCACTTCCGGTTTGCCCGTTTGCTCGTCTATTTCGGTTGACTCGACCTCGATGGTGAAGCTGATTTGCCTGATCAGGTTGAAGTCTTCCGGGCGGTCATCGGACGTACCGGCGATTCCATCGGGCCCGGCCGAAGGGTCTTCGGTGACGGTTCCATCGTTGAGGACGTACGTAAATTGGAGGTCCTTGACGTTGTAGGCGAGCGGCTGTTCCTGAATTTGCTCGTCAAAAGGGGCGCCGGTGTTGTTGCCGTGAAGCCTTCTGACCAGCGTTCCGTCCTGTTTTACGCGATAGCTGACCCAGTAAAACCGTTTAAGGGAGGATATTGAATTGGTGCAGTTGTCGGTGATCGTGATCGTGCATTTCCTCAGCAAGTTGGCGCCCGGGCCCGATCCGCTGCGGGGCAGGTTGATGTTGAGCGGATCGTTAATATTAAGATCGATGTTTTTGGTATCGACTACGGTCGAGACGATGGTCGCAACCTGCGTACTGTCAGCTTCGACGAGGACCAGATCGTGCGGATTTATGTTTGCGGTCGTTGACGTTCTCAGCTCAAGGCGCATCGAATCGCCGGCCGCACCGGCGAGTGACTGTTCAAGATCGATGGCAGCACCGTTGTTGAATTCCATATCCCGGTAGGCGAACGCGATCAGATCGGTACGGACGGTCGGGGAAGTTTGAAGATCGTTTGTAAAAAGGTTATTTCCGGCGATCACGGAAGTCAGTAGATCGCGGTCGCTATCGGCGTCGGCCGGAAGGTTAAGCGTCGACGACAGGAAATCGTCAGGGACATAAGCACCCGATTGATGATAGCTGAGACCCGCATTGAGCGCGTCCCGTCCGATAAGATGAATCGCCGCCCGGGCATTTTTCAACACATCCGTCTTTCGGCTTGAGCGATTTCTAGAAACCGTTCCGAGCATCAGCAATCCGTAAATGGAAGCGGTGACAATCAGGAACGTAACCATCGCGATCAGCATTTCGACCAAAGTAAATCCGGCCGCGTTCATTTTCTGTTCCATCATACTCGGATCGGTTTTTCTCTTACGTCTTATCATCGCTGTTTGTGGTATTAATAGTTGGTGATGATCGTCGAAACCGTTTCATCGCGTGAATAGGTTTGGACAAAATATCTGATAGTGACATCGATCCGCCTTCTGCTGATCGGGTTTGGCGGAGTCGGGCGATCCGGATCATTGACATCTTTGATGACGATTCTTCGTTGAAAGCCGCTGATTACCGGACTGTTATTGTCAGGCCGGCCCGATACGCTGCAGGGACCCGTGCCGGCGCATGCGTCATCGACTGTGCCCGCGGCCCCGTCCCAGCCGTTTTCCTCGCGGATCGGTGTCCATCCGGTAAGAAATATTCCCTGATTTACGCCGTTAACCGGATTTGTGCCGACGTTTCCAACCGAATCCCATCCGTCAATCGTTCCGGGTCGTGAGATATCGCGTGCCGATATGATCGATTCGATCGTGGAAAGCGCCATTTGCTTGGCGATAATTCGCTTATCGGTTTCGTACGAACGGACTAAATTGGCGGTTAAGGCGGAGGCCATCGCCAGGACACCGACCAGCATGATGACGATCGCGATCATCACATCGATGTATGAAAATCCGTTTTCGTTTATTTGAAACTTACTCAAAGCAATCATTTTTTTCCCGTGGCATAAAACTACTGGTTTTTTGGGAGTCGTTTACGACGGCACGTTTGTTTTTCGCCTGCTCTCCCCTATCGGCGTGAATTCTGCCATTTTTCGGATCCCGTCAGCTCAGGATTGTATTCCCACAAACGAACCGTACCGGTCGAACCGACGATCGTAATTGCCCGCGCAATTTTCGGAGTATTCGGGTCGCCCGGCATCGGGGTCCAGACATGCAGCGTGATCCCAGAACTGATGGCGCCGGACCCGGTTGCGGTCGTACCGGCGTCGACAACCGTGCCGTTGCTTTGATAGCGAAGCGTGAGGACATTGTGGGTAACGCTCGGCGGATAAATACTGACCTTGTATTGCGCCGTAGGAACCGGAAAGGGTTCGGGCGGATTACTGCTGATCGCGGGCGAACGAGAATCGACGCGGACGAATCCGTCGCCCAAAGGTACGCTTCGTACGAGCCGGTCATCGGTTTCGGTTGCGACCGTGTTTTCATCGATCAGCCGGACAACCTTGTCGGTCAAATCGACTTCGACGCGATGAGTCTCGCGCTGACTAAGCGACCGCTGACGAGCTTCCTGCAACACGTCGACAATTTTAAGCGCCTCCTCGTCCGTCTTATACATCGTCTGATGCGCAGTACTGTAATACAGCGCGGCGGCAGCCAATATCGTCATAAAGGTCAAGACGGTCAACAGCTCGACGATTGAAAATCCGTTTTGATGTTGTTTCTTCGAAACTTCGACCGGCTTGCCCCGGGTGGTTGGTCTGTCTTGCATATCTGT
Source organism: Aridibacter sp. (assembly GCA_041576495.1). Taxonomy (GTDB): domain Bacteria; phylum Acidobacteriota; class Blastocatellia; order Pyrinomonadales; family Pyrinomonadaceae; genus Aridibacter. The sequence goes on along the minus strand of JBFGKW010000027.1, from coordinate 19,406 downwards.
AACTCAGGGGATTGGCGGAGTTCCCCCCTCCCTCTAAAGTTAGTATATTATAGAAACAATTACAAACAATTATCAAAAAAGTTTAACTGAATTTTTTGGCTGTAAATTTTATTTCCTTTCCAATAACCGGCATCTTGTATAAAATTAACGGTATTTACCCAAGAAAACAGACTTTACAAGCCGATGACGGGAGAGAAAGAAGTAAAAAACGGAAATAAAATTTCACCTGATTGGCTGGTCCGGGGCGTACTGACAAAACTAGGTGAAATGTTTGACCGATTTACCGGCCGCAGCTGGAATCCTTCAAGCAGTCTGGCGACAAGTGAATTGATTGAGAAACTGAAGGTGCTGCTGGATTCCGAGGTGCGTAATCTGGGGAAAGAAGGAAGGTTTGTGCCGCATGATATCCGGCTAATGATTCAATGGGATAAGTTTTCGACCGATTCGGACAGTGATCTTAAGAAGCTTGAGCACGAACTCCACGCCGCCGCGATCGATCATATCAATGACCGGCTCTATCATACCTATGCACCATTAAAGATTGAGATCCGAAGCGATTATTTTACCGAAGGCGTCCGCCTGTTGGGCAGTTTTGGGAATTTCTCCGAAAATGAAGACGAGGAAGCCGCGATCAACGTTACACTTCCAAATCTCAAACGGGCGGCTCCGGACCGGGACGGCAAGATTTCGGTCGTCATGAACGAAGATGAAATTAGAAAAAATCAGAGTATATTTGTAGCGAAATTTCTAGAAAACGGCCGGATACGGGAGGTCGAACTGGATTTTTCGGAAAAGAGCCGGATGAGTGTCGGGCGAACCCGGGAAAGTGATTTGTCAATAAATGACAGAAGCGTTTCCAAGATCCATGCTTCGCTGGTACTCAATTCAGACCGCCGGCTCCTCATCGCCGACACCGGTTCGACTAACGGAACATTCATCAACACGGTGCGTATTGCCTATGGAAAGGCGGTTGAAGTCAAAGAAAGAGCGGCTATTAAGATTGGTTCAGTTGACGTAAGCCTCAAGCGGATCGGGCGCCTTGGCCCTGCCGCCGGGGAAATATCTGACGACGCGGCAAGCGATGGCGCATCGACCGGGGATATAGCCGATCGGGCTCCTGCTGCGGCAGAACCCGCGATCAAGCCGCCAATAGCGGCGCCTGAACCTGTCCGCGCTGCCGATGCGCCGGCTGACAAGACGGTCAGTATTGAAGCTCCCGGTGAAGGTTTAAATTCACCGCTTGACGAAGAAGAATCGGACAGTCCCGAACTTGATAAAACCCAGGATTGGGAAGTTTAGCCGATGTTATTGATTTTCTTACAAATAGACTGGGAGAGTTTGCGACCAGAAAAATTGTTCGGGGTCCAAATACTGGAGCGAACCCCGGCAGGCCTGACGGTTGTTTATCTGATCGGGCTGGCGATACTTATCTTTCTATTGTTTACGTCTTTTCTGGGTAATTTCAGCCGGCCCAAGTTTAATTTCGAGATTGATCTACCGAAAGAAGTATTAAAAAAACTGAGTCTGACCGCAACCAACCGAAGCCTTCGCTTATGGCAGTTCGTATTTGTAATCCTGACTCTAACGGTTTACGGCTATCACGTTTATTGGACATACTACGCCGACGAATACAACGAGCAGTTTCAGGCCCTGAGCTATAAGGATTTGCGTTACCGGCGGACAACCGCCGCCAACCTTCGCGGTTGGATGCTCGACCGTTCCGGAAAGCTGAGCAATGCATTGGCTTATTATGAGGTCGCGAAAGACGGTGAGGTCGTCAGGGGGTATGCCCTCGAGCGGGAGATGGCTCATTTGCTGGGAACCGAGCGGGGAACCCCGGGGCTTGAAAGAACCATTTTCCGAAAGAATTCGGATCCGATGCCCGAAGCCTGGGACGTACTGACTAAAATAAAAAGCTCTTCCGAAGAACAGCGTGATGTCAGGATTACGATCGACCGTGATCTTCAAACGTATGTCGCTGAGCAGCTGAAAGGGAAGAAAGGCGCGGTGGTCGTGATCAACCCCCAAACTGGTGAACTGCTTGCGATGTATTCAAACCCCTCGTTTAGCCTGGCCGAAGCCCAAACGCTTGACGATTGGCTCAGGCTCGAGGGCAACCAACGAGATAAACCGCTCCTCAACCGGGCGACGCGAGAATATTATGTTCCGGGATCAACATTTAAGACGTTCACGATGCTTTCGGCCTTCCGGAATAATCTTCAAAATACGATTCTGACGGCACGGCCGGAAGGTTTCATACCGTTTCGCGGTTCGCGGCCGATTTTTGACGCGGTACCGCCGTGCGAGCCGCCGTATGGTTGCGGAAATCTCAATATCGCCCAGGCGTTTGAAGCTTCATCAAACCAATACTTCTCACAGCTCGCCGTCAAACTCGGTCGCGGGAGAATTGCCGAAACTGCCAGGAATCTCGGTATTTCACCGGTCGAAACTCCGGGAGAAGCGGTCAGGGCGGATTTTTTTCCGGGGATCTGGAATACGAGCAATCCAAAAATTGCGAATGCGATCGCGCCTAGACAGTCGACCATCGTCACCGGTAAAAAGATCTCGGCTTACGATCTGGCCCTCGAGGGAATGGGCCAGGGTTATGCCGGACAAATGACGCCGTTTCAAATGGCGCTGATTGCTTCAGCGGCGGCAAATTTACAGGGCAGGTTGATGAAACCGAAGATCGAGTTTGATCAGCCGCCGATGGCTTATGCGCCGGTCGTTTCGCCTCGACGGGCCGCACAGATCCGGCAGATTATGGGGCTCGTTACCGAAGGCAGCGGCGGAACCGGGCGCAGGGTATTCGCGCGGGTCAGGGCAGCCGGTATTCGAACCGGTGGGAAAACAGGCACGGCCGAGAAGAAGGCTTTGCTTTATGACGGCAAGACCGGGAAATTGCGGACCGTCAAAAGAAAACGAAAGAACTCAGATGGCAAAATGGAAACGTATGACGCACCGGTGATGTATCTGCGTACCGACAGTTGGTACATCTCGATCGCCCCCCTCGAAAACCCGCAAATCGCGATCGCAGTTGTCGTCGAAGCGGGAGGCTATGGTGCAACCACCGCCGCACCGATCGCAGCCAATGTCGTGCTTAAGGCCCGGGATTTGGGTTTGCTGGGACCAAAATATACGCCGCGGATAAAAACCGGGCCGCAACCGAAAAAAAGAAGGAGATAAATATTGAGGAGCAGGGCTTCATCACATTTTTTTATTCTGATAATTATCGTCGTCCTGACGATTATCGCCCATTATTCGATTTACTACGGCGCCCTGATTCGCGGTTATGAAGCTTCTTTGCTGACGGCCGCAAGGAATCTAGTGCTGCTGGGGATTCTCGCGATACTCCCGGTCTTCCTTGCCAGGATCTTCAAATATAAAGGTAATTGGACGCTTTACACATCGGTCGTGCTGCTTTTTTCAATCGGACTGACCGTCCAGTTCAGGCTTTTCAGCGACCCCGAATATACCTCGCGGCGCGACAAATCATCCGCCCGCCAGGAAAAAATCAAAACTATCCAGCGGCATTATATACAGGAAAATTATTCGGTCGAAAAAAAGCGAATGATGGGCCTTGAAGCGACTCCTCCTTCCCCGGTCGATCTTTCAAAGGAAACGCCGAGATCTTCGGGGGTCGGAATCGACGATGTTATTTTCTCGGGCAAGACGCTGATTCCCCTGTTTGCCATCTTGTGTTTCCTTGGCGCTTTCTTTGTGACACGGGATGACCGGGCTTTAGAACTGATGCAAAAGAACGGATTCCTGATCGTGCTGCTAACGCTCGGTCCGCTGCTGTTCGCCGCCGTCACCTCGCGGGCCGGAAAATCGATCGGGAATATGACGCCGTGGGAGCTTTCCAAAATCCCGTTTCTGGTCGGGTTTGCCGCCATTCTCGCGGTGCTATACAAGAATCTGGCCCGCACCTACTGGGGAGTGCCTCGAGCGAAAGACGTCGTCCCGCTCGTATTTATGGCCATTCTGCCGTTTTTCCCGTTCTTCGTCCTGAAGGATTTCGGGCAGATGATGGTCTTTAGCTCGGTTTATGTCACGCTTTATTTTATTGCCGTACGGCGCTTTCCGCAGCGGTTTGTCCTGATCGGCAGCGTAGTTCTCCTAATCAGTGTTTTGGTGGTCAGCGCCTTGCCCGAAAAGACGCAGGAAAATATTCCCCTGCTGCCGACACTGGCGAGACCGGTCAAAAAAGTTTTGCCCGACAGGATTCAACAGCGTTTTCACCTTTGGCTCGACGGTTTCAATCCTCCGTCACCGGAAACGAGTTGGTGGAAAGACAGCTACGATAGTTATTACAAGCGTTTGATAGAAAAAAATCCGGAGGTTGCTCAAATGATCGGGCAGGATCCGAATCTAAAAAAATCAATCAACATCGATGCGTGGTTTGATATTCTCGCGTTTCAGCCCGCCCAGGCGACCTATGGAGTGGCGTCAGGCGGTACCACCGGAAGAGGACTGGGCCTCGGGTTTGTGGAGTTGATTCCGGTCGCCGACTCGGATTATATCTATGCCGCGATCGCCGAAGAACTTGGACTTTTTGGCGGATTGTTGATAATCTTTGCCCTGATTATCTTTGTGGGTGCGGGAGTTAGAACAGCCCTTGATTCCCGCGACATGTTTTGCAAACTTTGTTCTGTCGGCCTGACTGCATTTATCGGATTTCAGGCACTGGTAAATATGGGCGGGATTACGCGAGCGCTCCCGATGACCGGTATCACGTTACCGTTTGTAAGCCACGGCGGCTTCAGCCTAATGACAAGTTTCGTGATGTTGGGCATGCTAATGGCTTTCTCGCACCGCAATGCGATCGACAGGGAAATCGGCCAAATTCACAATTAATTTCTTAGCAGCAAACGAAATCCGTTAATCTCGGGATTTCGATAAGGGGTTTAATCATTCAAAATGACAAATGTAGAAACAAGAATGACGCAGGATAAGCTACAGATTTATTCGGCCGCCATCACCGACAAAGGGTTAAGCGAAAAACGGCCGCAAAACGAAGATTCCTACCTGGAATTGCGTGACAGCGGGTTCTACGCCGTTGCCGATGGTGTCGGCGGCGCCCAGGCCGGGGATGTCGCATCGCAAATGGCGATGGAGATTCTGGGCGAAGCGTTTATCAATCTTTCTGAAGGCGGTGACGCGGAAGAGAGGATGAAGCTGGCTATCGAACAGGCGAATCATGCTGTATTTCAGATGTCGCGGGGGCTCCGTCAGTTGAGCACGATGGCAACGACGGTCGTCGGTCTGCACATCAATCACGACGTCGCGACGATTGGACATGTCGGCGATTCGAGGCTGTATCGAATTGATCCCGACGGTAATCTGTTTCGCGAGACGCAGGATCACTCGGTGGTCGAGGAAGAAGTCAGGGCCGGCAGGATGACGCCCGAGCAAGCGGAGACCCACCCCAGCAGGAATGTGATAAGTCGTGCGTTGGGAGCCGAAAACGTCGTCGAAATCGATATGAAGACGATAATGTTTGATCCCGGAACAACCTTCCTGCTCTGTACCGACGGCGTCACACGCCATATCAGCGACGACGAGCTGCGCGACATTTTATTTGCGGAAGACGACACTTTTGCGATTTGCCGTTTAATTAAGGACATTTGTTACCGGAGGGGCGCCGAAGATAACCTGACCGCGGTTGTCGTAAAAGCGGCGGTTGATGATTCAGACTACGGCACTTCCGATGAGGCGTACGATCACGATCTTGAAGAAGAGACCGTTGCCGCGGCGCGGCCGGCTGTCGAACCCGCCATGTCGGATGAGGAAGCGAGCGCAGACGGCTTCCCGGACGAAACACTTGAGATTCCCGAGACGGACGAATCAGTGCCGGCTGCAGTATCCGAAAGCGCAGATTCCGAGAACCGGATGCTGATTTCTCCGGTTGAGGAAAAATCGGGGTCGGTTTCGGTGTTGGATGATTATGAACTGAGCAAGCTGGGATTTGATTCTACTGCCCCGGCTGAGCCAACCGAAGATATTAAAACGGTGACCGTCGACGGAATGAACGGAAGCAGCAGCGATATTTTCTTTAAGGTCCTGCCGTGGTTTCTTTTGGTGTCGGTTTTGGGATTCATGGCCTATTATATGTGGTCCAGCGTCCCTCCGACCGAAACTCAGCCCGAACTCAAACCAGTCGCACAGGATATTTCGCTGACCGCGTTCGAACAAAACAGGCGGAATGTGGATTCAGATCCGGCACAGTTTATCGCTATCAATTCTGCTGATCCGAAGGATGCGGTTGATTATTACCTTCTCGGACGGGCTTATTTTTTGCAGAAGAATTATGAAAGTGCGAAAACCCAGCTGGACCGCGCAAAATTACTGCTGCCGGAAAACAGTTCTCCGGGCAATAAAAAGGTGCTCGAAACGGAGATTCCGATGATGTTGGCGATTATTAATACGGAGGCGGCCAAAAAATCTTTTGAAAAGGAAGTCGAGGACGGATCGAAATCGGCGGCACCTTCCGACGCCAACGCGAATGTAAAATAAGGTCGCGTGAATTGCAGTTAACGGTCACTGCGGCGTAGATTTCCGGACAATTTCAAACAGGATTATCGCGCATGACGCCGCGACATTAAGACTTTCGACATTGTTTTTCATCGGAATAGTGATCCGCTCGCGGATTCCCGAGAGATCTTCCGAACTCAAACCGTGGGGTTCCGACCCAAAAACCAAAAGCCGCGGTTTGTTCCAATCAGCATCGAGATAATTTGTTTCCCCTTTAATATCGACACCGGTCGGGGTAAGTCCGTTTTTGATTCCCCACTCCAGCGCTGCCGAATAATCAGCATCATTCCATACCGGAACGCGGACGGCTGCGCCCATCGAGCCCCGTATTGCCGTTGGGGAAAAGGGGTCGGTCGAATCTTTGGTGACGATGATCCCGCTGACCCCGGCCGCCTCCGACGTCCGAAAAATTGCCCCGATATTCCCCGGATTTTGAATTTGGTTGAGCAGGAGAACGACCGGCATCTTGTCTTTGTTTGGCCGGATCCGGGCTTCTATTACTTTTTTTCCGGCAGCCGGTTTTCTGGCTATCAAAACTATTCCCTGCGGCGTTTTGGTTTTTGCCAACGAACCGAATACTCCGTCACTGACCGTCGAGACCGGAATTACGAAGTTTCGAATTTCCCGAACAATTTCCGGATTTGAGCTTATAAAGCCGTCAGACACAAATATCTCCGAATCTTGGAGGTCATTTGCCAGAACTTCGACTACCAGCCGGGCCCCTTCCACAAACAAAAACTCCTTCTCCCGCCTCGCCCCGACTTTTTTTGCGAATTTAAGCCGTTTATTGTCTTTGCTTCGGATTTCCTTCATCTGGCGATATTAAGTGCCCGCGATATGCAATGTTAAGAGTGCCTAAATAATACACGAATTAATTTACCCCTCAAGATGATTAAGTGGTTTAGAAATCCCGTGTTACGATAGAAAGATAGCTTAATTCAGGGATTTTGAATCCGACAGGGTATTTTCGGCGAAGAAGATACCGGGGGACACTTCGTAATGCGCCATTTATATGAAAAGGTTCTGGTTGATTCGCGGATAACGGGAATCGCCAGAAACTTACCGTACGCCGGGGTTTCACGGGATGATGTGCCGGCCAAAATCAGCCGGGGACTGCGGGAATGCAAACGAATTACCAGAACGTACGGCACGAGTTTTTTCTTTGCGACCCAGTTCTTTCCGTCCGAGATCCGTGACGGCATTTACGCCGTTTATGCCTTTGCAAGGATCCCCGATGAAATCGTCGATGATCCTGCAAACCGGGACCCGGCCCAAAAAGTCGAGAAATTGGATGAATGGCGGATCACCTGGCGCCGTGCTATGAAAGCGGGAAAATCGGATGATCCGATTCTGGCGGCGATCATATATATCTTCGAAAAATACCAAATACCGTTTGAAGACTGCGAAGCCTTTTTGAGTTCGATGTCGATGGATAACCAGAAGTTTTCGTACGAAAATTATGATGAACTCGAGGAATATATGTACGGGTCGGCCGCCGTCATCGGATTAATGGTGACCCGAATCGTAGGTTTTCACACGCCCGATGCGTTTCCTTACGCAGAAAAACTTGGCTATGCCTTTCAGCTGACAAATTTTTTAAGGGATATTAAAGAAGATTCTCAAGAACTGGGACGCATCTATATGCCAAAAAATGAGTTAGCAGACTCAGATCTAACATTGAATGATATCAGTAGTCAAGTCTACGATGATCGTTTTGTCGGGTTTATGAAATCCCAGATCGCGAGAAATCGGAAAATTTACCGGGATGCATTGCCCGGGATTGGTATGCTCAAATGGCGGGGTCGGTTTGCCGTTAGAATTTCCTATGTTCTATACAAGGCGATCCTGACAGAGATCGAAAAAGCAAATTACAACGTCTATCTCGGGCGGGTCCGGACAAGCTTTCGGCAAAAATTATGGCTCACCCTGAAAGCGTTTGCCGGAATTTATGACTAAACGGATTGTCATCATCGGTTCCGGCATCGGCGGACTCGGGGCGGCGGGTTTGTTCGCAAAGAAGGGCTGTGACGTCACGGTTCTCGAAAAAAATAGTCTATTTGGCGGCCGGGCGGGGCTTTTTAAGCACGAAGGCTACCGATTTGACATGGGGCCCTCGTGGTATCTGGCCCCTGATTTGTTTGAACATTATTTTGACCTTTTGGGCGAAGACATCAATGATCACCTCGATTTGATACGTCTCAAACCCTCCTACCGGATCTTTTTCAAAAATGATTCCGACAAAGTCGATATCTATTCGGACGGCGAAGTCGATCAAAAGACCTTTGAGGATATTGAGCCCGGCGCGGGCGATATGCTGAAGGCATATCTCAAGCAATCTGCCTACCAGTACGATGTTGCGACGCAGCATTTCATGTACAAGAACTACGATTCGATTTTTGATTTTTTTAATAAAAGAGTGATGACCGAAGGACAGAAACTTTCTGTTTTTTCAAAAATGCATCCGTTTGTTGCGAGGTACTTTAAAACCAAGAAACTGCAGCAGATCATGGAATACACGATGGTCTTTCTCGGCACCTCGCCTTATGAAGCTCCGGCGCTTTACAACCTGATGAGCCATATGGATTTTAACCAGGGGGTTTTTTATCCGAACGGCGGATTTTACAAACTGATCGAAACCCTTGTCAACGTCGCGGAAAAAAACGGGGCGGTCCTGCGAAGCGATTCCGAGGTTTCGAAAATAATCGTCGAGGACGGCAAAACGACGGGGGTTGAATTAGTCGACGGCAGCCGAATTCCGGCCGACATCGTGATTTCAAACGCCGACATGTGGTTTACCGAGACGCGTCTGCTTGAAAAGCGTTGGCGGTCATACAGGGAACGCTACTGGCGAAAAAGGACGATGGCGCCCTCGGCGTTTATTATGTATTTGGGGATAAACCGCAAGATCCCGGAGTTGATTCACCATAACCTTTATTTTTCGGAAGACTGGCGAAAAAATTTTGACGATATTTATAAGGAACCAAAGCTGCCCGATGACCCTTCGCTTTACATCTGCGCTCCCAGTGTCACCGACAGCGGCGTCGCGCCGGACGGCAAGGAAAACCTTTTTGTACTGGTTCCTATTGCATCGGGACTCGACATAGTGGAGGAAGAAAAACAGCGCTATGCCGATAAGATTATCGGAATGATCGAAAAGGAGTTTGGTATCCAAGGTTTGCGGGAGTCGATAGAATACCGGCGGATTTACACGGTTGACGATTTCGCAGCCGATTACCACAGTTACCGGGGTTCGGCGCTGGGACTCGCCCATAACCTGCGGCAGACCGCAATTTTCCGTCCGAAGAACCGATCGAAAAAGGTTCCGAATCTATACTACGTCGGCGCCGGCACCAATCCCGGTATCGGAACACAAATATGTTTGATCAGCGCCGAGTTGGTTTTCAAGCGCGTATTTGGAATTGACACGGCGGAGCCGTTGCAGTCCATCTGATTATAATTTCCGATATGCAATCAGAAAGAAAAGTATCAGGCCGGTGACGGTATTCAAGATCGGGAATACACGGTAGAGGGTAAACATCCGGTCGGAGTCGTAAGCCCGGAAAGTAATGGTGACCATGATCAGATAGGTCGATCCGAGCAGGATTCCGGCGGCGCCGAGATATTGGTAAGCGACTGCTGCAGCAGCCGCGTAGCAAACGAAACAGAAAACCAGCGTGCCGCGCGGTCCGAGTTTGGTCGCGATGGTATCAATTTTCGCGTTTTGATCGGGGGTGATATCGGGGACTGCCGAATAGGCGTGCATCGCCATCGTCCAGGCGCCGGCGCCCGCCGCCGCAAGAACCGGGGGGGACTCACCCGACAACAGGGCGTAAGCCAACAGGCCCGGAAAAATATATAAAATATTAAATAAGGAATCCACCAACGGCCGCGTTTTAGCCCGGACCGGAGGGGCGGAATAAAATACCGAAAGGAGCAGGAATCCGGAGAGAAAAACTGAGGAATAGGGATGATAAATCAAACAATAAGCGACAAACGGTATGTTGGTGATCAAAACCGCAAGCAAAACAAATCTCTGTTTATCGGGAGAAACAAGCGTCTCGTATTCTCGCTTTTTCGGGTTTGACTTATCGATCTCATAATCGAAAATATCATTGATTCCGTATATCAATAGATTTGCCGGAAAAAGAAAGTATAGTCCGAATAACAAGAATTCAAACCGGAGCATATCGGAGAGTCCCTGCAGAGCCGCGGCCAATCCGATCAGGTAGGGTCCAAACACATAAATCCAGAATCTGGGCCGGCTTACTTTAAGCAGAAACTTGAAATTCAACACGTTTTCATTATATCCCAAATATGCGAATCACGATTAAAGGCATATCCATCCTTACCCTGCACATTTTTTTGATCATATCCGCCTATCTGATGATCAACGCGCCGATTCCGGAATCAGCCTATGGCATTTCAAGCCTTTTCATATTGCTATTCATTTTGCCATCGGTTTTGGCCGCTGTCAGATGGCTCGGTGTCCGAGATGCCGTCGTTCTAATTTCGATCCTCGGCGGTTTCGCGCTGGCAATTGAGGGTTTTGGAATCGTGACGGGTATCCCTTACGGAGAATTTCGGTATTCCGACAGGCTGGGATACAAGCTGTTCGGATTTGTACCGTGGACGGTGGCGTTTGCCTGGACTCCTTTGATGCTCGCCGCATTTGCCGTGGCCGCGCAACTGGTCACAATCAAATGGCTGAGGATAATTGTGGTCGCGGGCTTGCTGGCCGGCTTCGATTTGGTTCTCGATCCGGGAGCGGTCGGACTCGGGTTTTGGTCATTCGCGAATAAGGGTTGGTACTATGAGGTTCCGTATACCAACTATCTCGGCTGGATAATATCCGGGTTGATGGGAGGAACGCTTCTGGAATTCGTCGTCAGCCGGTTTCGCCCGCTTCTCCCGGTTCCGGTCCAGTTGATGCGGAGCGGATTTCTGACACTGTTTTTTTGGACGTTCATCGCGCTTTTTTCGGGGATGTTGATACCGGCCGGGATCGGCGTTGTGCTTCTTGTCTTTCTGGCCGCGGTCTACCGGAAGTCTTATTACCGTTTTGACGAAATGGTTGTTTTGGTAGATGAGGAAAATATTCCGGTCGGAACGGCACCCAAACTCCCGGTTCACGGCAGCAATACCCCGCTCCACCGGGCATTTTCGGTGTTTTTGTTCAACTCCCGCGGTGAACTCCTGCTCCAGCGCCGGGCGATCGCCAAAAAGACCTGGGGCGGGATCTGGTCGAATTCGTGCTGCGGCCATCTGATGCTTCACGAAAATGTGAAAGCGGCTGCCAAAAGAAGGCTTTGGGAGGAATTGGGACTGACCCGGATCGAACTAAAAGTGATTCTTCCGGATTACCGTTACCGGGCCGAAAAAGACGGAATCGTCGAAAATGAAATTTGTCCGGTATTGATCGGTTTTACCGATCGGGCCCCGGTATTGAATCCGGAAGAGGTTGCCGAATACCGTTGGGAAAAGTGGGAAGACTTCCTTTCGTCGGCCAATGACCCGGGCAGTCAGCTTTCTCCGTGGGCAATCGAAGAAGCTAATTTACTTGAACAGGATGAGGAGTTTAAGAAGGTCTTTTCGGACCGCGCCATTCAATGACCCCCTATCCTACTGAATCCTGATGGTCTTGACCACGACGTTTTCGATCGGCCGTTCGCCGCTCCGGGGCGATCCGGCAATGGTCCGGACATATTGCATTCCCTCAACGACCTTCCCAAAAACCGTATAGTTTTTGTCGAACTGGGCTTCGCGGTTGAGCATTATAAAAAACTGGCTGTTTTGCGAATTAGTATCGTTCCCCATTCGGGCGGCTCCGACGATTCCGGTATCAAACGGAACATCGCTGAACTCCGCAACGACATCGGGTTTATCGGAATTTCCGGTGCCGTCGTTCGAGGGGTCGTTGTCTTTCGACTTAGGGTCGCCGCCCTGAATAACCGTCTGATTGACGCGGTGAAATGTCGTGCCGTCGTAAAAACCCTCGCGCGCCAGTTCCTTAAAACGGGCCACCATCTCCGGTGCCAAATTCGAATAGAGCTCGATCTTGATTGTTCCAAAAGCGGCATCGTTCTCCATTTCGATAACCCCGAATTCAGCATCGGCAACGGGTTTGACGCCTTCCTTGACGACCGGGGCGTCGCTGTTTCCGGAAAGGCTGCTGTCACCGCACGAGGCAAGGAGCAAAACCGGAAGCGCAATTAAGAAGAACAGATATTTGATTTTCATAGATAACCCTTAAAACTTTTTTTCACTGTCCAGCAATATCGTAACCGGACCGTCATTTACAAGACTTACATCCATCATTGCCCTGAACACGCCGGTTTCGACCTTTACGGCTTTTGATCTTGCCTCGGTTACAAATGACTCGTAAAGGGTTTCTGCGGCTTCGGGACCGGCTGAATGGATATAGGACGGACGTCTTCCTTTCCTGGCGTCGCCGTAAAGCGTGAATTGCGATACCACAAGCAGCTCACCGCCGACTTCAAGGAGCGAAAGGTTCATTTTGCCTCGAGTATCGTCAAATATCCTGAGATTTAAGATTCTCTCGAGCAGCTGCGATCCTATCTGCTCCGTATCATCCCGCGAAACCCCGAGCAGGACGAGAATTCCCTTGCCGATTTCTCCGACCGTTTTACCGTCGACCTTGACGTCTGCCCGTGAAACTCTTTGAAGCACTGCCCGCATATTCAGGATGTAAAGAAATCTTTTACGGGCCCGACCCGCCTTCGCGCCGGATCTGCCTAATCTTCGATATAAACCTTGTGCATCACCACCGGTGTCAATGGTTTGTCGCCGGGTGCGGTCTCGACTTCGGCAATACTGTCCACGACGTCCTGTCCGTCAACGACCCGGGCAAATTTTGTATAGCTCGGCGGTAGAGGGTAATCGACGTGCATAATAAAAAACTGGGAGCCATTGGTGTTGGGCCCCGAGTTTGCCATTGCAACCGTACCTTTTTCATAGGGACCCTGATAAAGTATCGAATCGCGGTCTATCTCATCATCAAATTTGCCGCCCCAGGCGCTTTCGCCGCCGAATCCCTCGCCCAGCGGATCACCGCCCTGAACCATAAAGTTCTTTATTACGCGGTGAAAGATTACATCGTTGTAATAGTCTTTCTCCGCCAACAGCCGAAAATTCTCGGTCGTTTTCGGCGCGTCCTTTTCAAGTAATTCGATCTTTATCGTACCCTTATTCGTTTCAATAACTGCCTTCCTGTTAGCCATTTACATCTCCTAAAATGAATTTATTAATTGCCGCGGCGACGCCGCTCTGATCATTACCTAATGTTGTATAAAATTCTTTCCGCTCAAGCAAACTCGCATCCGCGTTTCCCATTACTACCGGAGTGCTGGCGTATTCGAGCATTTCAAGGTCGTTGAAGTTATCACCTATCACCATCACGTCTTCCGGCAAAAATCCGTGGGCGGATGCCAATTTGTCCAGTCCGATCCCTTTGGAAGCGCCGGGCGGCAGGATATCGAGAAGTGTAAAATCGAGAAGCGGATAGACGGTCGAAAGTACATTCGCCGAATTTTCAAGTGATTCCACGAGTGCTGACTCTAATTCCCTCATTAAAGCACACTTACCAGAAAACGATATGTGAATAACTTCAGCCCGGCCAGCGGCGTCTTCCAGATCCTCGACCGAATGGACGGCATCTTCCGCTTCATCGCCGTGAAGCCGTCTTGACCAGACTATATATTTTTGAAGCGGAAGATTTTCCGGCGAGATATTTTCATATAACATCGTACCCTTGCCGCGCGGGTCCGTGCTGACCAGCGGCTCGCCGCCGAATTCCTTGCCGGCTCGGATGACCTCGATTGTGGTTTGCGGATCAATCAATGAAACGTCAAACGTTTCCAGCGATTCGGAATACTTGAGCAGCGCTCCGTTATGAGTGACAATCGGTGCGTTAAACCCGACCTCCAGCGCGACCGGGAGCGCGTCGCGAAACCGGCGGCCGGTGGCGATCGTCACCAACACGCCTTTGTCTTCGGCCCTTCTGATAGCCGTTTTGTTTTTTTCGGAAATTGTGCCCCGGGAATCGAGAAGTGTACCGTCAAGATCGAGTGCAAGAAGTTTTATCATCTATTGGTCTTTGGATTGATTCCTTTGCCCGGCCAACCAGCGCTGGTATTTTGCCTTGCCCCGTTCAAATTCGGCGGCTGAACTGTAAAACGTATGGGAGCCGTCATTCTTTTCGACATCGAGTACATAGTAGAGATAATCCGTCCGGTCCGGATAGAGCGCGGCCTCGAGCGCGCTTTCGCTGGCAGAAGAAATCGGCCCCGGCGGGAGCCCGGCGATCTTTCGCGTATTGTAAGGATGATTTATTTCAATATCGCTCTTGTGAATTACCCCGTCCCATTTGCCGAGTGTTTTCGCAATGTAAACATTGGTCGCATCGATTCCAAGGGCCATCCCGCGTTCAAGGCGGTTATAAATCACCGAAGAAACCAGACGCCGTTCGGCGTCGAATTTCGATTCGTTTTCAATCAGGCTGGCGATGGTCACGATTTGGCGCGGGGTCTTTTTTATTTCACTTGCCCGAAGAGTCCATTCCGGTTTCCAGGTCTTTCGGAACTGATCGACCATCCGCGTGATAATTTCTTTGGGGTCCGTATCGGGAGGGAACTCGTAGGTAGTCGGATATAAATATCCTTCGAGATTTTTGGCACCCGGATCAAAATCGCGGATCAGTGAAACATCATTCATCAACTGCAACACCGCTTTTTCATCCGCCGGCGGATCGCCCTTAAATCGTTCAGAAATTCTGCCGGCGATCTCGAAACGGGTCCATCCTTCGGGGATCGTGAGTCTATCGGTTCTTTCCTTGCCCGTTTCGAGTTCCTTTAATACCTCGAGCGGCGTGATCGGCGACTTGAATTGGTAGTCGCCCGCCTTCAATTTGGCTGCATCGCCAAAAAACCTCAAATAAATCTGGGTGGTCACCGGGTTTTCGATAATGCCTTCGGACGTCAGTTTGGCAATGATCTGGTTTGGGTTAGAACCCTTTTCGATCGTTATGAATTCTTCCGATTTTGAGTGCTCGGACGGAAGGCGAAGCGAATTATACATCCAGTATGCCGCAGCTCCTGCCGCGAGCCCCGTCAGGACGAGTAAAACTATCGCAAATTTGATAAATTTCATATAAGACTAAATTTTAACAGAAAAGAGAAAGCTCCATAAACCCGGATTACCAGTCAAAATAGCCGATGGACAGAATTTTTATTGCAATCGATATCTCCGGCGAAGCTAAACAATTCGTCCTGGAGTACTCCTCGACGTTACGCGGGCAGTGGCCGGAATTGCGCATCGGATGGGAGCCGGCGGAAAAACTCCATATTACCTTGCGCTTCTTAGGAGACGCCGATCAAGCCAAAGTGGCAGATATCATCCGGGCAGCAACGGATGCGGTTGCTTACATTCCCGAATTCCACGTCGCGATCACTGGAACCGGCGTATTTCCGGGAAAACGGCGCCCAAGGGTCCTCTGGCTGGGAGTCGAAGACAAAACGGGAATCCTGGAAGAAATCAAATCCAATCTCGATCACGCGTTCGAAAAAATCGGTTACCCGCGCGAAGGCCGCCCGTTTCGCCCGCACCTGACGATCGCCAGATTACGCCAGCCGGAACAATCCCGGAAACTCGCCGAATTTCACCTGAATTCAGACGTCGGCCCGATCGGATTCGTTGTTTCAAATGTCTCGGTTTATTCGAGCCGGCTGGAGCCCGCGGGTTCGATTCATACAATTGTCAAAAGTTTCAGACTTGGTTAAGAATCGGCCTTTTCCTTTTTTCCGAGCGCCTTTTCGATGGCATCGATTACGGACTTGCTTTCGGGTTCGTCTTTTGATGAAAACCGCGCGATTATTTTGCCGTCCGAATCCGCGAGAAACTTATTAAAATTCCAGGTTATTTCTCCGCCGGTTGCGGGATGCAACTCCTTATCCGTCAGGAATTTATATAGTGGATCCTGATCACCTCCTTTAACCGAGATTTTAGCAAACATCGGAAACGAGACCTTGTATTTGAGAGTGCAGAATTCCTTTATTTCTTCATTGCTTCCCGGTTCTTGTCCGCCGAAGTTATTCGCCGGAAAACCCAAGATCACAAAACCGCGGTCTTTATATTTATCATAAATCGCCTGAAGCCCTTTATACTGCGGCGTATATCCGCATTGGCTGGCGGTATTGACAAACATTACGACGTGGTTTTTGTATTTCCCGAGGCTGACTTTGTTGCCGTCGATGTCGATCGGTTCGAAGTCGTAAATTGATTTGGCATTGTTTTCCATATTCTTGTCCGGTCCGTCGGCCGCGGGTTGCAGAACGAGCCCCAATATGCCAACTCCGATAACTACAGTAAATAAAACTAAAAATATCTTAAACATCTCTTCTCTCCCGTCAAAAAACGCCGATATCAGCTTTTTTGAAGTTCCTCACGTATAAACCGGACCACATCTTTGATTTCCTCGGCGGACAACTGGTCCTTAAACGACGGCATTCCCTCATCCTCGACCCCATCGGTGATATGTTCGATATATTCCGCGTCCGATTCCTTTTTCATTTTTTCGGTGGTGAAATCTTCGGCGTCTAATGTTTTGCCGAGGATTTCGACTTCGCCGCCGGTGCCGTCTTCCTTATGGCATTTGACGCAATTATCGGAATATAATTTCCTGGCCGACGCCAATTCATCCGTCTTTTCCGGAGTGACGGACTCCGCGTTCGTTTCCGAACCGTTGACCGTGGATTCGTTTGAACCGTTATCGGGTGATTCGGTGCGGGTGCAGGCTAAAACAAAGATCGTCAGGGTGAGAACCACCAACATAATTTTCGCAGTTTTCATCAAATATTCTCCAAATATATGTTTGCTACGAGACTCCTGAAAGTTTAACTTATATATTGAATAATGCAACAAATGCTGGAGGATCCGGAGTGAGAAATGAGGCCCTGATAGGCGGCCGTTGGACTCGGTGCGCGGAGAGTTTTAAGGTTTTTAATCCGTACAGCGGGGAGACGCTGGCCGAAGTTAGTTCGGCAAGTGCGGATGAGGCTGAAATAGCGATAACAAAGGCAGTCGATGCCGCGGACAATATGGGCAAGATGTCGCGTTTCGATGTGGCCCGCGGGCTTAAAAAGATATCGGAGGGGATCGAGCGGCGGAAGGCCGAATTTGCCGAAACGATTGCCAATGAAGCTGCCAAGCCCATTAAAGCTGCCCGCGGAGAGGTCGAACGGGCGATCGCGACCTTTCACGAGGCCGCATCTGAGGCCGGCCGGTTCGCCGGCGAGGTCATTCCGCTTGACGCACATCCCGGCGGGAGAGGGAAGTATGGTTATACGCTTCGGGTTCCGAAAGGGGTTATTTACGGCATTACGCCCTTTAATTTTCCGCTCAACTTGGTCGCCCACAAGGCGGCGCCGGCGCTGGCCGCCGGGAATTCGATAATCGTCAAACCGAGCGAAAAAACGCCGCTGACGTCGCTCCTGCTCGGCGAGGTCTTTCTTGAAAGCGGGCTTCCTAAATCGGCGCTACAGGTGGTGCCGATGAACGTCGATTATATCGATTCAATCCTGAGCGACGAGCGGATTAAGATGATTTCGTTTACCGGGAGCGACCGCGTCGGATGGAATTTAAAAGAGAAATGCGGAAAGAAATCTATCGCGCTCGAGCTGGGAGGGAATGCTCCGGTCATCGTCGATGATTCGGCCGATATAAAACGCGCGGTCGAAAAGACCGCGATCGGCGCTTTTGCCTATTCGGGGCAGGTCTGCATCTCGGTCCAGCGGATTTTGCTTGACCAGAAAATCGAACAGGAATTTACCGATAAGTTTATCGAGCGGACAAAACGGCTGAAAATGGGCGATCCGCTTGAGGAAGCCACCGATATCTCATCGCTGATCGATGAAGCCTCGGCCGTCAGGGCCAAGGGCTGGGTAGATGAAGCGCTTGGCGGAGGGGCTGAACTGCTTTGCGGCGGCGAGAGAAACGGCCCGGCGCTCGAGCCGACCGTACTAACCGGGGTAGAGGCCGAAATGCGCGTCGTTGCCGATGAAGTATTTGCGCCTGTAGCGGTCATCGAACGTTTTTCCGGTATCGAGGAGGGCGTAATGATGGCGAATCACTCCCGCTACGGGCTCCAGGCGGGCGTTTTTACAAACACTCTTGAGAAGATGCAGTACGCCGCCCGAAACCTCGAATATGGCGGAGTGATCTTTAACGATGTTCCGACGTTCAGGGTCGACAATATGCCTTACGGCGGGGTCAAGGATTCGGGATTCGGCCGGGAAGGGGTAAAATACGCGATGGTAGAAATGTCGGAAATCAGGATGGTTGTCGCGGAACAGTGAGCAGGAAACATTGACCATTGACCAGGAAACATTGACCAGTGATCCGCACGGCAGAAACGCGACCGCTAGGGAGTGTGTATCTTTTTGTTCGGTGAGCAGTGACCGATTAAAAGGCAAAACGCAAAAGTAAAAAGTAAAAAGTAAAAAGTAAAAAAGGAAAAAGGAAAAAAGGAAAAAGGAAAAAGGAGAAAGAAAAAAGGAAAAAAGAATTGGCATCGAATGTTCTTTTGGTCACCGTCAATCGCCAATGTGAACCCTGAACACCGAACACTGAACCCTGAACCCCTAACACTGAACCCTGAACCCCTAACACTGAACCCTGAACACGTAACAGGGAACCCCGAACCCCAAACACGCCTATAATATGAAAACATATCCATTATTTACAGTACTTGCGATACTTATATTTTCGCTGTCGGGCTGTTATGCCCAGAGCATGCCCCCGGCCGGAAATATCATATCGGTTCCGGGATTACAGGATACCGTCACCGTCCGACGCGACGG
>JBFGKW010000026.1:0-34802 GCA_041576495.1 Aridibacter sp. | reverse complement strand
GCATAAAATTTGCTGAAACGTGATTCGGATTCAACTCAACCACTTTCTTAAAATATGCACCGGAATCTTCGTCGCGTCCGCCGTCAAAAGCGATAAGCCCCAGATAGTAAAATGGTTCGGCGATGTTCGGAGCAAGCTGCGTTGCGCTGCTCAGGTTTTTTTCAGCTTCATCAAATTGTTTTAAATGAAATAAAGCAATACCCAGGTTGAGCATGATATCGGGTGAATTTGGCTGAAATGTGTCAGCACGTGCGAGAAGGTCGACGGCTTTTTGATATTTCCGCGCCGTAACATTTAGAAATCCAAGATTAACAATGCTTTGCGGATGATTCGGATTAAGTTTCAACGCAGATTCAAACGCAATGATTGCGTCATCGGGTCGATCCATTTTTGTTAACAATATGCCCAAATTTGACAGCGGTGAAACTGCTGTTTGGTTAAGCCGGATCGCGGCCCGGTATTCGCGCTCGGCGTCGGCAAGATTTCCTTTTTGATCAAAGACAATGCCCAGTAAATTACGGACGTCAGAATTATCGGGATTCTTTTGTTTTGCATCGAGGAGGGTTTTCTCGGCTCGATCGAAGTCGCCGTTTTGCAGATATGAGGCTGCTTCAGACAATAAACTGCGTACGTCAGAGTATTGCTGAGCAAATGCCGGAAAAGTTAAACAAACGAGAATAATAAAAACTGCTGGTACAAAATTCTTCATATTTAGAAATTTGATACATTGTAGCCTATACAGCGGTTTGGTAGACAAGAATCTTTTAAGCGAGGCATATGAAACCCGTCAGACTCATTTCGTTATTTCTAATTTTCATTCTGAACGCGCAAGTTTTCTTTTCGCAGCAGCGTTCGATTGAGCAAGATATTAATATTTTGCTCTCCAAGATGACCCTCGCCGAAAAGCTGGGCCAGCTTCAGCAGCTCGACGGCGAAGGGGACGGAAGATACCGTCCGGAGCACCTCGAACTAGCCCGTAATGGATTGCTCGGTTCGACGTTGAATGTTCGGGGCGCCGCGCGAACAAACGAACTGCAGCGGGCCGCGCTCGAATCGCGTTTGAGAATCCCTATTCTGTTTGGTTTCGACGTCATTCACGGATATCGTACCGTCTTTCCGGTGCCGCTCGGCGAATCGGCAAGCTGGGATTTGGAATCGATCGAAAGAACCGCGGAAATCGCGGCGGCGGAAGCAAGGGCTGCCGGGGTCCATTGGACATTTGCACCGATGGTCGACATCGCCCGCGATCCGCGCTGGGGAAGGATTATCGAAGGATCGGGTGAAGACACTTTCCTCGGTTCAAAAATAGCTTTCGCCCGGGTCAGGGGATTTCAGGGTGATGATTACTCACGGCCGAACCGCGTATTGGCAACCGCCAAACACTGGGTCGGCTATGGTGCGGCCGAGGGCGGACGTGATTACAACACTACAAACATATCCGAACGGAGTCTGAGGGAAACCTATTTTCCGCCTTTTAAGGCTGCGATTGACGCCGGCGTCGGTTCATTTATGACGGCGTTCAATGATCTGGACGGAGTTCCGGCGACGGCAAGTCCATTTCTTCTTAAGGATGTTTTGCGCACCGAATGGATGTTTGACGGATTGGTCGTCAGCGATTACACGGCCGTCATGGAATTGATGTTTCACGGTTTGGCAAAAGATGAACCGAGTGCCGCAATGTACGGCCTGAACGGCGGAACCGATATGGAAATGGTTTCCCGTCTTTACAATAAATACGGCGAACAGCTTTTGGCGGAAAAGAAAGTTTCGCTTGAGACGGTTGACGAAGCCGTCCGCCACGTCCTCAGGATTAAATATCGGCTGGGTCTGTTCGATAAGCCGTTTGCCGACGAATCGAGAGAGAAATCGGAAGTTTTCAAAAAAGAAAACCGGGACTATGCAAAGATCGCTGCTGAGAAATCGTTTGTTTTGCTAAAGAATGAAGGCGAAACTCTGCCGATCAGCAAAAATGTGAAGTCAATCGCGGTGATCGGCGATTTGGCGAATAATAAAAGCGAAATGAACGGCAACTGGACGGGTGACGGCCAGCCAAATGATCCGGTTACTGTTTTGCAGGCGTTAAGGCAGAAGTATCCGAAGAAGACGGTGCGATTCGAACAAGGTTGTGATGCTTACTGCAGCAACCGTGACGGTTTTGAGGCGGCGGAAGCGGCCGCTCGGGATTCCGATTTTACGATTCTGGTCATCGGCGAAGCGGCGGCGATGTCGGGAGAAGCTTCTTCGAAATCGAACATAGACCTGCCCGGTCTGCAGACGGAACTGGCCAGGGCGATCCACGCGACGGGAAAACCCTACGCCGTCGTTTTGATGAATGGCAGACCCTTGACGATAAATGAATTGGCTAAAAATGCACCGGCTATTCTGGAAACCTGGTATGCCGGGACGATGGCCGGACCGGCAATTGTCGACACACTTTTCGGCGATGCCAACCCCGGCGGTAAATTGCCGGTGACATTTCCACGTACGGTTGGTCAGATTCCGATCTACTACAATCATAAAAACACCGGCCGGCCGTTTCTGGCCGCGCAAAAATACACCTCAAAGTATCTCGATGTTTCAAACGAACCGCTCTATCCGTTTGGTTACGGGTTGAGTTATACCAATTTTAAGCTGAGCAAACTGCGGCTTGATAAACTGAAAATCAAACCGACCGAAAATGTAAAAGTTTCGATCGAAATCAAGAATACCGGCAAAGTAGAAGGGGACGAAGTCGTCCAACTCTACATTCACGACATCGCGGCGACCGTCACCCGCCCGGTCAGGGAATTGCGGGGATTTAGGCGGGTAACACTCAAAGCGGGCGAAGTACGGACGGTGGAGTTTACGCTCACTCCGTTGGATTTGGAATTTTTCGACCGCGAACTAAAACCCGTCATTGAACCGGGCGAATTTCAGGTAATCGTCGGGACAAGCAGCGACAACGGATTGCGGAGCGTTTTTGAAGTTTTGGATCCTGACGGTCCGGCCGGGCCAATTGCCGATATCGAACCTGTTCCGGCACCGGCCCAACCGCAACCTGCCGCAGGGATCTCTCCGGAAGATGATGTTTTTCTTGAAGATATGTCAAAACGGAGTTTTGCCTATTTCTGGGAAAATACGAATCCCAAAAACGGTTTAACGCTTGACCGTGTCGGAAAAGATGGTACCCAGAAGCCGGCCGGACATTCCAGTTATCGAATTGCCAGCATCGCCGCTTCCGGTTTTGCTTTGACCGGTTACTGTATTGCCGCCGAAAGAGGCTGGGCCCCGAAACAGCAAATCATCGAACGAACGCGAAACACGCTCAGGTTTTTTGCCGACCGGGCCTTTAATAAAAACGGGTGGTTTTATCATTGGCTCGATTATGAAACGGGTGAGCGACGCTGGGATAGCGAGATTTCTTCGATCGATACGGCTTTGCTTGTGAGCGGCGTTTTGACGGCCAGGCAGTGTTTTTCCGACGTTAAAGAAATCGTCGAGTTGGCTGACAAAATTTCAGGCAGAGTTGATTACAAATGGATGCAGGGCAAAAATCAATATGTTCTCTCTCACGGCTGGAAGCCCGAAAGCGGCTGGCTAGAATCAGACTGGGATGACTACAGCGAGCAGATGATTTTGTATATTTTGGCGATCGGTTCAAAAACCCATCCAATTTCGCCGAATTCGTGGTACGCATGGGAGCGAACCTGGAAAGAATATGACGGCTACAGATATTTGGCCGCCGTTTCGCCGCTTTTTATCCATCAGTATTCGCACGCCTGGATCGATTTTCGCGGGAGACGCGAGCACCGCCCGCCGTTTGTGGATTATTTTGAAAATTCGGTCAAGGCGACCCGGGCGCAGCAAAAGTTTTTTGCCAGTGAATTACGCAAGGAATTTCCGGCATATTCAGCTACGATGTGGGGTCTTTCGGCGTCGGACAGTCAACGCGGTTATATTGCCTGGGGCGCGCCGCCGCGAGATGTTTCCATTGACGGCTCGGTAGTTCCCTATGCGGTAGCAGGTTCGCTTATGTTTGCGCCGGATATCGCACTCCCGACGCTCAAAGAAATGAAGGAAAAATACGGCGAAAAGGTCTATGGCCGCTATAGTTTTGCCGATGTTTTTAACCCTCATAACGGCTGGGTCGGCAGCGATGTCCTGGGCATAGATTTGGGCATTTCCTTAATTGCGGCGGAGAATCTGCGAAGCGGAAAGGTTTGGTATTGGTTTATGCAGAATGAAGAAGCGCGCCGGGCGTTTAAGCAAATCGGTTTGAATTAATAGGTTATCGATATATTTTCGGCGTTGATCGGGGGCTAACTCAAAAAGTGAATACGCGCAGACAACATGATTATTCGATTCGAAGGGCGGTAATTTTCTGCTCTTTTTTTTGTCTTCTTATTCTCCTGGCTATCCGTACCGAAGCCGCCTGGCAGCCGGTTGGAAACGTAACGAGGATCGTGGAGACGAGACCAAACGGCGTTGTTTTGGAAATGACCAGCGGCGCCCGGGCTACGATCGAGTTTTTCGAACTCGATATCATACGCGTCCGGGTTGCTCCGGGCGGAAAATTTGAACGTAATTATTCATATGCAATTGATTATTCAGTCAAGCGCGAAACGCCGCCGATAAGAGTCTCCCCGACCGGTGGCGATATAATTCTGACCAATCTGAACGGTGTGAAAGTTTCTATTCAGAAAGCGCCTTTCGCAGTGAGGATAATCGACGAAACAGGTCGGATCGTCGTTCAGGATGATCCACGGCATCCGGTCATTTTTGATAAGCAGACCGGTGAAATTCAAACCACGAAGCTCCGCCCGAGTGAGGTCGAGACCTATTATGGATTCGGCGAAAAGGCTTTTGCCGAAATGTCGCGCAACGGTAAATATATCGTCAATTGGAACACCGACACATTTGCCTATCCGATCGGTACCGACCCGATATATCAATCAATACCTTTCTTCTACGCGCTCCATCAGGGCAAGACATACGGTCTTTTTTTCAATAACACCTTCCGGACTTATTTCGATATGGGGAAAACTTCGCCCGAAAGATATTCATTCGGAGCGGACGGCGGCGAACTCGATTATTTCGTTTTTACCGGCGGAAAAGAAAGAACGCCGCGGAAAGTTTTGGAGGATTACGCGAATTTGACCGGAAGAATGCCGCTTCCGCCGATTTGGGCGTTGGGGAATCAGCAGTCGCGCTGGTCATATTTTCCCGAAAGCCGTGTCCGCGTAATCGCTCAGGAATTTCGGCGAAATAGAATTCCGGCCGATGTCATTTATCTGGATATCGATTATATGGATGAATACCGGGTGTTTACCTGGAACAAAGAGCGTTTTCCCAATCCGAAAAAATTGATAAACGATTTGAAAGCCGAAGGATTCAGAACGGTATTGATAATCGATCCGGGTATAAAAGTCGATACAAATTACGACGTCTATGCCGACGGAATTAAGAGCAATGTCTTGGTCAAAAACCCGGACGGCACCACATTAGTTCAAAGAGTCTGGCCGGCGGAATCCGTATTTCCCGATTTTACCGATCCGAAGGCGCGCCGCTGGTTTGCCTCGTTTTATCGCCGGCACCTGGACGAAGGGGTTGCCGGATTCTGGAACGATATGAATGAACCGGGTGTGTTCATGACGGAAAATACCGAGAAACCCGAAATTTACCATCATCCGGCCAAGACGTTCCCGTATGAAACGCCGCACGCGGGAGACGGCTTACCCGATACGCATCGCCGGTATCATAATGTTTACGGAATGCAAATGGCGCGGGCGTCATTTGAAGGCTTGAGAGAATTAGACCCCGGAAGGCGCCCGTTTGTTTTAACCCGGGCAGGATTCGCCGGGGTTCAACGGTTTTCCGCCGTTTGGACGGGTGATAATTATGCGAGCTGGGATCATCTCGCGCTCTCGATCCCGATGCTCACCAATATGAGTGTTTCGGGCGTTCCGTTTGTCGGCTGTGATGTCGGCGGTTTTGCCGAAATGCCGAGCGGCGAACTCTATACGCGCTGGCTTCAAGCCGCAGCTTTAACTCCGTTTTTGCGTTCGCATTCGGTGGGCTGGGTAGGCGATAAGGAGCCCTGGGCATTTGGCGAACAGTTTACAAAGATCAACCGCGCGGCCGTCGAGCTTCGCTATCAGTTTCTTCCATATCTATACACGCTGTTTCGATTGCACGAATTAAAAGGGGAACCAATTATTCGCCCGCTGTGGTACGAATTTCCGAAAGATCATCAAACTTATCTGAATAACGACCAATATATGGTCGGTTCAGATGTTTTGGTCGCTCCAGTCATCAAGGAAGGGATGCGGACCCGCGGCGTGTATTTGCCGGCCGGAACGGACTGGATAAATTGGTGGACGGGCGCAACTTTTAAGGGCGGGACCACACACTATATGGATGCGCCGCTCGAAAGCCTTCCGATTTTCGTCCGGGCCGGCGCGGTTATTCCGACGCAGTCAATAATTCAGCACACGGGTGAGATGCCGGGCGCAGAAATTACACTTAATGTAATCGGGGCAATTTCTCCGGATCAAACCCGAATTTCCTCGCTCTATCAAGATCGCGGCGAGGGTTACGGCTATCGGGAAGGAGAGTCCGGGGAGTTACTGATCACGTACGAGCATAATTCTCTGGTGCTCAAGCGGTCGGGAAGATTCAAAGGCCAGGAAATTAACCTCGTTGAGTTTGTCGGACTTGTCACAAAACCTGCCGAAGTTCGTGTCAACGGGAGCAATACGGATGCCGAGGCGGTCGGGAATTCCGGGCGAAGACGCTATCGAGTAAAAATTGATGAGCAAACCAATCAGATTTTGTTTAAATAGTTAAAACCTTATACCTTGGAGCCATCGACCGATGCTCTTTTCGTATTCCGAAATAAGTTGAAAGCGTTTCACCGAGCAATCCTTCAAATTGTCATCGGCGGATGCACTTTGGGCATCGTTTGAGTCATAATTAAAATACCGTCTAATGTAAGCGCTTACGAAGATTATGGTAAAAGAAGAAAGAGCCCCAACCGCACTCAACGAATATCTTCCCTATTTGGCTTGGGTTATTGCCTTAACGGGAATGGTCGGCAGCCTGTTTTTTAGCGACGTAATGGATTTGCCGCCGTGCGTTTTGTGCTGGTATCAGCGAATCGCGATGTATCCATTGGTAGTGATTCTCGGAATCGGCATTATTTCGCGCGACGGACGGATGAAAGCTTATGCCTTGCCGTTCTGTTTTATAGGCCTGGCGATTTCGGTTTACCACAACCTCCTGTATTATGGCCTTATTTCCGAAGCCATTACGCCTTGTTCCGAGGGAATTCCCTGCACGGCAAGGCAACTTGATTTGTTCGGATTCATCTCGATTCCGCTAATGACGCTGACGGCTTTTGTCGTTATTATACTGAGCCTGCTGATCTATAATTCTAAGGAGAAATAGTTTTTATGAAAAAGGAAACCATGCTGTTGGGCGTAATTGCGCTTTTGGTAATCGTTATCGCCATTATCGGAGCAAATTATTATCGCAGCTCGATCCAAACCGCACCCATTCCGATAAGTGTTAACAGTGCTTTGGTTAGGCCTGACAGTCCGACGCTTGGTCCGGCGGACGCTCGGGTGACGATTGTCGAATTTTACGATCCTGAATGCGAATCGTGCGCGGCCTTTCATCAATCTATCAAAAAAGTGTTGAAAGAGTACGAAGGCAAAGTCCGCTTGGTTGCGCGAATTATGCCGCTTCATCCGAATTCGATTTTGGCCGCAACTTTCATCGAACTGGCCGGCGAACAGGGAAAGTACTGGGAGGCGCAGGAGTTTGTTTTCAGGAAACAACCCGAATGGGGGACGATTCATGGTCCGCAGACAACCGTGCAGCCCGATGCGCCCGTCTTGTTTGAAAAATACGCCGTGGATTTCGGCCTCGATCTGGAAAAATTTAAAGCCGCGCTTAAAGAGAATCGTTATATGGGGAAATTTGAACGCGATTATAAAGATGGACAAAGCCTCGGGGTAAGGAAAACTCCCACAATTTTTGTTAACGGCAGACAGCTTTCACGACTTTCCGAACCCGATCTGAGATACATGGTTGAGCAGGAATCGAAGAAGTAAGCAGGTCAGTCGCTATTTTGGATTCCAAGGTTGGCAAAACGAAATAGCCTGTCTGATAAACCAGTAAACCCCTTACGAAGTGGGTATATGTCAATTATAAATTCAGCTAAAAAGCCAAAATATCTTCTATTTCTGCTGCTTGTCCTGTTTTCAGCCGAGTCTGCGGCCGACGTTGTTATTGAACGAAAGGACCCTGCAAAAGATGAAGACAATCCCGTTCAGCAGCAAAAGAAAGGGAGGCTGCCGGTAATTATTATTCCGGGCCTGACTGGTTCCGAGCTTATAAATCAGAAGACCGGGGAAACAGCTTGGTTTTCTATCGCCCGTCAAAAAGATGACGATCTGCGTTTGCCGGTATCTCCAATGATCCTCAATAACCGGGATGATTTAGTGGCCGGAGACATCTTGCGTTCAATAAAAGTTTCCCGGTTCCTGCCCGGGGTACGGATCTACAAGGGCCTGATTGAATCACTTGAAAAAGACGGCTACACCGAAGGAAAAATAGACGAACCTCCGGTTGACGGGTTTGAAGATACTTTTTACGTTTTTCCTTACGACTGGCGTCGCGATAATGTTGAAAATGCCCATTTGCTTCTGCAGAAATTAGATAAATTACGGGCAAAAGTGAAGCGCCCGAAACTGAGATTCAACATCGTAGCCCATTCAATGGGCGGATTGATTGCGCGCTATGCGGCGATGCATGGCAAGCGGGATCTCGCCGACAAAATGACTGGGTCGGCCTGGAAGGGAGAGGGTTACTTTAACAATTTATCCCTGGTCGGCGTACCGAATGGCGGTTCGCTCCTGGTCCTTGATTCCCTGCTCAATGGAATGTCCCTGTTGGGAAGTTTTAAGGTAAATATTCCATTTGTAATGGATCTCACAAAATATGATGTGTTTACAATTCCATCAATATATCAACTCTTGCCGCACGAAGGTCTGCTGCGCGTTTACGACGAAAATCTAAAGGAAATCGACGTTGATATCTACAATTCGGAAACGTGGAAGAAATACGGTTGGCTGGCCTACGGCAGCAAGGAATTCGGAAATGAATTCAGTGCCAAAGAAGCAACCCTGGCAGAAGAATACTTTCAGACAGTCTTGCGCCGGGCAAAATTATTTCAATCCGCATTAAATTCCAGTTCGAATCAGAATACGTCGGTGCGAATCTACAATTTTGGGGCGGAATGCATTCCAACGGTCGACGGAATGGTTATTTATAAAGAAAGTAAAACCGATAACTGGAAAACGCTTTTTTTGGCTGAATCTTTTAAGAAAAGCGACGGCACCACTGTTTCCAAGAAACGCGTCGAAGAGGTGAACCGTTCTCCCGGGGATGGCCAGGTGAGCCAGGGCTCTCTCAATCATTCCTTTACGAAAACCCGGAAGACTAATCAATCTACCGCGGACGTTAAGGAGTTAACGATCGTCTGCGGATATCACAGCCTCCTGGTCGAGCATAATGAAATTCAAAAGGGCATTATGCGTGTTCTTAATTTGCCCCCAAACCATCGGAAGCGCCGACCGATCCGATAAAACCGAGGACTATGCGTACTGCTTCAAATAATTCCTGAATGAAAATCCTCTTGACCGGAGCCACCGGATACATCGGTAAACGACTCTTGCCCGTCCTCATCAGCCGTGGCCACCGGGTGGTCTGCTGCGTCCGCGACCGGAACCGCTTTAATCCGCCGGAGGAACTCCGCGAAAATATAGATGTCATCGAAGTGGATTTCCTCGATCCGGCAACGCTTTCCAAAATACCTGACGACCTCGACGGCGCCTATTACCTGATCCATTCGATGTCGTCTTCGAGCGATTTCGAAAAATCGGAGCTCGACTGTGCCGTAAACTTCAGAAACGCGGTCCCCGAAATGACCCACGCCATATACCTGAGCGGGATCGTCAACGAGGATTCGCTGTCCAAACACCTGGCGTCGAGAAAAGCGGTCGAGGACGAACTCGCCAAAGGGAAATACAATTTCACGACCCTCAGGGCCGGGATCATCATCGGTTCGGGGAGCGCCTCTTTTGAAATACTGCGGGACCTCGTCGAAAAACTCCCCGTAATGATAGCCCCGAAATGGCTCAACACCAGGTGCCAGCCGATCGGGATCAAAGACGTTATGAACTTTCTGGAGCAGACTCTTTTTAATCCCGAGACCTACGACCGGAGTTTTGACATCGGCGGAAGCGATATTCTCAACTACAAACAAATGCTTTTAGGCTATGCACGCATCCGGGGCCTTAAACGGTGGATCTTTACCGTCCCGGTGATGACGCCCAAACTCTCGTCCTACTGGCTTTATTTCATCACCTCGACATCATTCAAACTCGCTGCCGCCCTCGTCAGCAGCATGAAGGTGGAGGTGATCTGCCGAAACGACGATCTCAACCGGGTCCTCGGCATCTCACCGGAGGGTTATGAGCAGACGCTGATCGATACGCTTGCGAAAATCGAAAAGAACGAAATTATCTCGAGCTGGAGGGATTCGCTCGTCAGCGGCAGGTTTGTCGAGAGTCTGTCAGGTTTTATAAAAGTGCCAACCCACGGCTGCTTCGTCGATACGCGGGAGAAAGCCGTCAGGAGCAGGTCGGAAACGATTGACCGGATATGGCGGATCGGGGGCGGGACCGGCTGGTATTACGTAAACTGGCTTTGGCAAATACGAGGCGTAATGGACAAGTTTTTCGGCGGCGTGGGTTTGAGGAGGGGCCGGACACATCCCGACCGCATCTCGGCGGGTGATTCGGTCGACTTCTGGCGGGTCCTGTACGCCGATAAGGAAGAGGGGCGGCTGCTGCTTTTCGCCGAGATGAAACTACCGGGCGAAGCCTGGCTCGAGTTTAAGATGGAGGATCAGTCGCTTCGTCAGACGGCGACGTTCCGGCCCAAGGGGGTTCTCGGAAGGCTTTACTGGTACGGGGTTTATCCGCTTCACGGAATGGTCTTTCAGGGGCTGATCGACGAGTTGGCGAAATAGATTTTGAGTTTGAGAGATTCGGATCTTACGCCGCGAACAAAGCTCGCGCACATCAAAATCCATCCGCTGATATAGAACGATTATCCGTAAAACTACACTCAAGTTTCGAAATCGCGGGCAAAATCGAAATGCCGGACCATTAGATTTTCCTTTTTTTCTCGTATTGCCATGGCACCGATGAAGCCTTCTGCAGGAATGATCGAATAGACCGCCCATTTTGCGGCTTCCGAAGAATCCCAAAGTGTACGCCGAAGCAAAGGAGGAGTATTCGGAGCCAACGAAACTTCAAATTCATTCAGCGGAAACGAGAGGCCGCTGCCGACCGCTTTAATAAACGCTTCCTTGCGGGTCCAGCAGTTAAAAAACCCCGTTTGCTGATCGTCATTTGAAAGGAGTGATAATTCCAAGAACTCGCTCGATGAAAAGAACCTGGAAGCAACTGCGAAAATCTCAACGCGGCGCCCGGCATCTTCCAAATCGACTCCGATTGGCCGGCTGCGTGTAAAAGCGAAAAGTGCCCGGCTTCCCGAATGCGAGACATTAAATTCAAGTTCGTGGTCGCCGGAAATCCGTGGTTTGCCGAATTCCGCTAACTCAAATTCAATCGTCGCGGGGTCGGTCTCCAGATATCTTCCCAACAACAATCGCAGCGCTGATCTGGTCGCTATAAAACGGGAGCGGTCCGTTTCAAACTTGTAGCGGCGGGCGCGTTCGCGTTCGGTATTTGATAAGAGATTCTGAAAGTGATCGTTCCGGAGGGTGTTACGACCAAAATGCGCACTCCAAACGTGCACGTCGTTCGATTCCAATACAAATTCACGCGGAGGTTCAAGCGGCATCTTCTTGCAATTCGGAGTCAAGACACTTTTGGAGTCGTGCAGCAAGACCCTTTACCGCCGGTTCATCAAAAAGCGTCATATGGCTTCCGGGAACAAAATGACATTCAACATCCCGTTTAGCCAGTGATTCCCATTGGTCGATCACCACCCTTGTCCACGGATGGGTGTCTGGGTCCCCTGCAAGAATCAGTGTAAGTGGGACATCAAAAGATTCCCATACATAGTCGTCGTATGCTTTGCCAAGCAAGTGCTGAATTTCCCTGAGATCTGGTTTTTTACCTTCGCGTAGAGTTTTTTCAGCCAAATTCAAAACGGGCGCGGGCAAAATTCGGTTTTTTACTTTTTCGGCGGCAGTTGTGAATCTATATCTTGATCGCTGGAATATTTCATTCCAGTCTCGCCGGCGGACGAGATGTTTATAACTCCGGATTTTCTCCCAAAAGGTTGGCAACAAATCGCGGTTGTGAGGCAAGAACATCGGGTGCGAATCGATGATTATTATTCGCGAATTATTCTCTCCCATCCGTTGGAGCTGAAGTGCCATTTCGACACATACCGAGTTGCTGAAGCAATAACCGACAAAAATGTAGGGGCCCGAAGGCTGCACCTTCCTGATCTCATTCAAGTAATGTGCCGCCATTTCCGGAACGGTTTTCTGGGGCAACTTGCTGCCATCAAGGCCGACCGGCTGGATTCCGTAAACGGGTTGTTCGGGATCGAGATAATCGCTCATCGCCTTGTAGTATAAAATATGCGCCCCTCCGGAATGCATGCAGAAAATAGGCGGTTTTGACCCAGATTGACGGAGTGGCACGAGACTAGACGAGGATTCTTTTTCTTTTCCGTTTCCGATTATTCGGGCAAGTTCCCTAATCGTCGGGCTTTCGAGCAATACCGTTACCGGAATGTTGCGGCCGAACCTTGACGATATCTTGTCGAACATTCTGACTGCGGTCAACGATGATCCGCCGATATCGAAAAAGTTTGAGGTAGCACTAACCGGACCCTCAAAAAATTCTTCCCAGATACTCGCCAATTCGATCTCGGTCTCATTTGCGGGGCCCACAAAATCATTACCCTGACTCAAACTGGCATTTAACCGGGGCTGGTCAGTAACTACGGGGTGCGGGATAAAGCTTAAGAGCTCTTTCAAGCCGGGCTGTCCACCGGCGATTATCGTTTCCGCCAAAAACTCAAGGTTTTTGCTCCACCAAACGACATTCTCTGGCGAAACGAAGTTGGAATCGTACTTTATGTAGAATTCGATCTGGCTGCCGGGTCTGACCGCCAATGTGAGCGGGTAAGTAGTCGTAACATCGCTAGAAAACTCCTCAACCGAAAGCCCCCCTCCGGCTATCGACTCAACCGGTATGTTTTCAAATACGATTAGACTGTCAAACATTAAATTTCCCGCGGGAAGGCGATTCCAGGCAAGTATCCGGTCGAGCTCCACGTATTCATAGGTTCTTATCTCCGCCAGCGATTGCTGCAAAATTTTGAGCCATCCGGAAAAGTCTTGGTCTGATTCTGTCTTTACACGCACCGGCAAAACATTCATATACATACCGGTCAATATGTCCGCGTTGGGCAGCCCGATCGAACGCCCCGAAACGATTGTCCCGAACGCTATGTCCCGGGATTCCAGAAAACGGCTAAGGATGACCGCCCACATACCGTGAGTCAGTGTGCTGAGGGTGACCCGATTCGATTTTGCAAAATCGCGCAGTTCACGGCTCAACCCGGTTGACAGGCTCACCAAACGGGATCGGAATTCGCCCGGTCGATGAGAAACGTCCCCGCGGTCGGCGGCGACCAACGCGGGTTTTTCGAAACCATTAAGATATTCTTTCCAGAACAACTCGGCTTCGCCAAAATCCTGGTTTTTGACAAAATTGAGATAATCTTTTCGCGACGGGGGGATTCTTTGATCCATTGGCCCATCATTTACAAGTTTCACTTCGTAAAATGCCAAAAGATCCTTTAGGATTATCGCCGCTGACCATCCATCGGCGAAAATATGGTGACAGTCCCAAAGCAATACGTGTGAATCGACGCCGAGCTTAACCAGATTTACATTGATTTTCGGCGCTGTTGAGAGGTCGAAATTTTTTGCAGATTTTTCTTCCCTGAGCAGTGTCAATTTTCTTTCTTGTTTGGAAGATGAATACCGGGACCAATCAAAAAAGGAAAATGCGGAATCAAAATCGCTGTGAACGACTTGAACGGGTTTTTCGATGTCTTTCCAATGAACCGACGTCCGCAGCGACTCGTGTCTTTTGACGATTTCGAGCCAGCATCGCCTAAAAATCTCCGGATCCAGTTTTCCCTGCAAAACACATTCAACCTGCAAAAAACCCTGATCGTGCTTTTCGTGAAGGCTGTGAAACAAAAGAGCCTGCTGAAGAAAGTTTAGCGGGAATATTCCTTCAATCTTTGATTTCTGTCTTTGTGGCTTCATTCTCGCTCTATCTGGTCAATAAGATTGTCCAGATCTGCTTGTTTTATTTCCACGTCAGGAAAATCGGATGTCGTATAACGCCTGCCTTCACCAATATTAGCATTTGATGCCAATTCGCGGAGCACAGAGTCGTAATGCGCGGAAAGCTCGGCGATCGATTCGGCCCGGTAGAGATCTTTGTTATAACTGAATCGGATCTTCAGTTTGCCGTCCTCTATAAACAAATTGACCGCCAGAAAAGTATTCTCCTCGCTTTCCGGCGAGATTGCTCCATCGTAAATGAAGGTCCCCTTTCCAAAAAGCTTTGAATCCAAAAACCGCTTGCTTCCCATATAATTAAAGATAACGGGCGGTTTCTGGACAAGGCCGGTATCCCCCTTAAGGTACCGCAATATCCCGTATCCCAGTCCCTTATTGGGCACACGACGCAATTTTTCTTTGATTGCAACGATCCGCGCTTCGAGATTCGAATCATCATTGAGTTCAAGTCGGACCGGATAGTATGATGTAAACCATCCCACAGTATTGGTTAAATCTATATTTCCCTCGGTAAAACCCCGGCCATGTTGTTCAAGACCGATGCAAAGTTGCTTTACCCCTCTCCATCTTTCCAACGCGAATACCAATGCGGCCACCAACAACTCGTCGGTCTTTAAATCGACGGGACTAAACCGATTCTCCGATAAGAGTTTCGTGACCTCGCCATCCATCTCCATATACCGGATTTTCAGATTCCCGGCCGAAACGGGAAGCTTTTTGTCCGAATCAGCTGGAAACTGGTCATCCGCTTCGGTTTGCGACCGCCAAAATTCGATTTCTCGATCAAACTCACCTGAAGCGGCTAATTCTTCAAGATGAATCGACCAGTCTTTGATCGATGCTGTTTTTGGGGGAAGAGAAATCTCTTCCCCGGCTGATAGTTGTCCGTAAATGGTTTGCAGATCGTCTAGCAAAATTTGCCACGATATCGTATCGATAATCAGGTGGTTTGCCAAAAATACCAACTTGCTCAAACCATTATTACCGCTAAAATGAATTACGCGGAAAAGATTAGGCGCGGACAGATCGAAGCGCGACTGAAATTCCAAGGTTTTTCTTCGGACGGCTGAATCGAACTCTTCTGAATTGAGTTGCCTCAAATCGAATCTTGTAAATACATCGACCTCTTCCGGGGACTCTATAAATGCCGATCGAATTCCCCCTTCAGCCTGAAACCGGGTTCGAAGCCCGTCGTGGCGGCGCACAAGATGAACGACGCTCGTTTCCAGTATATCGATATTCAGCGGTGTCGGGAGTTCAAATAGTAACCCTTGATTCCAGTGATGCGGAGCGTTTTTATGTTCTTCAAAAAACCAATGCTGGATCGGCAAAAGCGGGATCTTCCCGGTGACCGTTTCCTCAATTTTCGTGTCGGTTCCGGCGTTTGCAAATTGCGCCAACTCCAATATTGTCTGATGTTCGAAGAGCTGATTGGGAGCTAAGTCGATCCCCTGTTTCCTTGCCTTCGCTACGATCTGAATACTGAGGATGGAGTCGCCTCCGATTTCAAAAAAATTGTCGGTGATACGAACCGGGGAAAAGCCCAGGACATCTTCCCAAATCAGCACGAGTCGATTTTCAAGATCGGTTAAAGGGCGGTCATTGCCGGAGTTTGGGTCGTCAATTCCTGATTTCCGGGGGATGTTAAGGGAATTCGAATCGATCTTACCATTTGGCAGTCTCGGTAACTCCGATAGAAAGACAAAATCAGCTGGGATCATATATGCAGGCAGTCGTCTTTTCAATTCCGTGATAAATACCGTGCTGTCGATGGGCGCATCGGAAGAATAAAACGCGGCAAGGCGTAAATTTTCGGCGGCATCGACAATTTCCGTCCGGTCACTACCGTATAGTTCGAGTTTCCGGCCGAGCAGCATTCTCTGCTGTCTCGAAAGCTTACCGATTCGATTGCTGAGATTTTTCATATGCTATTTGACCGCACGGACGATTACGAGAGAATCCGCCCACCAGGTATCAGCGACACCGGGCGGTATATCAAGTTCGATTCGCGTTAGCGTCAGCGATGAGAAATACCTGAAGATTGAACGCTGGTGACCACGGCTGAGCGAATCAATCTCACTCGAAAAATATGTGAACGAGCCACCCTGATTTAGGTGAGCGGCTGCCGTTTCAAAGAAATGTTCCGCAAACGTGACCCCTTTATGGACATATTTCATATATTCTTCTTCGTTCAGCGGATAAGTATGAAAAAAAATCCCGTCAAACAGGCCAAGTTCGTCGATAGTTTCCTGCCACAGCCCTTTAACCATAACGATTTGCGCTTGCTCAAACTTTTGTTTCCAGACATAAAATTTTTCGACGATGCTCTCGTTACATTCAATTATCGTGTGAGATCGTACACCCTTTTCCTGGATCATTGTCGAAGCTATACCGCGTCCGAACCCAATTTCCAAGATATCGCCGCCCGACCCGGTAACGGTTTCCGCCATCGCGTCCATCACCGGGATCTGCCAGTCTTCCATAATCTCCTGATCGCGAAGCGGCTTGTGGGTCCTGTCTTCCAGCGAGATCTGGTTTCGCCCTTCGGCGAAACGGTCCGCGGCAATGTCCAGCGCATCAAGGTCGCGACTGAATTCATTGACGGCTCCGGCAAGCAGGGCGTGTCTCTGCGAGTCTTTTGGCGGCCGAATGAAGTCATCATTTTGAATAGCGAGGGTGACTTCAAAGTCGTCTGTCCTTTTAATCTTTCTAATCATCTGGGAATCCTATTGCCATTCCTTATCGAGTGTAAATTTCGCTTCAGTCGCGGTCATTCTCTCCACCGAGTCCAGTATCGATGAGGCTTGTTCGGGATTCATCTTTTCAAGAGTTGTTCTCAAAAATTCGGGATCGAATTCATCACCCGCGGGCAAAATTGGACGACTCGCAGGTTTGACTAAGACCTCTTTGACACCCGGTATTTGGGCGATGACGTCGGCGATTTCACGCGGTTCAATCCGGTAACCGCGGATTTTGACCTGATCGTCTTTTCTACCCAGGAAAATGATCGCCCCGTCTGATCGATAACGGCCGAGATCCCCCGTCCGGTAAAGTTTCAGGCCCCTTCTCCTACTATGGGTGTCGGTTATAAACCGTCGCGAAGTTAATTCTGAATCATTCAAATAACCGTCGGCGACTCCCTTACCGCCAATGCAAATCTCGCCTGCTGCGCCGATCGGTACCTGATTTTGCTCGTCATCCAGGATATAAATCTGTGCTCCGGGGATCGGTTTCCCGATCGGCACTTTCCGGGTTATATTTTCACGTTTGATCTCATAGACCGTTGCCCAAACTGTCGCTTCCGTGGGTCCGTATTCATTGAATAGCTTAACATCCGGGAGTTTTTCAAAATGAGCCCGGCTGATCGAAGCCGAACATTCCTCACCGGCGACTATTACGGTTTGAAGTGAATTCAAATCACCGGTGGTGGTGCTTTCCAGCAAAAGCCGGTAAACCGAGGGCAGTATCAATGTGTGTGTGATCCGGTTTTCTGCAAATAAACGGGACAGGTGCTCCATATCCTGTTCGACTCGCCGTTCGGTCACCACCAGTCTTCCGCCCGTTGTTAACGTCCAAAAAATCCCGGCAACCGAGCTGTCGAATGAGAATGAGGAAAGCAAAAGAAAACTTCCCGGATTTGTTCCATAATACCTAAACCTCGCTGCGGTAGAATTAAGGAGATTTCTGTGTGAAATTGAAACACCTTTCGGGCGGCCCGTACTGCCCGATGTATAGATCAAATATGCGGCATCAGATTCATCAATCGAGCGCACAGACCCGGCTCCTGGCTCCGGACTTGCTTCATCGCAAAGCTCTTCAATCGGCAAAACCGCCAACCCCGGATTCTTAACGATCCTGCCGGATAAATGTCTTTGAGCCAGAATGAGAGACGCTGATGAATCTTCGAGTAGCAAATTAATCCGGTCCTGCGGATAACCGGCATCTAACGGTAGGTACGCGAGTCCGGCCTTAAGAATTCCAAGGATACCGACAACCATATCCACCGACGGTTCGGCAAATAATCCGAGAGGCTTATTCCGGTCAAGATTCAACTCTTGCAACCTTGCCGCAAGCGTCGATGCCTTAGTGTTCAATTCCGCATATGTAAGTTCTTCTTCGTTGAATGAAACCGCGGGTGAATCGGGATGCAGCCTTGCTTGTTTTTCGAAGAGCTGGTGTATTCCGGCAGCATCGCCAAACTCCGGTTCCGGGGTATCGTTCCAGGTCATCATTTGTTCCAACTCCCCGTCACCGGCCATCGTCAGTTCGCCAATGCGGCGCCCGGGTTTCTCAAGAATCGCTTCAAGCAAATTCGTCAAGTGCTCGTGCATCCTGTCAATCGTGGTGCCGGCGAATAGGTCTTCCGCATATTCAAAAATGGCGCTCATTCGTTGGCCTTCATCCGAAATGAATAAGGTCAAGTCGAATTTCGCGACGCCGATATCAAGAGGCTCGTTTTCGACCATCAGACCGGGACCAAATGAAGGCATTCGCGCGGCATCGTGATAAATAAACATAACCTGAAATAGCGGATTATGGTTAAGGTAGCGGTTCGGCTTCAGAATTCCGACGAGCGTCTCAAACGGCATCTGCCTATGCGAAAACGCACCTTTACAGGTCTCTTTGACGCGCTCCAGCACTTCGGAAAACGAAGGTGAACCCGAAAGATCTGATCGAAGTACGAGCGTATCGTCAAAAAACCCGATAGCGCTCTCAAGTTCGGTCCGGTCCCTATTTGTAAATGGAGACCCGACGGAAATATCAGTTTGCAAGGTGTAGCGCGAAAGGAGAACCTTGTAGACGGCTAGCAAAAAAACGTACGGCGTCGTCTTAGTCTCGATGCACGCCTCACGTATACTCAGCGTCAGACTATTCGATAATTGATGTTTAGAATGAGCGCCGCGGAATGAGGGCCGGTCCGGTTCCGGATAATCGAACGGCAAATCCAGAAGCGGGGAGGCACTTTGCAGTTTGTCCGTCCAGTAAGCGATGGTTTCGGGGTCGACGTTACGGTCTTTTTGCCAGTAGGAAAAGTCTCCGTATTGAACGTCCGGACGGATGACACTTACCTGTTTTCCGCTAACTAAATTCCTGTAATTGTCTGCCAATTCCTGCAACAGAATACCCATTGACCATTTGTCAAAAACTATGTGGTGCATGGTCAGGATAATGAAATGATCGTTGTCGGCGAGTTGCAATACTGCAATCCGCGTCAGCGGACCTCGGCTCAAATCAAATGGCTGGCGGGCAAGTTTGACCGCCATTTTTTTTGCGGTTTCGACACGCCGGGATTCTGGAACGGTCCGGAGATCCCGCTTGATGACTTCAAAAGCAAAATCTTTATGAATTTCTTGAGACGCCTCTCCCGTTCCGGCTGAAATACCAAAAGTCGTTCGCAGGATTTCGTGTCTTCGGCCTATAATCTCGAAACTCTTAAGGAGCGCGCCCACATTTAAATCTCCGGTGACGCGGTAAGTATCTGCGTAATTGTAAAAAGGATTATCCGGATAAAGCTGCTGGACAAATAAAAGCCGCTCCTGCCCTCTGGAAAGCGGCACCGGAACATCATTCGGCCGAGGGGTTATCTTTCCCGGCGAGGTCCCTTCCTTTTGTCGATTGAGCCACTTATCGAGTAAGGAGCTTTTCTGTTTTCTTTTTTCAACAGCTTTCATAAATCAAAGAATTCCAAGGGACTTCAGAACGAGTCCGCCAAGCGGCAAATCAATCTCAAATGCCCGTTCGATGAACCAATAAATCGCCGCCAGGATCAGGATTAATGAAGTGATAACTACAAACCGGTTGTAAAATCCGGTCTTGCGCAGCAAAAAGAGTGCAGGAAACATGAAAAGGATGATGACCATCTGGCCGATCTCGACACCGAGATTAAATCCAAGCAGCGTGAGCGCCATAAATTCCCCGCCAAACCCTTTTTCAGCCAGCACACCGGCAAATCCAAAACCGTGAAAAAGTCCGAACCCGAACGCGATGAGCCACTCGTTACTGATAAGCACCGGGCGTATGTTATGCAACGCTGCAAGGGCGATGGAAAGTGCAATTATTGATTCCACCAAGCGGGTTGGAAGGTCTATAAAATTGAGTGCAGCCAAACTCAATGTGATCGTGTGGGCGATCGTAAAACAAGTGATAATTTTGACGACGTTGATCAGCGCCGGCTTAAACTTTTCGACCGGCACCCAGTACATTCGCATCGATCCGGGTTCGAGAGGCAGATCGTCATCACGCCGCCTCAGGATAAGGACGGACGGTAAGACCAACGCCAGAAGAAACAGGATATGGTCGATACCGATCCAGATATGCCAGATTCCGAGTTTTATCATTGCGATAAATCCCTGAAAAATGGTTGCTGACCGTTGTGTTTCAAGAACCTGCGTATTGTTTTTACTCGAAAAAACAAGTGAAACGATCGATTCATTACCGTAAATCCCTGCCCGCCAATTATATTCAATAACCACCATCGCCTGATGGTTTGGGGTCTCGTTTAACACTGCCCCGTAATTAACGGTAAGCCTGTCCGGAACGTCGCGGACCCCGTCGAGTTCGAATTTCAACGTAACAAAATCGCCAAGATTTCCATCTTCGAGAATGTCGGTTCCGGTAAACCGGATCTTATATTCAACGTCTTTTGCGCTGAACGACGCATTTTCACGCAGGTAGCTGTGAATTTCCGGCAAATATGGTTTGACATCGTCTTTCTTGAGTCCCGGTTTTAGATCAAGGGCGAGGACGCGGTTCAAATCTTTGGCGGTAATTTCAAATCGTCCGGCAATTGAATGTTCGTAAATTCGAAGGAATATGTAGCTTTGATTCGGTGCATGGGCGGAGGTTGCGCCCGGGAAAAGCGCGGCGAGAAAGACGGCAAGAAGAATAAATTTGGTCTGCCTGAATATTTGCTTCATTTCATATTCGGCCCCGATTTCGTACTTCAACGTTCGAAGTAAAAACGTCCCCAGAAACCCGGAATGGAAAGACGAAGTTTTTCGCCACCAGCCAAACGGACTTACTCATCTCGTAATAATTCCGCCCGAATAAATTATCGAAACCGGCAGCATAATCTATTCAGAGCGCGATTATCGGGCACCTGAATTAGGATTTTTACGGGCT
This sequence comes from Aridibacter sp., assembly GCA_041576495.1. Lineage (GTDB taxonomy): Bacteria > Acidobacteriota > Blastocatellia > Pyrinomonadales > Pyrinomonadaceae > Aridibacter. Next base: position 13,267 of record JBFGKW010000026.1, on the reverse strand, counting down.
GTGTATTGGCGGAGTATAACAAATATCGATTTCCCCGGCAATAAACTCACTTCCGCTAAAAACAATGATTTGAGTGAATTAAGCCTATTCCGAAGTTTAATTGGCGAAGGGTATTCTCTGATTAGTCCGGCGCTCCCGCAGCAAACTCGTTTAGCAAACGCGCTATCGTATGTTCGATAAATTGCGATAGCTCACGGATGGTCGGCAACTCAAATATCTTGTTCAGCGGAATATCGAGATCGAGTGCTTCGTTGGTCCTTGCAATTATTCGTATAGCGGCAAGTGAATGGCCGCCCAGTTCAAGGAAATTGTCTCGGGCACCGATCGATTCGATCCGGAGAACTTCCGACCAAATGCCGGTGAGCAGGATTTCAATTTCCGATTTCGGTGCGGAATAGGCGGAACCGGATTCGGTCCGCTTAAGATCGAGTTTCCGTAACGCTCTTCTGTCTATTTTTCCGTTTGCCGTGGTCGGGAGGGCGTCGAGGCGGCGAAAGCGCGAAGGAATCATATATGAGGGAAGCTCTTGTGAAAGATGATTTCGCAGTTCAAGCGCCGGGATATCCTGATTTGAAACATAACAGCCGATCAGTGTTTCATTATTTTCCGGTTCGAACGGCTGTTCCCGGTAACCGATCTCCCGAATGATTTTCTTTACTTTGGTTTCATCGATCGCTTCGTTTATTTCATCCACCGAATTCTCGCGGGTTTTGTGCCCCATCCTGACATCCCAGCTGTAAGGAAATGCATAGTTACTGTATCCGAGCTCCTTTTTGTGAACATAAATCCCGACCTGGTTGATCAGACAGTTTGTCGAACGGCCCGTATCGGTCGGTCTCACCCAGGGCAGGTGCTTGTCAAGAAATGCCAGCATTTCATCCAGGCTGACATCAAAATATCTGTAAAAATCGATAAATCTGACCTTTTCGAATACCGCATCATCATCAAAGATGGAAGTATCGAGCGATTTTCTAACTTCATCATTGATTCGGTGATAGTTTTTTCGGGCTTCGAGTATCGTGGTGTCGATCTGTTCGACATCGTCATTCCAAAATAATTCTTCAGTCAGACGGGTTTCAAAAAATTGGCCACGCGAGAGGCCTGTTACGATAAACGGAATCTTCTTTTCGAGCGCAACCTTGATGCTCAGCGTGTAAATCGTCTTAAAGCAGCCGTTGCAGACGTTTTTATGGCGCTTGAGGCTATCCACAAAGATCGCGTTCATCGCCGGAGTTGTGCCGAAGATGTGATCAACCTCGAGGTCCTTAACGACCCTCCGGATATTTGATTTGGCCTGGTCCGAGATGTAGCCGTTGTCGAGAGTAAAGGCCAGCACGCTGAGTCCCATTTCCGCGAGCTTCGCAAGGGCATAAGTACTGTCTTTGCCGCCGCTTAAAAGCATAAGACAATCGTAATCACCTTCCCGATCCGCCTTCGCGGATTCAAAAAGGTCTTTGAGGTCGCCGGGTGTTTTGAAGAAATTGCGGGCACGGAGGCGATAAGTTTCAAATGACCGGCAGAGGCTGCAGATTTCGGTTTCATCAAACTCTGCGTTCGGATAATTTGACGGAAGACCGCAGCGTGCGCAATAAACTATCTCTTTGACCGGGTATTGCATACCGCCGTCGATTAATTCCACCGCACAGTCATCAATTCCGGGATAAGATGAGAGAACCGATTCAATTTCTCCCGGTTCGATACGGATACCCCCGATTTTGATTTGATGATCAATTCGTCCAAGACAAACGAGTTTGCCCTGACGGTTGAGTCGTGCCATATCGCCCGTTTGATACATTTTTGTACCGGGTCTAAAAGGATTTGCTACAAACTTCTGACTTGTTAATTCGGGGTCGTTCGAATATCCGTCGGAAAGCCCCGGGCCCGAGATATACAGCTCGCCGGAAACCCCGGGCGGAACCGGGTTCAGGCGCTTATCGAGCAAATAGACCTCAGATTGCGCAAATGGTTTACCGATCGGCACAGAGGCAGACCGGTCATAATTTGCGTCAAACTCGTGGAGGATGCATCCGACAGTCGCCTCGGTCGGGCCATACTCATTAAAAATTCTAACGCCCGGCGGAACACTGCGTGTTATCCGGGCGGCAAGGTCAGAGCGAAAATCCTCACCGCCGACGATCAGTGTTTTGGCTTTCAAGTTCTCAAGATCGTCGTTACCCAACAGCGTCAGATGTGATGGCGTCAGTTTTACAACATCGGCACGATTGTCGTTAATGACGTCGAGTACGGCCAGATCGGGACCGGCATTCGGTTCTTCATAAACGACAATTGATCCGCCGGTAACCAGGGGAACAAAAAGGGACGTAACCGTCAGGTCGAAATCAATAGTCGTAAACAGCGGAAACACCGGATTGACGCTATCGGCATACTTGCGGGATGCGGCCCGCACGTAAACTTGAAGCGCACGGTGGGAAATCCGCACACCCTTCGGATTTCCGGAAGTGCCGGAAGTAAACATAATGTATGCGTCTGCGTCCGGAGAACACGTTTGCTCAACCGAGCAGTCTTCCCCTTTCTCAACGGATCCAATTTCCCTTTCGAGTTTTATGACTGGCACGGGCAGCCGGGACACTAATTCATCCATTTCACCGTGAGTTAACAAGACTTTCGCATCAGATTCCCGAATCCTTTCGATAATCCTTTCGCGCGGGTTGTTTGCGGCGACCGGCACATATGTACATCCCGCCTTCCATGTTCCCAGAATCCCGATCAACAAATCTGCGGAACGTTTTAAATAAAGCACTATCCGGTCGCCTTCGCTGAGGCCTTGTTTGATCAAATAGCTGGCCAGCACGTCAGACCTCTGATCCAATTCGGAATAACTCAATGTCCGGTCCTTCACTATTACCGCAGAAGAATCCGGGTTTTCAGCCACCTGCTTTTGGAAGAGCTCGACTACGGTCAGGATCTCATCATCTTTTGCGCCGTCTGGATTATTATCTTCGATCATCGGCGCATTGAGTTCCCGGCTGCTGATCAAACGCGGCGACGAGATTTCCTGCCGGGGGTCATTTGTAAAAGCGTCGAGCATTGAAAGGAAATGCTCCGGCACGGATTCGAGTTCTGGTTGACTAAACGCGCCACGGTTAAAATCGAATATGAGCTTTATCGTTTCCGATTTACGATCATTATAAATATGCAGCCGTAAATGGTGCTCCGCGTCACCGTGTTTTGGATGTCGCCAGGTGGCATTACACGGAACCCAGTTGAAATCGGTAAATACGGTGTTGACGTAGTTTAGTACGACGTTAAAACTCCGGTTGCCATCCGGCGTTCCGGCTCCGGGCAGCGCGTGCCGGAGGAGCCCAAGACTTTCTATATTGATTCGCCGGAAAAGCGATTCAAAAGTATCTTCGTTTTTGAGTTCGGCCTGGAAAGGGAAGAACTCGATGAACAGTCCCGGCGTTTGTTTAAAGTCAGGCGTTGACCGGTTGTGTACGGGAGTTCCGATCGCAAGGTTTTCTTGTCCGCTGACCCGGTAGAGAAAGGCGAAAAGGACCGTTGCAAATATATTGAAAAGCGAGAGATCTTTCGTTAATGACCGCAGCACCGGATCGTTTGTGAGTGCTGTCAGGGCATTCGATCGCGATTTTCCCAAATCGACAACAATTCTCTCTGAACGGGTGGTTCCAGCAAACCCCGCGTGGCCGTATAGCCGCGGGGGGGACGGCAGCGACCTTATCTTGTCCTTCCAGTAACTGTTTATTACACTTCGGCCGGGATCGTTTTGGGCATTTTTTTCAAAATCCAAATACTTTCTAAACGGTGGAAATTTTTCAACCGCCCCTATTTCTCCGCGGCGTGATCCCTCGTATAACTCGGACATTTTACGATAATAGAGGGCCACCGAACGGGCATCCGTCGTCAAATGATGCTGATTGAAGTACCAAACGAATCTTTCTTCGCCGGTCTTGATCAAAACGGAATCGAACGAACATTCCTCCAGTTTCAGAATTGCACTCCCTCTAGCGTCAAGCCAGGAATGCAATCGTTCCCGCGGAGAGCTTTCGCCTGACCAATCGAGGTATTCCAGTTGATAATCAATCCGGGAAACGACCCTTTGGCGGGGCGAATTTGGTCCAACCGGGAAAATCGTTCGAAGGGAATCGCTTCGTTCGATTAAGCCCCGAAATGCGGTTTGGAAAAGGGCGGGATCGATTTCTCCCGCAAATTCAAACGTATATATCATATTGTAGAGCGGGCTCGCCGGATGGAGCATTTGTCCGGTCCAAATCGCGGTCTGGCTTTGTGTCAAACCGAGTGCTTTGGTTTCGATTTTTGCCTTATCTACGTGCATATTAATTGATCAACCCGCCTGCCGTTTCCCGATGTAAACCTCGATCGCCCGAATTGACCTGAAATTTTCGATCACCATATCTTCCGCCGGTATCTGTATCTTAAATCGGTCTTCGATCATGGCGATCAGCTGCATCACGCCTAGCGAGTCTATTAACCCGTCCGTCAGAATGTCGTCCTCCGTCGAGAGTTCGATTCCTGTTCGGTTTCCGAGCAGATCGCCAATTATGAAATTTTTGATCTCTTCCCTCATTTTTTGAATTCCTGTTCGCCTTGGCGTTTAATTTCTTTATGATCTATCTTGCCCGCCGCTGTTCGAGGCAATATGTCGGAAAAACTGATCAGGCTCGGAGCCGAGTATGAGGGCAAATACTTTCCCAGATCTTTCTGCAATCGGGGTCCGCTAATACTTGATCCGGCCTTAACGACAACCCGCGCCGCGATCTGCGGCTGGTCACCGTTCTTTTCATAAACATAAACCGCCGCTTCTTCGATATGTGGATGAGCCGTCAAAACGGATTCGATTTCATCGAGCTCGATCCGATAGCCGCGGATTTTGACCTGCCGGTCGAGTCGCCCCATGAATACGAGATCACCTTTCGCGTTTTCGAAGACCAAATCTCCCGTTCGATAGAATACTTCCGGCACGCCCGGAACACGCTCTCTCGTAAAAAGCGTTTTTTTGGTCAATTCCGGTCTTCTCCAGTAGCCTTTCATAAGCGTCGCCGTCCGGACAAGAAGTTCTCCCGTTTCCCCTCTGGCGACGCGGCGATCGTCATTATCCACAACCAGAATTTCCGTATTATCCCACACCCGGCCGAGCGGAACCGGTTTTTCCGGAGCGGGCGCCTTCGAAAGATGATAATAAGTACACTGATTTATTTCGGCGGGACCGTAAACGTTGGAAAACGTTGCCCGCGGGATAGCTTTCATAAGTTCCCTGAGGTGTTTAGACGGAAATGGTTCGCCGCCGAATAATACCCACCGAAGGGATTTAAGGTCGCGTTTCTCCAAGAGTCCGCGTTGAACCAACTGAATGAGCGCCAACGGCACGGAATACCAGATGGTGAGCATTTCGTCTTCGATCAATTGGGAAAGACTTGCCGGGAATTTTTTGTATGCTTCAGGAATTATAACCGTGGTCGCACCGGCCAGCGGCATCGTAAAATATCCCATCGTCGAAATGTCAAAATGGAGAGGCGAGTGATTACCTAGTCTGTCTTCCGGATTCACCTGGTAAAGTTCTTTCGAAAGCTTCGCATAAGATAATCCGCTCCGGTGGGTGTGAACAATCCCCTTTGGTTCACCGGTGGTTCCGGATGTGTACATTATGTAGGCAGGGTCATCATCGAGCACGCGGACATTTAACTCGTCGCCTGCCATCTGCCAAATCTCACGATTTCCGACTGTTCGAACGCCCAAATCTTCATCGATTCCGACAATCGTGCTCACGCCCGTTTCTTCACGTAACAAGAGTTTCAGCGATTCGAGGCAAGATTCCGAACTTACGAGGAGCCGGATTCCGCAGTCATTTATCACAAATGCGTTTCGTGCCGCGGGAGCGCTGGGATCAAGCGGTACATACGCGGCACCGGTCTTCATAATCCCGAATACCGCCTTGGCAGATTCCAGCGAGGGGCCCGAAAAAATTCCCACGCGATCGCCTTTTTTTACCCCGCACTCGATTAGCATTGACGCAAGCCGGTTCGCCGCATCCGACAGACCCTCATAAGTTACAGAATCACTTGCGAATCGGAAAGCCGCCTTTTCGGGGAACCTTTCGGCGGAGCGTTTGATGGTGTCAGTGAGTAAGTAAATAGTATTTATAAACCCAAAATCCGGGCAATAATGTTGCGCTGAATATCCGAAGTTCCGGCATACAGCAATCCGCCTACGGCATCCCGAAGATCACGTTCGATCTCGGATTCGGTAAGATAACCCCTTCCGCCATGATTTCTTATCGTATCCAGGCTCGACGAGACGAAACTCTCGCTTAGGTGGAGTTTTAGAAGCGCTGCATCAAGCATCGCCGGCTTGCCTGCCTGCTTGAGCCAGGCAACCCGATACAGCAGAAGCCTTGACGTTTCGAGGCGAAGTTTCATCTCGGCGACCCGATTGGATACCGACTGGAACTTGCCGATCGGCTGACCAAATTGCTGACGGCGCCGGGCATGTGAAACCGTTTCCTCTAACTGGCGTTCCATCGCTCCCAGCTGACTTGCGAGTATCGCGCACCGCTCATACTCGAGCGAATGGCTAGAGATGCTAAAACCGCTGCCTTCTGCGCCAAGCCGGTCTTTTTCCTCGACAAAACATTCGTCAAATTCAAGATCGCCAAGCGGAACCGTGCGAAGGCCCATTTTGCTCCTGGGCTCGCCGACGGTCACTCCCTTTTTATCTGTATCGACGAGAAAAGCCGAAACGCCCCACTTTCCGAGAGCCGGGTCGGTGCTGGCAAAAACCAACGCGATATCGGCGACCGGTGCGAGGCTGACCATGGATTTCCTGCCGTTCAACACGTATCCGCCGTCGCATTTTTCGGCGGTCATTTTCAAGCTAAACGCATCCGAACCGGCTTCCGGCTCGGTCAGTGCGTGAGAACCGATAATGTCACCTGACGCAAAAGCCGGAAGCAGCCTTTCTTTTTGTCGATCGGTGCCAAACCGTGCGATTGGCAGCTGGACGGTCCACATTTGGGCATTAAGCGCGAAAGCGAGTCCATTGTCGCGGCAACCGTATCCAAACCCTTCCATCGCCAGGATTGACGTTAGAATATTCGCTTCTTCGAACCTTCCTCCGTATCTTCCCGGATTTGGAAGTGCCTGAATTCCAAACTCCGCGCATTTCTTCCAAAGATCACGCAAAAACAGCGCTTCCTGCTCCCGTGAGGTCAGGTCATCGTTTAATTCTCGTTCGGCAAATTCGGCAACCTGCGTTCGGAGTTCGGTTTGCTCTTTCGTCCAGGAGAAATCCATTTTGGTTTTAATTTATCTTGAGATGTGTACGGCATTAATGTCAAATGATCTGGTGGTTTCCGGTAAAAAACGGGTCCGAAAATTTCGTTCATCGGCTCATATTTTCAAATTCAGTCCGGCCGTGATAGTTTCAACAATAAGCCGTTTCCGCTGCCGCATTGTCCCGAATTCTATGAAATCGATAGGTGATAAAATCCGTTTTGGTTATCGGTATTGGTTGACACAATGGGCAGAAACTGATGATGGCGCCGTTTTGCCTTTCTTAATTCGAATCGGCAGCGTACTCGTGATTTACTGTTTAATTGACCGGATCGGGTTTCAGATAATCAGAATCCCTCCCGAAAGTTTTGATTCCCGATTCATCTATTTTGAGTTCCTAAAAAACCTTTTTTTTAACCCCTATTCACTGATTCTCATTCCGCTCTTCGGTTTTCTTTTCTATTTTAAGGAAAATCTGTTTTCTCGATGGGAGGATTTTTCGAAGGGCAGCGCGATAAGATTTTTCATAGTCTTGACCACATTAATTCTGGCATGGACGTTTTCTACATACGATTACAATCTGTATTTCAATCGGGCTCACTATGCGGATCGCACTCTTCTTTTAATTTTCCCCTTACTCGTCTATATCCGGCCCGTTTTCGTATTGCCGTTTTTGACGGTATTGCTGCCCGTCATCCCGCAGATCGATGTGCTTTCCGGATTCAGTTGGACAATTCAATTACTTCCGATCCGTGTGCTTATACTTTTTTCGGCATTTTTCCTGGTTTTCCTTCCGACACGAAGATTCCGGGCTTCCGACTATGTCTTTTTTACGTGTTGTCTGTTTGCAGCGCACTATTGGTATTCCGGGCTCGCCAAGATGCGGTGGCAGTGGATTCGATATGACCAGCTCCATTTTCTGTTGCCGGCGACATATGCGAATGGGTGGCTTGGCTTTCTACAACCCGAAACAGTTTCTTCCCTTGCAACCTGGCTGGGAAATTTTAACTTGCCGCTCAAGATATTCACGCTGATCGTCGAATTCGGTGCGGTCCTTTTTTTTCGGAACCGTCATTTCGTCAGATTCTTTCTAGGGGCCTGGATAATCTTTCACGCGGGTATTTTTGCTTTTTCAGGCATATTGTTTTGGAATTGGGCGGTTCTTGAAGCAGCTCTTTTGTGGTTGTTTTTGCGGAAGGATGGATTTTCGGAGCTTCCCATTTTCACGGGCAAACATTTTGCGGTATCGCTGTTTCTGATCGTCGGAGGAATCTTTTTATTCAAACCGGTTAAGCTCGCTTGGTATGATTCTCCGGCTACATATACATACCGATTTGAGGCAGTTACCGTTGACCGGCGGACCGTTATGCTCCCGCCAGGGTTTTTTGCCCCTTATGAGTACCAGTTTACCCTGGGCCAGTTCGGGTATTTGGATCCGAAAAAGCCGCTACTTCCGATTACCTGGGGAGCTGCGCCGGAAATCCTGAATTTGAAATCGCGCGACGAGGTTTTGGAACTTGAGAAATCTCAGGGTCTGGTTCGATATGATCACGTGATGGCGACAAAATTTGATGGATTCACGCAGCGTTTTATCCGGAATTGGAACGTTCGATTATCTAAAAACACCATTTTTAGTTATTTCAAGGCTCCGGCAAACTTATGGACTTATCCGACTGCTCCCTCGTTTGAGCGCCCACGCCCGATCAGTCGGATCAGGGTAATTCAAGTGACATCCCTTTTCGACGGCCAATCATACAAGGAAATCCGGCGTGAGAAAATTCGTGAGATACCGATCAACTGAGCCGAAATTTGCGAAAAGCGTTCAGGGTGGATTAGTGGATTTTTTTTGTCAGGATTGCAACCCGCGATTTTGCGTGCAATCCGGGCTCCCCCAAATCCAACGCAAACTGGTAGGGATTTTTTGCATCCTTGGGCATTGCTTCGATTTCTATCTCTTTCCCGAGCCCTAGTTGACGTGAATACCCGAGGAATAAGTCCAACACGACCTGATCTTCGAGCACCCAGCCGGTTGAGTCGAAAACGGTATTTTTTTCTCTTAGCGCGACAAAATCGTCGGGATGACGAATTACCGCTGCCAGATCGTCCCCGATATCTTCCGGATCGAGTTGCTGGCACTCTCCTTCGAGAATCGCCTGATCCTTGAAATCGGGACAAACAAAACTCCTTTTCAAGAGCCCGATCGGGATTTCCATTTTACCCGGAAGATCGGAACCTACCGCATTAATGTGGGTGTGAGGTATTGGCGTTATTCCTTTAAACAAGGGTCCCGATCCCACTTCGATCGAAGTTTGGGTGCAAAGAATATCCGAAGATTCCACTATTGATTCTATTTCAGAAGATAAAAACACCACGTCGAGGTTTAGCGGCCGGCATCGATCCGACATCGAATCCACCGCGGACCGATCCGTATCATAAAGCAAAACCGTTTTCAGATCGAATATCCGGGAAAGCGCATGAAGCTGCGTCACGGACTGGGTACCGCACCCGATAAGTCCGAGAACCGAGGTTTCCGGATGAGCCAGAACGCGGCTCGCCACTGCCGAGGCGGCACCGGTCCGCAGCGCGGTTGCAAACATCCCGTCCATGACCATTTTTAAATGACCGGTCGAGGTGTCGTAAGCTGAAATAGTGGAAACGATCGTTGGCAAGCCGTGAATCTCCGGATTAGCCGGATGGTACCCAACGATCTTGATCAATACGTCACCACCTTCCTCTAAGAGCGGCATCCATTCTATCAGACCAGAGTTTGGGGTTTTATACTGGAAACCCGAGCGCACGGGAATCACGGTTCGCGCCGAATCAAACGAAATGATTGCTTCGTTTAGTCGTTTAATGACAGCATCCATCAATTGGTCAACGCCGACCTCGCGGATAATGCGCTGGACATCTCTATTCGACAGAATCAGAGTCTTGTTGGTATCGAAATGCATAAAATTTGTAAGATTGCTTGAATCCTAGCATCACCGTATACAACTTCACAAGAATACCGTGGGTGATAATAAAATCATAGACTTTCTACGATTTCAAAGATTACCAACACCGATGTTTGATAAGCACTGATCAAATCTGACCCCTCAATCAATGGGTCATTCCGGGAATCCCGACGGATCCAGCCCCGGCAATAACTTCAGCGCATTCTTGTAATAGAAGTTCTTTAAAACCTCGTCGGGCAGATCGAGTCCGTACATTTTCCAGAATGCGTGGCGTTTTCGAAAATAATCAAAATACTCGTCAGACGTTTCGAAGATCCGAAAATAGGTATGATATTCGTCAGGCGCGTAGGTATCTTTCCCGAATAACACGCGGTCCTGGTATTTGATAAACCACTGGCGAGCAAACCGGGGCTGCCGGCCGAGCTCGGCAACCACGGCGGCCACTTCGGTGTAGACATTCGGGTTTTTGTCCAGGAGTTTTCCGAGACTGGCCAGGTCATTCGCCATCCAGCCAAGGTGGGCATTTATAAACTTTGTTTTCGGATGCCGGGCAAACAGGTTGTGCTGCTCGGCCATAACTTCCTGCCAGGTGGGATATTTATCTGCCGGCCGCGCGCGATTGGGAAACTGTTTGAGCTCGAGCCAGCGTTCGTTAAAACGGTCATGCGGTTCAAAGAAAGAACGAGGTTCACCGGTGTGGATCAGGACCGGAATATTCAGCTCGGCGCATTTCGCGAACACCGGATCCAGACGCGGGTCATCGGTGCGGACCCGGACACCCTTGCTATCGGTTACGGTTAAACCAAGATTCTTATAAATCTTGAGCCCCTGCGCCCCATTCCTGACATCCTCCTCAAGTTGTCTGGCGGTCCTTTCCCCGTAACCGGGTTCATCAATCCCATCAAAACTGATATTGGCAAAAACGACAAACCGGTCGGGGTATCTGCCCTTCAAATTCCTTACTCCCTCGGCAAGCGTTTCTCCGCTTCGCCCGCTGAGGTTTACCAGAACCCTCATATTCAGCGCATCCATTTCAGCAACCATTTTCGCCAGGTCCCCGGGCGTCATATTGGACCGCCGGTGGTTATGGATGTCGATAAACGGGAATTTCGCCCTTGTTATCTTGGTTTCGGGAACTACCAGCGTAGACTTCGGTTCATACTCCTCGATCGTCATCGTCTGGCCGAAAGCAACACTTATCGGATCAATCAAGACCGCTCCAACAAAAAATCCGATCGCAGATATTCGCAGGAATCGCGCCAAATCTTTTTTCATTTGCATAAATCCATTCGCCTGAACCCTGCACTTTATCAACAGGCAGGTACGCGCCCGGCTGAAACGCGACCGCGAGGGAACGTGTAATCCATTGACCATCGACGATTACAAGCCGTACACACTCCTTAGCAGTCGTGTTTCTGCATTTTGGATCGCGATACGAGAAAGCTAATGGGTAAATCGTACCGCGTATTCCGTAAAGTACTCCGTACCGCTTAAACGGCATCTCCAGCCCGCTATTTTCCCGCTGCCGTAGTTTCCTTTCGCATAACCGTCTCAAGCCGTATCAGTACGGTTACCTGATCGCCAATCACGGGCACACCGGTCGGAAGATTGCCCCCGTAATTGATGTCATAATCCCGCCGGTTGATACTCGTCTCTCCTTCGATACCCATTTTTAAGGTTCCGCGCTGGTCTTTGATCGGGCCGTAAATGCGGAACGGAATCATTATTTCCCGGGTCTTGCCTTTGATCGTCAGGTTTCCGTAGACGCGGTACTTATTTCCGCGCCGCTTTTTAACCTTTGTACTCTTAAACGACATCGACGGATAGTTTTCAACCTCAAAAAAATCTTTGCTCCGCAGGTGATTATCACGTCCGTTGACCCTTGTGTCGATACTCTTTACGTTTGCCGTAAACTCAACTGTCGAATTCTTTATCTTTGAGGAATCGAAATCGATCGCGCCCTCAAATTCGTTAAAGCTGCCCGGTATATCGACCAACCCCATATGCCTGACGTGAAACCCGACATAGCTGTGAGCCTTATCAATATCGTAAATTCCTTTCGTTTCCGCGGCCGGAAGTTTTTTGTCACCGGCGGCGGCGTAACGCTCCTCCATCGTCTTCGAACCGGCGTTTGACGAAAGTCCGAAACCGGTCAAAACAAATACAGCCAGCGCCGCAAATATCGATACTGCCGCAAATCCCTTAAAATAATTGCTCATCAATCTTAATCTCCGTATTAATAAATAGTACCCCGTAATCTTAACAAATTAGGGCGTCCAACGCCTTCCCGCCCCAAACCGCGGGAATATTTTCTTCGCGTGTCAAAGGCCGGGCAATCAACCCGCTTGCGAATAACGCATTCAAAAAGTAAAATTTTTGGTATTCGCGCAATAAATTGAAGAAACACGCTCGATGAAAAAAAGATTTATTAAGATTCTCGCCGTGTCCGTATGGTTGGCCGTTGGTTCGGCCCTTTTTTCAATCCGGATCGTAAATTCTGAAAACACCACGCCCGTGGATTACAACGATTGGATTTCGGAAACTTACGATTTCCGGTTTGGGAAGGACAAACCGTTTTCGCCGGGAAACGCGAACACCTTTGACGGCAAATTCATTCCCGCCAAAGATTTCACTCCATCGGCACGATGCGCAAAGTGCCACACCGACATTCATCCCCAGTGGGATCAGTCGGCCCACGCCAAGGCTTTCGTAGAACCCTTTTACCAGAAGAATGTCAACGATTTGATCGCCCAGAAAAACATCGCCTTTACGCGGCATTGCGAATCGTGTCACAATCCGACCGCGCTCTTTAGCGGGGCGCTGACCGACAAACCTCAATTTTCAGAGCGGCCCTTTGACGAAGAAGGGGTGTCGTGCATCGTCTGTCACTCGATCGAATCCGTATCCGGCCGCGGGATCGGCGGTTATACGATGGGGCAGCCGGCGCTGCTCGTCAAAAAAGACGGGACCAAAATCGTCGACGCCACCGATGACGAAATAACCAGCGATATCGAATCACACAAACGGGCGATGATGCGCGATCTG